>JANQMX010000004.1 GCA_028279885.1 Rhodovibrionaceae bacterium | reverse complement strand
ATCTCGAGGACCGTCTGTTCCGGTGCAGGCTTTCTCAGCATGAACCCTTGAATCACAAAGGCCCGGCTCTCGCCAGGCCTTTGTCAGCAGTCTGAAGGGCTCTCCGAAGTGGAGAGCCCTTTGTTCGTTGGGTATCGACAGCGGCCGACTACCACTCACCGGTGTTCTGCATGGAGCTCCAGGGCTCCTTCTGCGGCAGGGGATCGCCTTCCTGCAGCAGTTCGATGGAGATGTTGTCGGGCGAGCGGATGAAGGCCATGCGGCCGTCGCGCGGCGGGCGGTTGATGGTCACGCCGTCGTCCATCAGGCGCTGGCAGGTCGCGTAGATGTCGTCGACCTTGTAGGCGAGGTGGCCGAAGTTCCGCCCGCCTCTGTAGTCCTCCGGGTCCCAGTTGTAGGTTAGCTCGAGCTCCGGCGAGCTTTCCTCTTTCGCCCGGCCGTGGTCCTTGGGCGCCGTCAGCATGACGAGCGTGAAGCGCCCCTGCTCGCTGTCGTATCTGCGGGTTTCCACCAGTCCTAGCTTGTTGCAGTAGAAATCCAACGAGGCGTCCAGGTCGGTGACCCGGACCATGGTGTGCAGATAACGCATGCGATGCTCCTCTGGCCGATGTTGTTTTTTCTGAATCTGCCGCCGCCCGGCCGATTTGCAAGTCCGGTGCTTTCGGCCGAGGCGGAAAGGGGCTAGGCAGTGCGACGGCCACAGAACCGAATGAGAGATGCGACAGGGTCTCCTGATCTTCGACTGCGACGGGGTGCTGATCGATAGCGAGGCCCTGGCCTGCCGCGTCGTTGCCGAAGAGCTTGCGGAGCACGGCATCGCACTTGCACCCGAAGAGCTCGATGAACGCTTCCCCGGCTTTACGGACCAGCGGATTGCACAAATCCTGACGGCAGAGACGGGACGCAGCCTGCCCGATGACTTCCCACTCCGTGTGGCCAAGCGGACGATCGCGCTTTTCGAGCAGGAGCTTGAAGCCGTACCGGGTGTGCAGGCGCTGCTTGCCGGGCTGAACGGGCCGCGCTGTGTCGCGTCCAACTCGCTGGAAGAGCGGCTGCGGTTCTCTCTCCGCTGCACGGACCTGCTGCGGTTTTTTGCCGGGGAGGCGGTGTTCAGCAGCGAGATGGTGGCCCGCGGCAAGCCCGCCCCGGATCTGCACCTTCATGCCGCCGCCGTCATGGGCTTCGCACCTGGCGATTGTCTGGTGATCGAAGACAGCGTGACTGGGGTGACGGCGGCCAGGGCGGCGGGGATGGAGGTGATCGGCTTCACCGGGGCGAGCCACGTCGGGGCCGGCCACGGCGATGCTTTGATGGCCGCCGGCAGTCGCGAGATCGCCGACAGCATGAACGACTTGGCGCGGTTGCTGTCCGCTTAGGAGCCGCCGGCTGGGCGCGGTGTCGGCCGCCAGTCGGGCGGCGCCAGCTCGAAGCCCTCGAAGGTGAAAGCCGGCGAGACGGTGCAACCGATCAGGGTCCAGGCGCCGAGGGACTCGGCCGTGAGCCAGGCCATCTTCGGCACAATGAGCTGCGGGCGTTGCCCGCGCCCCAGTTCAGGGCCGAGATGCCGGGCTTCGGCGTCGTGTCCGTTCGGCGATGTGGTGAGCACCAGCGGTGCGCCGGCATACCAGTGCCAGATCTCGACGGCGTCGACCCGGTGCCAGGCCGAGATCTGACCAGCCTCCAGAAGGTAGTAGATCGCCGTGCCGGCCCCGCGCCCGCCGTCTTCGGGGAGATCGCGCCAGGTTTCGCGATAGGACCCGCCCTCGGGGTGGGGCTGAAGGTCGAGCAGGGCGATGACCTCGCGCGCCGAGAACTGGCTGATAGACGTCATGCTCGCAGCGTCACTTGGGCGCCGTCTCAACCAGCGACGGGCGCTGGGAGAAGCGCTCGTACCAGGCGGCCAGCTTCGGCCGTCCCTCGCGCCAGTTCATGTCGGCGAAACGCAAATCCAGATAGCCGAGCGCCGCCGCCCAGCTGATGTTGCTCTGGCTCGGCGCCGCCCCGATCTCGGGCGCGTCGCTCTCCATGGCGTCGAGGGCCTGGAGGATGCGTTGCCGGCGGGCGGCAATCCAGTTGGGGTCCTGAAAGCGCTCTTCCTTGAGCGCCGTTTCGTAGCGCAGGCCTACCGCGGTATCCAGGATCCCCTCGGCCAGGGCCGCGTCGCGCAGGTCGCGCCAGCGGGCAGTTCCGTTGGCCGGTGTCAGGGGCGTCACGCCGTTCAGGCTCTCCAGGTACTCGCAGATCACCCGCGAATCGTAGAGCGCCTCGCCGTCGTCGGTCTCCAAGGTCGGCACGCGCACCAGGGGGCTGACCTTGGCCAGATCCTCGTTGGGCGCGATAGGCGTGGTGGCAACCGCCTGCTCGGTCACGCGGTCGGCAAGGCCGAGCTCCCGCAGGAGAATGCGCACTTTGCGGGCATAGGGGGAGGCGTCGGCATACCAGAGCTTCATGGTTCAGGTCCCTGTCTTTTTGGTTCGGGTAGGCTGTCAGAAATTGTCCTTGCGCCGCCGGACCTCGGCGAAAACCGCAACCGGCTCGCTGCCTGCCAGGCCAACGTTGGCGGCAAGCCCGGGCTGATCGGCGCGCAGGAAGGGATTGGTCGCCAGTTCCTCTCCAAGAGTCGAGGGGACGGTTGGCCGGTCTTGCGCCCGCGCCGCGTCGATCGCGCGCGAGCGGTCTTGCAGTGCCTGGTTCTCCGGCTCGACCGACAGGGCGAAGCGCGCGTTGGCCTGGGTGTACTCATGGGCGCAATAGACGTGGGTGTCCTCCGGCAGCTTGCGGAACTTCGACAGCGAGCTCCACATCTGCTGCGGCGTGCCTTCGAACAGGCGCCCGCAGCCCAAGGCGAAGAGGGTGTCGCCGCAGAACAGCGCCGCACTCTCCTCGAACCAATAGGCGATGTGACCGCGGGTGTGGCCCGGTACGAAGAAGACCTCGGCCATGGCCTCGCCGAGCGCGACTCTGTCGCCTTCCTCCACCTCGACGTCGATGCCTGGAATCCGGTCCCGGTCCGCCTTGGGGCCGATGATCGTGCAGCCGGTGGCGGCCTTGATCTCCAGATTGCCGCCGACATGGTCGCCGTGGTGGTGGGTGTTGAGAATGTGGGTGATCGTCCAGCCGAGGCGCTCGGCCGCCTCCAGCACGGGCTTCACGACGGCCGGGTCGACAACGGCGGTCTGGCCGCTGGCGCGATCCCGTGCCAAATAGACATAGTTGTCGCTGAGGACGGGTATCTGGTGAATATCGAGTTGGGACATCGGTCGTTTCTCCACTGGCGGACTTTAACGCGCGCCTTGTCGCCCGCAAGGCGGGGCAGACCGGCACTTTCTACAAGGCTTCTGTCCTTCGATGTATAGCGACGTCGTCCAACTGCGAGACTTTTATGCCAGCCGCACGGGGCAGGTGGCGCGCCATCTCATTCGCCGCGCCGTCCGTTCCTTCTGGCCGGACATCACCGGCGACAGCATCTTGGGTCTCGGCTACGCCGTTCCCTATCTGCGCCAGTTTCGCGGCGAAGCCGAGCGTGCGATCGCCTGCATGCCGGCGCAGCAGGGCGCGATGCACTGGCCGCCGGAGGGCCTCAATGTCGTCGCTCTCGGCGAGGAGACGGAGCTGCCCTTCGCCGACTCCTCGATCGATCGCATCCTGCTGATGCACGGCATCGAAGAGAGCCATTATGTGCGGGAGATGCTGAGCGAGATCTGGCGTGTTCTGGCCGGGCAGGGCCGCCTGCTGGTGGTGGTGCCGAACCGACGGGGGATCTGGGCACGCCTGGAGCGCACGCCCTTCGGCCATGGCCAACCGTTCAGCCCCGAGCAGATCCGCAAGCTGTTGAAGGACAACGCCTTCATTCCGGAACGCGAGGAACAGGCGTTGTTCATTCCCCCCACGCGTTCGCCGGCGCTGTTGCGGGCGGCGGCGGCCTGGGAGCGGGCGGGCGGGCGCTGGTTCCGCCGGTTCGGCGGCGTCAACCTGGTGGAGGCCAAGAAGCAGGTCTTTGCCGTGCGGCCCGCGCGGGCCGTGGCGCGGCGCCGCCGGGTTCTGATCGCGGTGCCTAACCCCGCTCTTGCCGGCGGGACCGCTGGAGCAAGAACATCCCGTTGCGGCCCAGCCAGTTCGCCCGAAAGAGATTGCTGATCTCTCGCGTCTCCTCGCCGTCGCCGAGAATGAGCGCCCGTTCGATGTCGATGCCGCAGCGCTGGCAGAGCTCGACGAAATCCAGAATGGTGCAGAGGTGGATGTTCGGCGTCTCGTACCAGTGGGCGGGTAGCGAGGGCGTCACCGGCATCCGCCCGGCGAACAGCAGGCGCAGGCGCACCCGCCAATAACCGAAGTTGGGAAAGCTGACGATCGCATGGCGGCCGATGCGAACAAGCTGTTCCATGACCTTGCGCGGGTCATGAGTGGCCTGCAGCGTCTGGCTCAGCACCACATAGTCGAAGGCGCCGTCGGGATAGTCCACCAGGTCCGTGTCGGCGTTGCCCTGGACAACCGAGAGCCCGCGGCTGACGCTGGCGTTCACGCCCGCTTGGCTGAGCTCCATGCCGCGGCCCACAACGCCACGCTCACGGGCGAGGTATTCCAGCAAGGCGCCGTCGCTGCAGCCGACGTCGAGCACGCGGCTGCCGCTCTCGATCATGTCCGCGATCAGGCGAAAATCCCCGCGCACCACGTGGGCGCCACGTGCCGCCAGGCGCTGCGGCTTGGGGTCCGCCGCAGCGAGCCTTTGCTCGACGCCCTCGCCGACGGCGCTCATGTCACCCGATCCTCCGTGTGGTCGGGCGCACAGGGGTCGGGCAGGCGCAGGTGGGCGATCGGCAAGCCCTTGATCTCGGCGCAGCCGTTGAGGAAGCCGTGCAGGGTTTCGAAGAACTCGAACTCGCGCAGCAGGAAGGAGTCATGTCCCTTGTCGCTGCGGATCTCGACGAAGCTGACGTCGGCCGCGGCGGCGTTGAGGGCGTGCACGATGGTCTTGGCTTCGCTGGTCGGGAACAGCCAGTCGCTGGTGAAGGACACGACGCAATAGCGCACCTTGCTGCCCAGGAAGGCGCTGGCCAGCACCCCGCCGAAATCCGCGGCCAGGTCGAAGTAGTCCATCGCCCGGGTGATGTAGAGATAGGAGTTGGCGTCGAAGCGGTCGACAAAGCTGCTGCCCTGATAGCGCAGGTAGCTCTCAACCTGGAAGTCTGCGTCGAAGCCGAAGGAGAGGCTGCTGCCGGTCTGCAGCTTGCGCCCGAACTTCTGGTGCAGCGCCCCTTCCGAAAGGTAGGTGACGTGCGCCGTCATGCGGGCGACGGCCAATCCCCGGCGCGGCACGGTGCCATGCTCCAGGTAGCGTCCCCCGGCCCAGTCGGGGTCCGCCATGATGGCTTGGCGGCCGACCTCATGGAACGCGATGTTCTGGGCGGTATGATGGGCGGCCGTGGCGATCGGCACGGCAGCGAAGACCCGCTCCGGGTACTTTGCAGCCCACTCCAGCACCTGCATGCCGCCCATGGAGCCGCCGACCACGGCGAAAAGCTGGTCGATGCCCAGCTGGTCGATCAGCAGCTTTTGAGCACGCACCATGTCGCCCACCGTTACCATGGGGAAATCGAGCGCCCAGGGTGCCCCGGAGTCCGGGTGGACGTCCCGCGGCCCGGTGGTGCCCATGCAGCCGCCGAGCACGTTGGCGCAAATGATGCAGTAGCGGTCGGTATCCAGCGGCAGTCCGGCCCCGACCATGTAGGCCCACCAGCCCGGCCGGCCGGTCAAGGGATGGGTTTCGGCGGCGAACTGATCACCGGTCAGCGCATGGCAGACCAGAATGGCGTTGCTCTTGTCCCGGTTCAGCGTGCCATAGCATTGATAGGCCACGGTAATCGGGCCGAGATCCACGCCGCAGTCGAGCCGGAGCGCTTCTACATGCGCCAGGATCGCCTGCTCTCCGACGACGTCTGTCGCAGACTCGGCTTGACGTTGGGGGCCGAGCCTGCCCTTGCTGGTCATATCCTCTGGGGCCGTGGCCACTGTGAAAATACCTTTCCGAGGGCACCGTAAAGGCGCGCAATAAAGGCGCCGGTTTGCTTATCTGTCAATGGCTTGGGTTCTGACGTGAGGCTCATAACAGCACAGACTTTTCTTTGATTTTAACCGTTCTAGCGACTATCAGTTAAAGGCTCTCGCCAACATAATGGATACAAGGACCGTGCCGGAAGCGACGCTCGAGGATCTGCGCCGTGAAATCGATGACCTCGACCTCGCGCTCCTTGATCTTCTGAACAAACGCATGGCCGTCTCGAAGCGGGTCGGTCACGCAAAGGGCAATGGTACGCCGACCGTCCGGCCAGGTCGAGAGACGGTCGTGCTGCGCCGTCTTCTCGCCGCCAATCATGGCAACCTTCCGGCATCGTCCCTGGTGCGCATCTGGCGCGAGATCTTCTCTGCCTCCTCCGCCGTGCAGAGCCGTCTGACGGTCTGCGTCCTGGGTCTTGACGGCGAGGACATCCTGCATCGCATCGCACGCAACCACTTCGGCGTCATGGCGACGATCGTGGAGCGCGGCTCCTGCCAACGGGTGCTGACCGCGCTGGCGGACCAGGAGGCGGAAATCGGCCTGCTTCCGGTGCCGGAGAGCGACGCCATCGACATGTGGTGGCGCCACCTCTATCGCACCGGGCCGCGGCGCCTTTTCATCGTCGCGCGCATCCCGATTCACGAAGCGGCGGCGCCCAACGTGCGCGGCGGGCCGGAGGCCCTGGCCGTGGCCGCGGGGGAGCCGGAGGAGACCGGCAACGACCGCAGCCTGCTGGTTGCTGAAAGCGACGGCGAGCTCAGTCGTTCGGCCTGGCGCGATCTCTTGACTGGCGTCGATCTTTCGGTGCGGGAGACCGCCGTCGTCGTCGAGCCGGACGGCGTCTGGCTGCATTTTGCCGAGGTCGAAGGCTTCATCGCCGACGGGGACGACCGACTCGAACAGCTGGTCGATGCCTCGGCGGGCCGGATCGGCGCGGTCAGGGCCATCGGCGCCTACGCGGTTGCGCTGGATGCGCAAACACGCTGAGATCTTGCACAATGAACACTTTGGTCCCCCGTCCCGGGATTCTTGAGATCAGCCCCTATGTCGGGGGCGAATCCAAGCTCGCCAGCGGCCGTCGCGCGATACGGCTCGCCGCCAACGAAAACCCCTTCGGCCCCAGCCCCAAGGCGATCGAGGCCTATAGCGCCCTGGCCAAGGAACTGCACCGCTATCCCGAAGGTGGGTGCTTGGCCGTGCGGCGCAGCATTGCCCGGCTGCACGGCCTGGACATGGAGCGGATTGTCTGCGGGGCCGGCTCCGACGAGTTGATTGCCTTGTTGATGCGGGCCTATTGCGGGCCGGATCACGAGATGATCTACAGCCAGCACGGCTTTCTCATGTATCCTATCTCGGCGCATGCCGTGGGCGCGGTGCCGGTGGCTGCGCCGGAACGCAACATGCGCACCGATGTCGATGCGCTGCTCGACCAGGTGACCGATCAGACGAAGGCGGTCTTCCTGGCCAATCCCAACAATCCGACCGGCAGCTACATCGCCGTCTCAGACCTGTTCCGCCTGCGCCGCCGTCTGCGCGAGGACATCCTGCTCGTTATCGACGCCGCCTACGCCGAGTATGTCACGACGAACGACTACGAGCCGGGCGTGAAGCTGGTGGACATGTTCCCGAACGTCGTGATGACCCGCACCTTCTCGAAGATCTACGGCCTGGCGGCCCTGCGCTTGGGTTGGGCCTACTGCCCCCAGCCGATCGCGGACGTCCTGAACCGTATTCGCGGGCCTTTCAACGTCAGCGCGCCGGCCCAGGTGGCTGCGGTGGCAGCCCTAGAGGACCAAGAGTACGTGCGTGCCGCGCGGGTGCACAATTCGCGCTGTATGGCCTGGTTCCTGCAGCAGGCCGCGGAAGTGGGCGTCGCGACCAAGGGCGGCGCCGGCAACTTCGCCCTGATGCAGTTCGACGATGCCGCCAAGGCGGCGGAGTACCTCAAGCAGCAGGGCATCTTGGTGCGCCGCATGGACGCTTACGGCCTGCCGCACCACCTGCGCGTCACCATCGGCACGGAACCGGAGATGCGAGAGCTGCTCGAAGCCCTGCGCACCTACATGTCATGAGCGAGACGCAACTTTTCGACCGCGTCGCCATCATCGGCTGCGGACTGATCGGCTCTTCCCTGGCGCGTGCGATGCAGCGCGACGGCATGGCGGGTGAGATTCGCGCCTGCGTCAGGAGCGCCGAGTCGCGCGCCAAGATCATGGAGCTGGGCATCGCCGACAGCGTGCATGAAAGCCCGGCGGACACGGTTGAGGGCGCTGATCTTGTCGTACTCTGCGCCCCGGTCGGTGCGAACGAGTCGATCGCGCAAGCCATGGCGTCGGCGCTGGCGCCCGAGGTCATCGTCACGGACGTTGGTTCGGTCAAGCAGGCGGTCATCCGCGACGTCAGCCCCTTTCTCGACAGCGGCATGCATTTCGTGCCCGGGCATCCGATCGCGGGCAGCGAGCATTCGGGCCCGGAGGCCGGCTTCGCCGACCTCTTCGACAATCGCTATTGCATCCTGACGCCGCCGCCGGGAACCGACGAGGCCGCGGTCGAAAGGGTTGCCGCGCTGTGGCGCCGCTGCGGCGCGCGCGTCGAGCTGATGGATGCCAAGCACCACGACAAGGTGCTGGCCATCACCTCCCATCTGCCTCACCTGATCGCCTATACCATCGTCGATACGGCGGCGAACCTGGAAGAGAGTGAGCGGGCCGAAGTCATTCGCTACTCCGCCGGCGGCTTCCGCGATTTCACCCGCATCGCCGCCTCCGACCCGGTGATGTGGCGCGACGTCTTTCTCAACAATCGCGATGCCGTGCTGGAGATGCTGCAGCGCTTCAACGAGGATATCTCCCAGCTGCAGCGGGCCATTCGCTGGGGTGAGGGTGACTTGCTGCAGAGCATCTTTCATAAGACCTGTGAAATCCGCCGCAGCGTCATCGAGATGGGCCAGGCCGGCACTTTCGACCCGCGCGAGCCGGGCAGCCAGGACGGTTCTCAGTCCTAGGGCCTGATAGGGCTCTCGCTCGGTTTTCTCTGCTTTACGTTGACCCATCCGGCCAGGGCGCCAATATCGGCTGCTATGCCGAAGGACGACCGCCGGGACTGCGGTGCATCGCCGCTGGAAGTGCCGGACTTGAGCGAACTGTTGAAAGAGCCCGTGGAGCGGGAGCGTCTTGCGCTGCCCCCGGGGCAGGACTTCTGGGTGTTCGGCTACGGCTCGCTGATGTGGCACCCGGGCTTCCCGCACCTGGAGGTGCGGCAGGCGCTGCTGCACGGCTACCATCGCCGCTTCTGCGTCTATTCCCACCGCTACCGCGGCACGCCCACGCGACCTGGCCTGGTGCTGGGGCTTGATCGCGGCGGCTCCTGCCACGGCATGGTCTACCGCGCGCCGGCCGCAGAGGGCCAAGCGGTGATGGATTACCTGTGGGAGCGGGAGATGATCACCGGGGTCTATATTCCCAAGTGGCTGTCGCTGCGCACACCCGAGGGGCGTGTCACCGCCGCGACCTTCGTCGTCGATCCCTCGCACGGACAGTACACCGGGCGCATCACGCCGGAACAGACGGCGCAGCTCATCGTGCAGGGCGTCGGTCAGCGCGGCCACTGTCGCGAGTATCTCAGCGCCACCCTGGGCCACCTGGAGGCGCTGGGCATCCACGACCGCTCGCTGCACCACCTCCAGCGCCTGGTCCTCAAGCGCTGCGAGACGCTGAGAGACTAAAGCGAGCGCGGCGCTTCAGTCGGAGGTGCTCTCTTCCACGACCGGAGCTCTTTCCGACAGGCCGAAGAACTCCGCGATGGCGCCGAAGTCGATCAGGAAATAGCCGAGGATGATGATGATCAGGAAGCCTAGGAACGGTGTGTACCAGGGCTTGGGAATGGGGTTGTGCTCGCCGCAGGCCGGGCAGGTTTCCTGGTCGATCTCCAGCTTGGTGTGGCAGCGCCTGCAGAGGCGTCGCTTAGCCATCCCGTTGCTCCGGTCCTAGCTGCATCGCGAGTAGCCGCAGTTGGTGCAGAGATCGCAGCCCTCCTGGTGGATGACCGCTGCGGCGCCGCAGCGGGCGCACTGGCTCGGCGGGCTCATCGCGACACCGCCTGTGCTTCCTTCGCTCCGCGTCCCGCCGTGCTGCTGCTGGATAAGCGCCTGCGGCAGGCTCTCGTCCTCGCGCGGGCTGGGCAGAAAGCCGATCTCCCGCATGTGCCGCTCGATCACGTCGCCGATGGCGGCCAGCAGCGAGGGGACGTAGGCGCCGCCCATCCAGGCGCCGCCGCGCGGGTCGAAGACGGCCTTCAACTCCTCGACCACGAAGGCGACGTCGCCGCCGCGGCGGAAGACCGCCGAAATCATGCGCGTCAGGGCCACCGTCCAGGCGTAGTGCTCCATGTTCTTCGAGTTGATGAAGATCTCGAAGGGCCGGATGCGCGGGCCGGCGGGCGTCTCCTGAACGATATCGTTCATGGTGATGTAGATCGCGTGGTCGCTGCCCGGCCAGCGCAGCTTGTAGGTTCGCCCCGGCAGGGTCTCCGGCCGGTCGAGCGGCTCGGTCAGCTGCACCACCGGACCGGCCCTGTCGACCTGCGCCGGGAGCTGGGTTGTCGTCTCGAGGACGGAACCGCGGACCGCGCTCGGCCGATAGGTGGTGCAGCCCTTGCAGCCCAGCTCATAGGCCTTGAGGTAGACGTCCTGAAAAGCCTCGAAGGAGATGTCACTCGGCAGGTTGATGGTCTTGGAGACCGAGCTGTCGATGTAGTCCTGCACGGCCGCCTGCATGGCCAGGTGATGCTCCGGCCGCAGCACCTGTGTATCGACGAAGGCCTCGGGCAGCGCGGCCTGCTCGCCGTGCAGCTGGCGGAACAGCGCCAGCGCCGGGTCGCTGACCGAGATCTTCTCGCGGCTGCCGTCGCGGCGCAGCAGGTTGCGCGTGTATTCGAAGGCGAAGACTGGCTCCAGGCCGGATGAGAGGTTACCCGCCAGCAGCGAGATGGTGCCGGTCGGCGCGATCGAGGTGACCAGGCCGTTGCGCATGCCTTGCTGGGCGATTTTCTCGCGCAAGGGCTCATCCAGCGCGGCGACGTCGCGGGCCGCCAGGAAGGCCTTCTCGTCGTAGAGCGGGAAGCGGCCCTTCTCCGCCGCAAGATCGCTCGAGGCGTGGTAGGCGCTGTCGCGGAAGGCCTTCATCCAGCGCTTGACCTCGGTCACCGCCTCCTCGCTGCCGTAGGTGAGGCCGCAGGCGATGAGGGCATCGGCCAAGCCGGTGACGCCAAGGCCGATGCGCCGCTTGTCCTCGGCTTCGATCTCTTGCGCCTCGAGCGGGAAACGCGAGGCGTCGATCGCGTTGTCCAGCATGCGCACCGCCAGCTGAACCAGCTTCTCCAGGCCGGCGATGTCGAGCTGCGCCTCCGGCGTGAAGGGCGCGCGCACCAGCTTGAAGAGGTTCACCGAGCCAAGCAGGCAGGCGCCGTAGGGCGGCAAGGGTTGCTCACCGCAGGGGTTGGTCGCGTGTATCGTCTCGCAGTAGGTCAGATTGTTGCGCGCGTTGATGCGGTCGATGAAGATCACGCCGGGCTCGGAAGCCTCGTAGGTCGCCTGCATGATGGCGTCCCAAAGGTCTTTGGCCTTGAGGGTGCGGTAGGTCTCGCCCTCGAACACCAGCGGCCAGTCGGCGTCGTCCCGGATGGCCTGGATGAAGGCGTCGGTCACCAGAACCGAGAGATTGAAGTTGGTCAGCCGACCGGCTTCCCGCTTCGCGCGGACGAAGTCCTCGATATCCGGGTGATCGCAGCGCAGGGTTGCCATCATGGCACCGCGCCGGGAGCCGGCGGACATGATCGTCTGGCACATGGCGTCCCAGACGTCCATGAAGCTGAGCGGCCCCGAGGCGTCGGCGCCGACCCCGCGCACCAGGGCGCCTTTCGGCCGCAGGGTCGAGAAATCGTAGCCGATGCCACCGCCGGCCTGCAGGGTCAGCGAGGCCTCCCTCAGGTGCTCGAAGATCCCCGACATGTCGTCGGGAATGCGGCCCATGACGAAGCAGTTGAACAGCGTCACCCGGCGATTGACGCCGGCGCCCGAAAGGATGCGGCCGGCAGGCAGGAAGGCGAAGTCGCGCAAGGCCTCGTAAAAGCAGTCTTCCCAGGCCCCTGGGTCCGCCTCGACGGCGGCCAGCGCCTTGGCGACTCGGCGCCAGGTCGCGTCGATGTCGGCCTCCAGCGGGCGGCCCTCATCGTCCTTCAGGCGGTACTTCATGTCCCAAATCTGCTGGGACAGCGGCGAAAGCGCGCTCATGGCTTCGAAGCTCTTGCTACCTCACAGCATAACATAGTCATTCATGTATCTGAGAATGGGGGAGTGTCTTATCCGTCGCACATTGGTCCAGCAAGCAACCAACGCCAAGCAAGTTTATCAAATTTCTGGTAAGAACAAAAAAAGAACGATACTATGTCTTGATTGGCACCGTCTCGATGCCATGGCAGGGTAACTAAAGCGAGGCGATTCGCTTCGGCTAGGGGGCATAGTGGATACTGACCAACTCAAAAAGAGCCGAGGTGCATTCTTCACGCCCCCCGAGATTGCAACCTATCTTGTGAACTGGGCCATTCGCTCTCGTGACGACACCGTCCTAGAACCCTCATGTGGGGAAGCGAGTTTCCTGTTGGCGGCGGGGGGGCGTCTGAACGACCTTGGCGCAAAACCGCTCTTTTGGGGTGAGCAACTCCATGGAGTGGAGATTTACGGTGAGTCTGCGCGTAGGGCCAAACGACAGATGCAAGACGCAAACTTTGATGCGTGTGTTTCGGTCGGCGATTTCTTCACACATGAACCACCCATCACGTACTCAGCTGTCATCGGCAATCCTCCCTTTGTCCGCTATCAGAATTTCTCTGGTGAGGCGCGGGCGCGAGGCCTTGAGGCAGCTCTAGCGCAAGGGGTGCGCCTCTCAGGTCTTGCAAGTTCCTGGGCGGCTTTCGTGGTGAAAGCTGCGAGCCATCTGAGGCCAGACGGGCGTCTTGCGCTTGTGCTTCCAGCAGAACTCCTGAGTGTCAACTACGCACAGGAAGTGAGGAGATTTCTGCTTCGCCGCTTCGCCCGTGTTCGATTGATCATGTTTGAAGAGCGGGTGTTTCCGGGTGTGCTCGAAGAAGTTGTTTTGCTGTTGGCAGAAGGCACAGGTGGTGCTCAATGCCTAGAGGTGCATCAAGCGAAAGATGTGCAGTCGCTAGCTTCGGCTGAATCTGCAACTTGGGTTTCACACGATCCCGGTCAGGAAAAGTGGACGCCTGTACTCGTGGCCCAGGACGCGTTCACGATCTACCAGGCGCTTGCCGATGAGCAATTTGAGGAATTGGGGGATTGGGGAGGTGCGTATCTCGGTGCTGTGACTGGGAACAACAAGTACTTCTCGTTGACCAAAGCCGAGGCGCTGGAGCACCGGCTTGGCGAGGACGACTTAACCCGCATATCTCCACCAGGTACGCGGCACCTACAAGGCCTCAACTTTACCGAAACGATCTGGGAGCAACTGTTGAAAGAGGGCGCGCGCTGCCTTCTTTTCTATCCTAGCGACGAGTTGTCCGACGCAGCGCAGCGATACATCGAGGCTGGCGAGCAGATGGGGGTTGCGAAAGCCTATAAGTGTCGCGTTCGCCGCCCCTGGTGGCGAGTTCCTCTGGTTGAAGTACCGGACCTGTTTTTGACCTATATGAACCATGACCGGCCTCGGTTGGTGAGTAATGCAGCGCAGAGCCATATCCTCAACTCAGTTTATGGTATTCGCCTTCCACCGGGAAGGCAGCAGCTCGGTCGCGACGTTCTTCCCATCGCATGTCTTAATAGTGTGACGCTGTTGGGCAGCGAAATCGTCGGACGAGCCTACGGTGGTGGTTTATTGAAGATGGAACCGCGCGAGGCAGACAAGCTGCCTATCCCTTCGCTTGACCTGATCAAGGACGTCGAGACAGCGTTGCGGAGTATCAAGCCGCAACTGGCAAGTTCGCTTCGTAGAGGCGATCTGACTGAAGCAGTAGGTGCAGTCGACCGAGTAATCTTGGCGAAAGTTCCGAAGAGTGATCTAAAGGCACTGAGACTGGCGAGAGAGATGCTTTTCCAGCGTCGCCGCGCACGGGGAAAGAGTGGCGAGAGTGGATGACCTTCTTCAAGCAGCCTTGATGTCGGCGGGCGATAAGCCCCCCGATTCCGCCAGCACACCGGAAAAGAAGGCTTACAGCGAAAAGATCTCGAACGTCGTCGCTCTCGCCATCGCTGAACAACTTAGAGAGCGGGGCTTGAGTGATGCACGCCCAGCACCACCGAGTGAGAGCGATAAGTCAGGCGCAGAGCGACGAATGGCAGGTGGAATCGGCGCGAAGAAAGTCGATGTGACATGGGCGACGGAGGAAGCTGGACTCTTGCTTGGCGTTTCCATCAAAACAATCAACTTCCGCGACAATCGCACAAGGAACTTTCAGAAGAATCTCACGAACAGGCGCGGTGATATGTTGTTCGAAGCCGTCACGCTACACCGTCGTTTTCCTTACGCTGTTCTTGGCGGGCTTTTCTTTCTCGATCACGGAGCCGCATCGGATGGCACTGAGCGTCGCCGTTCGACTTTTCTGAACGCGCACACTCGCCTTCAGTTGTTTACAGGGCGTGATGATCCCGGCGGTCGGGATGAGCAATATGAGCGCCTCTACATTGTCCTGCTAGACGCATCGTCAAAGCACGCGAACTTTGGGACGTATCTCGTCGGAGAACCTGAGAAGGAAGTAGCGATGAACGATGCAATAGATGAGCTGTTGAAGGTCGCTGCAATCCGCAATCCCGACTTCTATGAATACAAAAGTGGCTGCTTGGTATCCACCAGTGGATGACCTGAGCCGACTGGCTACCTAAGCGGCGCTCTCCCTCTTTACCTCCTGCGCCAGCCTATCGCTCGCGCTCTCGATACGATCCCTAAGCTCGGTCATGAAGGCGTCGCGCGACAGGCCGGGCGGAATCGGGGGCAGAAACTCCACCGTGATGGTGCCGGCGCGCTTGTGGAAGGCCTGACGACTCCAGAACAGCCCGGAATTGAGTGCGACCGGAACGACCGGCACCTTGAGCGACTTGTAAAGCGCGGCGACGCCGACGTGATAGGGCCGCTGCTGCCCAGGGGCGGTGCGCGTGCCCTCGGGAAAGATCACGATCGGCCGGTCGTCTTCGACCGTCTTCTTGGCCTTGGCCAGCATGTCCTTCAGCGCCTTGGCGCCGCCACGCCGGTCGATGGGAATCTGGCCGCTGCGTTGCAGATACCAGCCAAATATCGGCAGCAGGAGCAGTTCCCGCTTCATCACGCAGGCTGCGAAGCGCAGCGCGATGTTGGGCAGCACCATGGTCTCCCAGGCCGACTGATGCTTGCAGGCGATCAGGCAGGGGCCGTCCGGCAACCGCTCGCGACCGATAAAGCGGTAGTCGAGGCGGCAGATCAGCTTGAGGCCGAGCAAGACCAGCTGCGTCCAGAGGCGGCTGTAGCGCATGATCCAGCGCCAGGGCATGGCCAGAAGCGGCAGGCCGGCGAGCGCCATCACCGTCGTCAGCAGGTAGAAATAGAAGTTGAAGAGCAGGGAGCGGAGAAAGGTCATGTCTGTGCCGGCATGGCATCCAGCAACTCGACGAAGAACAGGCGCAGACGGGTCAGGAGGAACTTGTTGTACTCCTGAAACACGTCATCGGCCGAGCGCGCCCAGTAGCCGATCAGGCTGTGCTCTCCCTGCTGGCGATAGACGGGGTGGGGGACAATGGTGCTGTCCGGCAGGGCATGGTGGAACAGCAGCAGGCTGCGCGGCATGTGCTGGGCCGAGGTGACAAGGGTGAAGGAATTGAAGTCGTTCGCCGTGATCCAGGCGGCGGTCTCTTCGGCGTTGCCGACGGTATCCTGCGCTTCGTAGCCAAGCGTGATGCAGCAGAGCATCTCGTCCGGCTGACGTTGGGCCATCTGCAGCAGCTGCTGCACCTCGACGCCGCGATAGACTCCGGAAATGAACAGCTTCCGCCCGCGTTCCTTGTCCAGCAGGTCGAGGCCTTCGGGGATGCGGCCGACGGCGCCGGTCAGCACCACGATGGCGTCGGTCGGCGGTCCCTGGCCGTCCGGCCGCTGCCACGGAATGCTCTGAACGAACCAATAGAGTCCGCCGAGGTAGGCGGCGGCGAGAAGCAGCAGGACCGGCACAAGGCGGCGGCGCTTCCGTCTTCTCGTATAGGTCGCCATGACCCCTGCGACCCGGTTATAGGCGCGCGAGGTGACGCAGCACCGTAAAGCGTGCCGTCACCGCGGCGACGGCGGCGAAGGCCAGCGGGAGCGCTGCGACCGGCAACCAGGCACTCAGGCCGACTTGAAACGGCTGTGCGAAGCTCTGATCGGCGGCCACCACGGCATAGCTTATCGCGGTGATCGTCAGCCCGGCTCCGAGCAGCCCGGCAAGCGCGCCGAACAGGGCTGCGCGCAGGGAATAGTTCTGAAACTGGACGGCTATGTAACGGTCTCGGGCGCCCATGAGATGCAGCAGTTCAATGACACTGCGGTGGATGGTGAGGCTGGTCTGCGTCACGAAGATGACGGCAAGCACCGCGGCGGCCATCACCATGAACAAGACCACCGCGGCGACCAGCTCGATCGAGTCGGCCAGCCGAATCGGGCCAATCAGCCAGCGCCGATGGGTGTCGACGTAGGTGCCGGGCGCAAGGCTTTCGAGCCGTTGGCTCAGCTCTTGCAACACGTCGTCCGAAAGCTCGCCGCTGTCCAAGGTCACCGCGATAAGAACGGGAAAGCGAAGCTCGGCAATCAGCGTCGGGTCGTCAATCCAGGGCGCCAGGATGCTGGCCATGCCCGAGTCGTCCAGCACCTCCGCCTCGCGCAGGCCCCGTGTCTCGGTCAGCACCTTGAGCACGTCGTCGAGGCGCCTTTCATCCTCCACCGGGTCCGGCGGCTCGACACGGGGCACCTGGATGGTCAGCCGTCCCTCCAGGCCCTGGTCCCAGCGCTCTGCCAGGGCGTTCACCAACAAGGCGGCCGCAAGCGAGAGTGTGGCGAGAAAGGTCATGAACCCGATCAGCCAGGGCAGGAACCGCACGGCCCGCTCGCGGCCGAGAGGAAGCTGCAGCGGCGGCGTCCCGGTCATCCGCCGGCGGCTCCGGCCGCGGCCGGGCTGGCCGCGCTGCGCCGGCCTTGGCTCAGCAAACCGTCGTCGATGCGATAGAAGGGATAGGGAAAGCGCTGCACCAGGGCCTGGTTGTGGGTTGCGATGAAGACCGTGGTGCCGTTCCGATTGAGCTCCTGAAACAGGAACAGCAGGCGCATGGCGAGGCGTTCGTCGACGTTGCCCGTCGGCTCGTCGGCGACCAGCAGGCTCGGCCGGCCGATCACCGCTCTGGCGATCGCGACGCGCTGTTGCTGGCCGCCCGACAGGGTTGCCGGATAGGCTTCGAGACAGTCCGCCAGACCGACCCAGCGCATGAGCTCGGCAACCTTGGAGTCCAGCGCCCGGCTGGATTCGCCGGACAGGCGCAGGGGCAGGGCGACGTTCTCGAAGGCATTGAGATGAGGCAGCAGGCGGAAGTCCTGAAACACCACGCCGATTCGCCGCCGCATCAAGGCCTGCTCGTCACGGTCGAGCGTCTGAACATCGCGGCCGAACAGCATGACGCGCCCTTTTGTCGGCTTGTTGGCCATGTAGATGCAGCGCATAAGCGAGGATTTTCCCGCGCCGCTGGGCCCGAGAAGGAAGTGGAATGACCCAGGCTCCAACTCCAAGTCGATTCCATGCAAGACCTCGGGGCCTTCCCGATAGCGCAGTGAGACCCCTTCGAGACGAACCACGCCCCTTTCGCTCCCGATTCGTTGCGTTGGAGAACCGCAAGATGGCATTTCGGATCAGCCAGGTAAAGCGAGAGCCCCGGCTGCCTTGCGCTTGCTTCGGCGTCGGGCCAGTGCTTATAAGTCGGATTCGTTAATTTACCAGGACGTTGATATTTCATGGACGTCTCTTGCCCGAATTGTGCCACGCGCTTTCGCATTCCTGACGGCGCCATCGGCGAAGGCGGACGAAAGGTTCGTTGCAGCAAGTGCGGGCATATGTGGCACCAGGCACCTGCTGGAGCGGAGCCGGAAAGCGGCGCGCAAGACGAGTCGGCGGCTGATAGCGCAACGAAGACCGACGACGCGGAGGGCGAAGAAAACCCGTCCATTCGTCCGGAGGTCCTTGGGGCCGGCGGCGAGATCGACACGCCGCCGCCGATCGGTGGCGATCTCCTGTCTGACCGTCCGAGCTTCGAGGCGGAAGCCGCCGCCAATCGCAAGTCCGGATCGGGCTTGGCGACCGCGCTGTGGCTGCTGCTGCTTGTTGTCGTTGTCGGCGCGGTCGCGGCGGCCTGGTACAAGCAGGACTGGATCGTTGCGAACTATCCTGCCGCGGCGCCGATTTACGAGCGACTGGGCCTGGTCGAGGCGGAGGGACCGCCGCCGCTGGCGATCCGTGACGTCAGGTCGATCATCCGCAATGTGGATGGCGAGCGTCGCTATCTCATCACCGGCACGATCGAGAACACCTCCGAGGAGCCCCACAGCATTCCGCCGATGCGCGGGCTGATCCTGGACGGGGCGGGCGAAGAGCTGGTTGGCTGGGATTTTCAGGCCGGTGCCGAGACCTTGGCTGGGGCCAGCAGCTTGATCTTCGAGACCTCGGTTGCGGCACCGGAAGGCGCGCAGAACCTCACCATCGACTTCGTGTTCGAAGAGTAGAGTGATGGCGAGGGTCTTGGTTGCGGAAGACGAAGAGTCGGTCCGTAGCTTCGTTTGCCGCGCGCTGGAAGGGGAGGGTCATCGGGTCAAGGGCGTCCCCGACGGCAGCGAGGCGCTGCGTGCGCTCTCGGACGAGCGCTATGACCTGCTGGTCACGGACATCGTCATGCCAGGACTGGACGGGATTGCACTCGCGCTCAAGACCGCGAAGGACTATCCCGACATGCCGGTGCTGCTGATGACCGGCTACTCGGCCGAGCAGCAGCGGGCGCACAACATGGAAGAGCTGGTCGCCACGGTTCTGCTCAAGCCTTTTTCGCTCAGGCAGATCTGCGACGCGGTGGCCGAAGCGCTGGCCCGTTAGAGCCGAGCAACGCTTTAGAACTGGCGCAGCAGACGATCGATGTAGTCGAGCTCCAGCGGCGGCCGCTCCGGGTCGCTGCGCCGGCGCCGTAGCTCCATCAGGATCTCGCGCGCCCGCTGGATCTCCATCTCGTCCGGCACGGTGACGTCCTCGAAGGTCTGCGCGCCGGCATTGCTGGAGCTGCGGCCCAAGGGGTCGCGGCCCTGGCCCGGATTGCTGCCGAGTTGAGACCCCTCGGTCCCTTCGCCGCCCTGCATCTGCTGGGCGAAGCTCTCCAGCATGGCTTCCAGGCCCTGGCGTAGCTGATCGAGGGCTTCGGCCTGCGGATCGATCGCACTTCGGGCGTCGCCCTGGCTCAGTGCGTCGCGCGCCTGGCTCATGGCGCGCTCCGCATTGCCCAGCGGCTGCGGGATGTCCCCCATGCGCGACGCGAAATCGCGCATCAGCTCTCCGAGCTGGCGGCGCAATGCCTCCTGCGCTTGGCTGAGCTGGGAGGTCGGATCGCCGCCTTGGGCCTGTTGGCCCTGCTGTGGTGAGCCGAACTGGCCGGGCCGCTGGCCTTGCCCTCGCTGCTCGCCCGAGCGCTGGCCTTGGCCTTCCTGGCCCTGCTGCTGCTGCCCTTGCTGGTTCTGCTCCTGGCTTCCCAAGCCTTGGGACTGACGGAAGCTTTCATCCATCAGCTCCTGCTGGCGGCGCATCATCTGGTCCAGGTCGTTCAGCATTTCGCGCGCCTCTTCGAAGGCGCGGTTCTGCTGTGCCGCCATCGGGTCGGTCTGCAGATTCTCCAGCACCTGCTGCAGCTGCTCCAGCATCTGGCGGGCCTGGTCGCGCATGCCGCTCTCGGCCAGCCGCCGCGCCTGCTCCAGCATCTGCTGCAGCTCCTGGCTCTGCATCACCTGGGCGTTGGGGGGGAGCTGCGGCAGCTCGCCCTGCTGGTTCTGCATCTGCTCCTGCATCTGCTGCGCCAGCGCCTGCAGATAGTCGTCCAGCGCCTGCTGAAGCTCGTTCATCAGACGCTGGATCTCTTCGTCGCTGGCGCCTTCCGCCAGGGCCTCCATCAGTTGCCGCTGCAGCTCGCGCAGCCGCAACTCGGCAATCGCCGCTTCGCCGTCTTCGATGCGCAGCGCCGTCTCCCAGAGCAGCCGCTGCACGCGGTCGATCGCCTCGGGACGATCGATGTTGGCCAGCTCGCGCTCGGCGATGACGATGGCCAGGGTGACCAGCATGTCGTTGTGATAGTGGCTGGGCCTGGAGCCGATATCCGCCAACGCCCCGATCACCGGGCCGCGGTCATCCGGTGCGACGGTCAGCCGCTTACGCTGCTCGATCAGCGCGCGGGCGACCGGGTGATTGAAGATTCGCTCGGGCAGCACCATCCGGAAGCCTTCGCTGCGGCCCTGCTGCTCGACTTCGTCAGTCGCCTCCAGGACGATCTCGACCTCGAGCCCGGCCCAGGGGTGCGGCGTCATATCATGGAAGCTGCGGCCATCCGCGGAGGGCGCACTCAGGCTGGGCAGCGGCAGGGACAGAACCAGCGCCTCTTCCTCCGGCCGCTCGACCAGCGCGATGCGGGCGTTGGCCTCGGTCACGCCGTAGTCGTCCTCGGCCAGGTATTCGATCTGCAGCGAGTTGCGCACCGTCTTCGACGGCGGTGAGAGATAGTCGATCGTCGGCGGCAGGTCGGGCTGCAGCGCCAGCTCCCAGCTCGCCAGGGAGCGCCCGCCCTGGCGGATTTCCAGCGGGCCATCTTCCGAGAGCTCGTGGGTCAGCCGAAAAGCAGTCAGGCCTTGGCGCTCGAAGGCGTCTTCTTCCTCGCTGTAGGCCAGGATGGGGGCGCTTTCGCCGCCGACCACCTGGGCCAGGAGCTGACTGTTGATCGGGGCCTCGATCACGCCACCGTGACCGACCTCCAGCGCTCGCGGCACGGCGCCGGTGTAGGCCGGCGGATTGATCCATACGGTGACGGCACTGGCCGGAACGACGTCGTCCATCGCCAGATTGGGCGTAAAGGCGGCGGCCAAACGACCGCCGATGTTGTCGTAGCTGTTGGCGATGCCGATGGCCAGGAGGCAGCCGAGACCGGCCCGCAGGCCCCAGCGGTCGACCAGGGTCCAGCTCGTTCTCGGCGGCGCGACCCGCAGCGAGGGCAGCGTGGCCAGCAGCTTGTCGCGATGCCGGCGCCACAGGACGCGGGCGACCGGCGTGTCGCTGACCAGGGAATCGTCCAGGCCTTCCAAGGGCCGGTGCGGCAGCGCGTTGTCGCGCTCCAGGCGCCGCTGGCCCTGGCGACGGTCAGGCCAAGCGAGCCGGTGCAGGGCGCGATAGCCGGACCAGAGGAACAGCAGCACGAAGAAAGCGAGAAAGAGGGTGTGCAGCCAAGGGCTTAGCATGCCGGGCAGGCCCAGAAGGGCGAGCCCGATGAACAGACCGGCAACCGCCAGGGGCGGCCAGAGTGCAGGCCAGAGGGCTTCCAGGAAGAGCGCGAGGCGAGCCGCAAAAAGCCGGATCCGGAAGGATGTGGCCTCGGCTTCTTTACGCATCGCGCGCTCCCTTGCTTTGCTGTCTCTGCCGCGTGACCCGGAAAGCTCGGCGATCGGCCTCAGGCAGGGGCGTCTGCCAGCCAGGGCGGCAGCCTCTCCTGCCGCAGCATCGCTTCATAGTCCAAGCGGGGTTTAACAACCGCAAACTCCCCTCCGCGGACGAGCACCTCGGGTGCTGGGAGCCTTGAATTATAGAGTGACGACATTGTGGCGCCATAGGCGCCGGCAGCGCAAATTGCCACAAGGTCGCCGGGTGCCAGCTCCGGCAGGGGCCGTTGCTCGGCAAAGATATCGCCGCTTTCGCAGATCGGCCCCACCACATCTTGCGGCAATAGCGGGGTATTCGGCCCGGGCTCGGCGACCGGCAGGATGTCGTGCCAAGCGTCGTAGAGGGTCGGGCGGATGAGGTCGTTCATCGCCGCGTCCAGGATGAGGAAGCGGCGGTTGATACCCTGCTTGGCGTAGAGAACGCGGCTGATCAGCAGGCCGGCATGGCCGACGATGGCCCGCCCGGGCTCGAAGATCAGCGGAATGCCGAGATGACCCACCGCCTGCTTGGCGATCTCCGCATAGGCCGGGAAATCCGGCGGGGTCCCGTCCTCATAGGAGATGCCGATGCCGCCGCCCAAATCGAGCCGTTTCATCGCATGGCCGGCGTCGCGCGCGGCCTGGAAGAGCTCTGCCAGCCGGCTGAAGGCGGCGGCATAGGGAGAAAGATCGGTCAGCTGGGAGCCGATGTGGACCGCCAAGCCCTCGAGTCGGATGTGATCGAGGGCCGCTGCCTGGCTCATGATCTCGGGCGCCAGGGCAATATCGATGCCGAACTTGTTCTCTGAGGTGCCGGTGGTGATCTTCGCATGGGTGCGGGCATCGACGTCGGGATTGACCCGCAAGGCGATGGTGGCCGTCCGGCCGAGCGAGGCGGCGACCTGGTTGAGGCGGAGCAGCTCGTCGCGCGACTCCACATTGAACTGGAGGATGCCGGCCTCGAGCCCGGCGCGCATCTCCTCGGCCGTCTTGCCGACTCCGGCGAAGACGATTTTCTGCGGCGGAACCCCGGCCATGAGCGCGCGGCGCAGCTCGCCTTCGGAGACCACGTCCGCCCCGGCCCCCTCATCCAGCAGGGCGCGCATGATTGCCAGGCTGGGATTTGCCTTCATCGAATAGCAGATCAGCGGGTCCAGGCCGGCCGCAATCAAGGCCTGCTTCAGGTCGCGCAGCTGGCCGCGTACGGCGCCTTCCGAGTAGAGATAGAAAGGCGTGCCGACTTCAGCCGCCAGGGATTCGATAGCCAGGTCTTCAGCCGAGAGCTGGCCGTCGCGATACTGGAAGGGTTTCATATTTTATTCGACCGGCTCGATGGTTCTGGTTCTTGGCGCCAGGGGATCGTCGATCAGCGGCGTCCCGCGCGGCTGCAACCGCGACCCGGCGCGGTCCTCCTCCCGGCCGCCGGGAACCACCGTCTCCGGGTCCGGATAGGGCAAGGGATAGGTGTAACGGGCTTCTTCGCCTTCAGGCGGCACTGGGTTGCCCTCGACGCCGCAGCCGGCAGCGAAGAGCAAGCAGGCCATAGCCAGGCAAGCGGTACGTGTCATCCTGCTCAGCCCTCCAAAAAGCGCCGGCGCGCCGCGGTTACGGCTTCCAGCACCCGTGCCGGCGCCGTGCCGCCCTGGCTTTGGCGACTCGCAACCGAGCTCTCGACCGCCAAGGCCTGGTAGATGTCATCCGTCAGGCGGGGCTCGACCGCTTGCATGTCGGACAAAGCAAGCTCGTCGAGCCGGCAGCCCTGACGCTCGGCCAAGGCGACCAGAGCGCCGGTCACATGATGCGCCTCGCGGAAGGGCATTTCCAGCCTGCGCACCAGCCAATCGGCCAGGTCGGTGGCGGTCAGGAAGCCGGCCTGGGTTGCCGCCAGCATTGCGGGACGCTCGGTGCGTAGGTCGCGCACCATGCCGGCGGTGGCCGCCACGCAAAGCCGCAGGGTGTCGGCGGCGTCGAACAGCGGCTCCTTGTCCTCCTGCATGTCCTTGTTGAAGGCCAATGGCAGGCCTTTCATCATCGTGATCAGCGCGATCAAGCTGCCGATCACCCGGCCGGCCTTGCCGCGCACCAGCTCCGCCGCATCGGGGTTGCGCTTCTGCGGCATGATCGAGCTGCCGGTGGTGAAGGCGTCGCTGAGCTGAATGAAGCCGAAACCGGGCGAGCACCATATCACCACCTCCTCGGCGAAGCGCGAGAGGTGGACCGCCAGGATGCTGCCGGCGGCGAGGAACTCCATGGCGAAGTCGCGATCGGAGACCGAGTCGAGGCCGTTGGCGGTCGGCCGGTCGAAGCCGAGGGCCTTGGCCGTGCGCTGGCGGTCGATCGGGAAGGACGTGCCGGCCAGGGCTGCCGCCCCCAGCGGGCACTCGTTGAGCCGCTTGCGGGCATCAGCGAAGCGGCTGCGGTCGCGGCCGAACATCTCGACATAAGCCAGGAGATGATAGCCGAAGGTCACCGGCTGCGCCGCCTGCAGATGCGTATAGCCGGGCATCAGGGTCGCGGCCTCATTTTCGGCCTGGTCGAGCAGGGCCGCCTGCAGGTCGCGCAGCCCGTCTTCGAGGCCGTCGATGGCCTGCCGGACCCAGAGCTTGAAGTCGGTCGCCACCTGGTCGTTGCGCGAGCGCCCGGTGTGCAGTCGGCCCGCCGGCTCGCCGATGATCGCTTTCAGGCGGGCCTCGACATTCATGTGAATGTCTTCCAACGCTGTCGAAAACGTGAAGTCGCCGCGTTCGATTTCGCCACGGATCTGCTCTAGACCCTGGCGAATGGCGTCGCCATCTTCAGCGGTGATGATGCCCTGGGCGGCCAGCATCTCGGCATGCGCGATGCTGGCGTCGATGTCCTGGGCATAGAAGCGCCGGTCGAAGCCAATGGAGGGATTGATGGCCTCCATGACCGCGTCCGGCCCGCCGGCGAAGCGTCCGCCCCACATGGCGTTGGCGGCAGGCGCCCGGTCGGCCTTGAGTTCGTCGTTCATGGCTCAACGATGTAGCGAATGTTGCGGATGAGAACAAAGCTCTTTGCAGTCTGTCTGGTCCTCCCCGCCCTCTTTGCCCTGCCGGCAGTGGCCGACGACGGGCCGCCGCTGGGCGAGCAGTTCCGCCACAGCTTCCAAACCTTGGCAGAGCTGGCACCGGCGCCGGATACGGCTTTCGCCGGCGCAGACGGCGTCGAGCTCACAATGGCGGATTTCGAAGGCCAAGTGCTGCTGGTCAACTTCTGGGCCACCTGGTGCGCGCCCTGCGTGCGCGAGATGCCGTCGCTCGACCGGCTGCAAGCGAAGCTGAGCGACGAGGGCCTGAAGGTTCTCACCGTGTCCAACGACCGTGGCGGAGAGCCGGTCATTCGCCGCTTCTACGAAGAGCTCAGCTTGCAGAACCTCGGCGTCTACAGCGATGCAAAGAACAGGCTCGCGGCGGCCTTCGGTGTGCGCGGCCTGCCGACCAGCTATGTCATCGGCGCCGATGGCACGCTGCTTGGTATTTTCGAAGGCCATGCCGAGTGGGACGAACCGGATGGCGTTGCGCTCATGCGCTACTACCTGGACAAGGCGCGCAGCGCAGGCCAGCTCGAGGCCGGCGCCAGCTAGATCGAGTCATCGCCCGAGGTGGGCCCCTCCGTTGACCGGAATGACTTGTCCCGTCACGTGTCCCGCTTCCGGCGATGCGAGAAATGCCACCAGAGCGGCGACATCGTCTGGCTGTCCAGCCCGTTTTGTAAAGGTTGCCTCGGCAAGAGCCGCCCGGCGATCGTCGGAGAGCTTCCCACGAAAGAACTCTGTGTCTTCAATGAGCCCTGGCGAAACGACATTTGCGGTGATCCCCCGAGGGCCATAGGACCGGGCTAGGTCGGCGGTCCATGCTTCGATTGCAGCCTTGGCCGCGCCGTAGGAACCACCCCCGCCCGTGCGACCGGCAATCGATCCGATTGTGATGATACGGGCGTCGTCAGCGAAACGAGCCTCGAGCGCAGTGGTGACCAGCACAGCCGTCAACACGTTTGCTTGGAAATTCGCGGACCACTGGGATGCCAATTGGGCCAGCCGAGCGGCTGTTTGCGCTTCCTCGGCAGTATTCTGAGAACCGGAGTCGATCAGATCGGTATTGCCGCCTGCATTGTTGACCAACACATCGATGCGGTCCGGCAATTTGTCGAGGGCGCTTGCCACATCGTGCGGGTCAGAGGCGTCGAACGCCACCGATCTCGCGCCTATCGCCGCTGCCACGTCATCCAGTAGCGTGGCACGCCTCCCAGTGATGAAGACTCTGTTGTCCTGAGCGGCAAAATGCTTGGCGCAGGCGCGGCCGATACCGGTTCCGCCGCCCGTAACAACGACTGTACGTGGCATGATTGTTCCCGACATAGTGAGTTGATAGGCATATAGTTAAGGTCTAAACATCTTTCGTCAAGGGCGGATCAAAGCGGCAAGATGCAGAAGAAAATGACCGGGCGAGATGCGCCTGACGCGATCGACCAGATTCAGACGGAGTGGGCTCGTATACGACCGGACCTGCCCCTGAGGTCGATCGGTGTGATCACTCGGATTTGGCGGATTGCGAAACTTCTTTCTGAAGACCGACGCCGGACGATGAATGAATTGGGCATTGAGCCCGCGCTTCGCGATCTCCTGGCAAATCTCCGACGTTCCGGAGATCCCTACCGTCTCAGGGTGCATGAGCTGGCCACCCGTTGCCGGGTAAGCAAAAGCGCGATTACCCAACGCGTGGCGCGTGCTGAAGCCGCCGGTCTGGTGCGAAGCATGCGCTCTGCTTCGGCTGACAGCGTGAAAGGTATGGCGCCCGCAACAGCACGAGATCAGAGAGCAGTTTGGATAGAGCTGACGCCTGAAGGAAAAGACCTTGTCGATTCCACCGTCGAGTCACTTCTCCACCATGAGGACTCCTTGATCGATGAACTCGGAGAGGAAGATATCGCCAATCTATCGATCATCCTGCGGCGGCTACTCCACGTTCTCGAGCAACGTTAGCGCAGTGCATGTACCCGCGCGTGCAGACACGGGCAGGCCTTGGTTGACCTGTTAGCAGGGCTCGTCAGCGTCGATGATGCGCCGGGCGGTTTCGTAGGCGAAGCCCTGTCGGGCCAGCTTGGCCAGGTCCTTCTCCCGATGCGCGGCGCGTGAAGCCGTTGTGCGGAACGGCCCCAGACGCCGGCGGCGTGTGAAGGCCAGGGCGGCGGCCATCTCCAGGTCCGGCTCCTCCTCGCGCAACTTGGCGAAGGCCGCCTGGACCTCCTCCTTATCGAGGCCTTTTTTCGCCAGGTCCGCCTGGATGCGCTGCTGCGACCAGCCGCGACGGTGCAGGGCGCCGGCCCGGTCCAAGGCGTATTGCCGATCGTCGAGCAGGCCGAGGCCGGTCAGCGAGGCTACGATCTCGTCGATGTCCGCCTCGCCGCAGTCATGCTCCAGGCCCCGGTGCTCGGCGAGCAAGAGGCGCCGCTGCAAGACCTGCCGCAGGTTTCCGGAGGAGCTGGCGTAGCGCTCGAGATAGCGGAGGGCGGCGCGTCTCAGACTTTCCCGGGTCGGGGGCTTGAGCGTCACCTTGCGGCGGTTTTGGCGCGAAGCGGTCATCGCCTGCGACCCTAGGCGCTGCCGTTTGGTTGGGGCAAGCCATGCGCGGCGCGCGCTTGCCCTCTCCTACGACGAACTCTATGTCTCAGCGGCACCTGCAGGCGGAGAGCAGGGGCTTCCGACATTTGGATTGGCTGCGGCGGGGTTCGCCGGCGGTCTCCTCATTTGATGGCATGGAAAGGCGGAGTTATGGGGCCACGCAGCTATGGGGCGGTGAACTGGCTCGGGTTATGGACGCTCTACGTGAAGGAGGTGCAGCGCTTCCTCAACGTGGCGACGCAGACGGTGGTCGCGCCCATGGTGACCTCGCTGCTGTTCCTTGCCGTCTTTACGCTGGCTTTGGGCCGTGGCGGTACGGCGATCGACGGCTTCTCCTACGCCGTCTTTCTGGCGCCGGGCCTGGTGATGATGACCATCATTCAGAACGCCTTCGCCAATACCTCCTCCTCCATTCTGATCGCCAAGGTGCAGGGCAACATTGTCGATGTGCTGATGCCGCCGCTCTCGACCACGGAGTTCCTCGTCGGCTACATCGCCGGCGGCGTCACCCGGGGTTTGATCGTCGGCCTCTCGGCGGTGATCGGCATGTGGATCTTCGTTCCCCTACCGCTCGCCGACCCGCTCTTTGCGCTCTATCACGCCTTCTCCGCCTCGCTGATGCTGGCGCTGCTCGGCCTGATCGGGGGCATCTGGGCCGAAAAGTTCGATCATATCGCGGCCGTGACCAACTTCGTCATCGTGCCTTTCTCCTTCCTGTCCGGTACCTTCTATTCGGTCGAGCGTCTGCCGGAAGGCTGGAACCTGGTGGCGCACCTCAATCCCTTCTTCTACTCCATCGACGGCTTTCGCTACGGCTTCCTCGGACGCCACGACGGCGACTTGACGCTCGGCCTGCTGATAACCTTGGGTGTCAACATCGGGCTGTGGCTGCTGGCCTACCGCATGGTCGCCGTCGGCTATAAGCTGAAGCCGTGAGCCAGCCGCCGGCCCAAGCCGACTTTCCGCCGCTGCCCAGGCCGGGACGGCCGCGCGGCCTGGCACCGGTTCACTGGCAGGGCATCTACACCATCTGGCTGCGCGATCAGCGCCGCTTTTTCGGCGACGCCTTGGAGTGGATCGGCGGCTACATGATCTCCAGCCTGCTCTTCGTCACGGTCTTCGATCTCGCCTGGACGGCGGACTTGGAGGCCTGGCCGGGTGTCAGCATGACCACCTTCATCGCCCCGGGCGTGACGGCCTTTGCGCTCTTCGCCACGGCCTTTCAGGCGACCGCCGCGGCGCTGGTCTACGACAAGCTGGAGGGCATGCTGGCGGACGTCCTGATGGCGCCCTTGATGGCCTGGGAGATCATGGCCGGCATGTTGCTGAGCGCCATGACCTGCGCCCTCGTCAACGGCGTGCTCATCCTGCTGGTGATCAGCCTCTTTATCGAGCTGCCCATGGCCCAGCCCCTTCTCACGCTCGGCTTTGCCTTGCTGGGCGCGCTGCTCTTCGCCGCCCTCGGGCTGATCATCGGCATCCTGGCCCAGCGCTGGGACGGCTTCTCGGCGGCAGAGACCTTCCTGTTGCTGCCGCTTGGCCTGCTGTCCGGCAGCTTCTTCATGATCGACAGCCTGCCCGCGCTCGGCCAGACGATCATGGCCCTCAACCCGGTCTACTACGCCATCGACGGTTTCCGCGCTGGCGTCGTCGGCCAGGCGGAGACCTCGTTGTGGCGCGGTGCTGCCGTGCTGCTGGCGGTCGATCTGCTGCTGTTGGTCGTCTGCTGGCGCCTACTGTCGACGGGTTACAAGATAAAGCCCTAGTTGGCGGCACCCCCGCACGCCGGCGAACGTTGACAGAGAAGGGCAGGGAGCGGCACCTTGCGGCTTGGTGGCGGGCGACTGCCACCTCCAATCCCTGCAACAGCGGTCTCCCAAGGAAGGAGAGTGGTCCGGTGAGTAATGCCTTGATGAGCAACTACGGTGAAAGAACCCTGGCGTTCGAGCGCGGCGAAGGTGCGTACCTCTACAGCACCGACGGCCGACGATTCCTCGACTTCGCCAGCGGCATCGCCGTGACGGCGCTCGGGCACTGCCATCCGCACCTGGTCGCTGCCCTGCAGGCGCAAACCGAAACGCTTTGGCACACCTCCAACCTGTTCCGCATTCCGGGCCAGGAGCGCCTGGCCGAGCGGCTGGCGGCCAACTCCTTCGCCGATCGGGTGTTCTTCTGCAACTCCGGGGTCGAGGCCTTCGAGGGTGCGGTCAAGCTGGCACGCAAGTACCAGGACGACCGGGGGCAACCCGGGCGCTGGCGGATCATCACTTGCGAGGGCGCTTTCCACGGCCGCTCGCTGGCAGCCATCGCCGCCTCGGGCAACGAGAAGTACCTGAAAGGCTTCTCGCCCGTCGCGCCCGGCTTCAGCACCGTCGCCTTCAACAACCTCAACGAACTGCGCGCGGCGGTCACCGACGAGACCGCGGCCATCATGATCGAGCCCATTCAAGGCGAGGGCGGTATCAACCCGGCGCAGCTCGACTACCTGGAGCGCTTGCGCGAGGTCTGCGACGAGTTCGGCCTGCTGCTGATCTTCGACGAGATCCAGTGCGGCATCGGCCGCACCGGCAAGCTTTTCGCCCACGAATGGTGCAGCGCGCGCCCGGACATCATGTTGCTGGCCAAGGGGCTCGGCGGCGGTTTCCCGGTCGGCGCCATCCTGGCGACGGAAGCGGTCAGCAACTCCTTCACGCCGGGTAGCCATGGCACCACCTTCGGCGGGAATCCTCTGGCCATGGCGGTCGGCAACGCCGTGCTCGACGTGCTCTTGGCCGACGGGTTCCTCGATCAGGTCGTTGCCAACGGCAAGGCCTTGAAAGACGGGCTTGCCGCCATGGCGCAGCGCCATCCGGCGGTGATCGCCGAGGTGCGCGGGGCCGGCCTCATGCTCGGCCTCAAGCTCGTGGTGCCCAACCTGGACTTCATTGCCCGCCTGCGCGGCGACGGCATGCTGGCCGTGCCGGCCTCAGACAACGTCGTGCGCCTCTTGCCGCCGCTGATCATCGGCGAAGCCGAGGTGCAGGAGGCGCTGGACAAGCTGGAGCGCTGCTGCGTCGGCTTGGCGGAGGCCGCCTAAGCCATGGGGCTACCGCGGCATTTTTTGGACCTGGACCGCCTGGATAGCGGCGAGTTGAGGCATATCCTCGATCTCGGCAAGGCCTGCAAGAACGGTGAGAGAGGCAGCAGCAAGCCCCTGGACGGCAAGGCCGTGGCCATGATCTTCGAGAAGCCTTCGACCCGCACCCGCGTGTCCTTCGAGATCGGCATCACCCAGCTCGGCGGTCAACCCATCGTGCTGGAGCCGAGCGGCACGCAGCTCGGACGCGGCGAAACGGTCGCCGACACCGCCCGCGTTCTGTCGCGCTATGTCGATGCAATCATGATCCGCACGACCAAGGAGGAGAAGCTCCTGGAGCTGGCCGAGTACGCCAGCGTGCCGGTCATCAACGGCCTGACCGACCGCACCCATCCCTGCCAGCTGATGGCCGACGTCATGACCTACGAGGAGCATCGCGGTCCCATCGCCGGCAAAACGGTGGCCTGGTCTGGGGACGGTAACAACATGGCGACCTCTTGGATCCAGGCGGCGACGCGGTTCGAGTTCCAGCTCAAGATCGCTTCGCCGGAGCCTCTGATGCCGCCTTACGACGTGCTGACCTGGGCCGCCGACGAGGGCGGTGAGATCACGGTCACCTCGGACGTAAAGGCTGCCGTGACCGATGCCGACTGCGTGGTGACCGACACCTGGGTGTCGATGGGCGACGACGTGGGCGATTCCATCCGCCGCCACAACCTGCTGCGCCACTATCAGGTGGACAAAGAGCTGATGGCTCTGGCCAAGCCCGATGCCATCTTCATGCATTGCCTGCCGGCACACCGCGGTCAGGAGGTCACCGAGGACGTGATCGACGGCCCTCAGTCGGCTGTCTGGGATGAGGCGGAGAACCGGCTGCATGCGCAGAAAGGCATTCTGCTGTGGTGTCTGGCAGAGTAATACCGGGGGCCAAAGCGCCGGAACCGGGGGATCTGGTCCACCCCTTCATGATCGAGCGCTCGGGCATTCGCGGCCGGCTGCTGCGGTTGGGCCCGGCGCTAGACACCATCGTCCGGCGCCCCGGCTATCCTGAGCCGGTCGGCCGCCTGCTGGCCGAACTGGTGGCGCTTGGCACCACGCTGGCCAGCACCTTGAAGTACGACGGCTCCTTCACCCTGCAGATCAAGGGCAGCGAAGCCGTGCGCACCATGGTGATGGACGCGACCAGCGACGGCGCGTTGCGCGGCTATGCCGGCTACGATGCGGATGCTGTGGCGGCGCTCCAACAAGCGGAGACGCCGCTTTCCCTGCCGGCCTGGGTCGGCAAGGGGCACATGGCCTTCACCGTCGACCAGGGCGAGTTCACCGAGCGCTATCAGGGTTTGGTGGCGCTCACCGGGGAAAGCCTGCTCGACTCCCTGCTGCACTACTTCCGCCAGTCGCAACAGGTCAACGCCGGCATTCTGGTCAGCGTGCAGCCGCCCCAGGCCTCTGCCTCCGGCGAGTGGCGTGCGGGCGCTCTGCTGATCGAGCAGGTGCCGGACGACAATGCGCCCAAGTTCGACCGCGTCGATGACGAGGACTGGCGCCGCGCGCTCATCCTCATGGCGAGTTGCACGGACAGCGAGCTCGTCGAGCCGGCGCTGGCGCCCAACGACCTGCTGTACCGGCTATTCCACGAAGAAGGCGTACGCGTCTTCGAGCCGCGCCCGGTCAGCGTCGGCTGTCGCTGCACCCAGCAGCGCATGGAGCGCGTGCTGCGCTCCATCGACCGCGCGGAGCTGGAGGAGTTCAAGGTCGAGGGCAAGGTCGTGCTGACCTGCGAGTTCTGCGCCCTCGACTTTCCCTTCGACGACGGCGACCTGGATCGCCTCTATCGCGCCGGGGATGATGCGGCGGCGGACGACTCAGCGAGCGCGCGCCGCACCGCGGCCGACTAGAGCGTTCCTCGGTTAGATGGAAACAATTCTGCTTCCGCCTGGCGAGGCAACCGCTGGTTTGGCGCGCGCAGGGCGATGCCGGGCGCATCGGTCAAGCGCGCCACGCCAGCGGGCGCCCGCCAGGCGGAAGCCCTTCGGGACGGGCGCCTTTGCGCCAATCTCTGCGCCTGGCCGCTCGACCGTATCGCGGGATATGCTCTTCGCGCCCAGGCTTGATCTTGTCGCAAAGGCGCTCCGTCAGAATGGTTCCATCTAACCGAGGAACGCTCTAGGCCTTTTCTTGCCCGGCCCAGTCCCAGAGGCGGGCCATGAAGCGCTCGCACTGCTCGACCTGGGACAACGCAATGAATTCGTTGGGCTGATGCGCCTGGTCGATGGAGCCGGGCCCGCAGATGACGGCGGACATCCCGGCCTCCTGAAACAGTCCCCCTTCGGTGGCGTAGGAGACCACACCCACCGCATTGGCGCCGGTCAGCTGGCGCACGAAGGCCTCTGCAGGGCCGTCTTCCTCCGGTGCCAAGGGGGGCACATTGGCGCGGTCGGTGAACTCGATGTCCGCATCCGGTGTGAACTCGCGCAAGGCGGGCAGCGCCTCTTCCTCGATGTGGCGGCGTATGGCGGCGATGATGCCCTCCTCGTCTTCCCAAGGCACCGCGCGGAATTCCCCGATGAAGGTACAGTCCTCGGGGATGATATTGAGGGCCGCGCCGCCCTCGATATGGCCGATCTGAAAGCTGGTATAGGGCGGTTCGAAGCCGCTCTCCGGCCGCCCCTCTGCCCGCTTGCTGCGGGCCAACTGGTCGATGAAGGCAATGATCTTGCCGGCGGCGATGATGGCGCTGGCGCCCCGGTGCGGCTGGCTGGAGTGGGCGGCCTTGCCCTTGATCTTGACCTGGAAGCCGTGCACGCCCTTGTGGGCATGGACGATCTGCATGTCGGAGGGCTCGCCGATAATCGCGACCTCCGGCATCGGCAGGTTTTCCTTGATGTCCTGCAGCAGCCGGCCGACGCCGATGCAGCCGACCTCCTCGTCGTAAGACAGGGCAAGGTGGATGGGCCGCTTCACCGGCTTGGCGACCAGGTCCGGCAGCGCCGCCATAGCAATCGCCAGGAAGGACTTCATGTCGGCGGTGCCGCGGCCATAGAGCAGGCCGTCCTTTTCGACCACCTCGAACGGGTTGCTGTGCCAGTCCTGGCCGTCGACGGGCACCACGTCGGTATGGCCGGAGAGCACTACGCCGCCGGCCTCTTCCGGCCCGATGGTGGCAAAGAGATTGGCCTTGCGCCCTTCATCGTCATAGGTGCGCCGGGTGGTCGCGCCATAGCTGGTCAGGTAGTCCTCGGCGAAGTCGATCAGCGCCAGGTTCGAGTCCCGCGAGGTGGTGTCGAAGCCGACCAGTCGGGCAATCATCTCGCGGCTGGAATAGCGGGCGTTGGGCATGGGAGTCGGTCTCCTTCTTTGGACGCGGCGCTATCCCCGCCAGAAATGGGGCGTAAAGAGCACCAGGATCGTGAAGAGCTCCAGTCTTCCCAGCAGCATGCCGGCGCACAAGAGCCATTTGGCCGAATTGGGCAAGGACGCAAAGTTTCCCTCCGGTCCGATGACCTCGCCGAGGCCGGGGCCGACGTTGGCGATTGCCGTCGCGGCGCCCGAGAGGGCGGTGATGTAATCCAGGCCCAGAAAACTAAGGGCGATCGCCAGAAAGGCAAAGCTGACGGCGAAGAAGAAGAAGAAGCTCATGACGGAGAGGCCGACGGATTCCGGAATCGGCTTGCCGTCGTAATAGGCCAGAAAGACGCCGTTCGGCTGCGTCAAGCGCCGCAACTGAGTGCGCGCGGTCTCGTAGAGAATCTGGAAGCGGAAGATCTTGATGCCGCAGGTCGTGGAGCCGGCGCAGCCGCCGACGAACATCAGCAGGAAGAAGGTGATGACGGCGAAGCCGCCCCACTGATCGAAGCCTGCCGTGGCATAGCCGGTGCCGGTCATCACCGAGATGACGTTGAAGCTGCTGTAGCGGAGGGCCTCCAGCCAGGTCATTTGATCGGTGCGCTGGAGGTAGAGGGCCATGAGCAGAATGGCCAGCGCCAGGACGAGGAGCATGACCCGAACCTGGCTGTCGCGGGCGAAGGCCAGGAGATTGCCGCGGACGGCCTGCAGATAGAGCACGAAGGGAACGCTGCCCATGATCATGATGACGCAAATCGCCGCGTCGATGCTCGCCGAGTCGAAATAGCCGATGGAGTCGTCCCGCGTCGAATAGCCACCGGTTGCGATTGAGGTCATGGCATGGGCGAAGGCATCGAAGCCGTTCATGCCGAGCAGGTAGAGGGTCAGGGCGGCCAGGAGGGTCAGCCCGCCGTAGATCGAGGCGATGCCGGCCGCGATGGTCGCGGCGCGCGGCAAGACTTTGTCGGTTTCAAAGGCTTCGACCCGGAAGAGCTGCATGCCGCCGACCCTGAGGATAGGCAGCACGGCGATCGCCATGACGATGATACCGATGCCGCCGAGCCACTGCAGGATAGCGCGCCAAAGCAGGATGCCGGGCGGGGCACTCTCCAGGCCGACGATCACGGTGGACCCGGTGGTCGTAACGCCGGACATGGACTCGAAAAAGGAATCCGTGACGCTGAGTTGCAGCTCGCTGAACATGAAGGGCAGCGAGCCGAAGACCGCGATGACCAGCCATGACAGCGCGGTCATGACGAAAGCCTGGCGGACGTCGAGGCGGTTCCAGCTGCGGCGGGTCGAGAGGGTGAGCGAGACGCCGACGAACAGCGTCACGGCGAAGGCGGTGACGAAGACCTGCCAGTCCGAGTGGCCGAGCGCTGCGTCAACGGCGGCCGGCACCAGCATTGCGCATGCCAAGATCGACAGCAGAATGCCGACGATGAAAAAGGCCGGTCGCAGATCCATTTCGTCAGGCGGTCAGGCAGCTTGTTCGGATAAGCGTCGCCCGGGCTTCGCGCGACGCAACGGAATTGCTGCCTAACCTAACAAAAGCGCTTGCCCGGTCCAGACATGACAGAGGGTTGGGGGGACAATTCCTTAGCCGCGCCGGCCGCCTTCGGTTGATCAGCCGCCGCTCATTGAGCCGCGTGGGTTGCCGATCAGGGCGAGAAACTCACGGCGGGTGCCGGTGTCGTCGCGGAACTGCCCCAGCATGCGGCTGGTCACCATGGTCACCTCCGACTTGTGCACCCCGCGGGTGGTCATGCACTGGTGCGCGGCTTCGACCACCACGGCAACGCCCTTCGGCTTCAAGACCTCTTGGATGGTGTTGGCGACCTGTGCCGTCAGCTTTTCCTGGATCTGCAGCCGCTTGGCGTAGATGTCGACGACCCGGGCCAGCTTGGAAATGCCGACGACCCGGCGGTCGGGAATGTAGCCGATATGCACCTTGCCAATGATCGGCACGACGTGGTGCTCGCAGTGGGACTCCAGGCGCACATCGCGCAGGGTCACCATCTCATCGTAGCCTTCGGTCTCGGCGAAGGTCCGCTCGAGCAGCTCGACAGGGTCGGCCCAATAGCCGGCGAAGAATTCCTCATAGGCGCGCACGACGCGGCTCGGCGTGTCACGCAGGCCTTCGCGCAAGGGATCGTCGCCGGCCCAGCGAAGGAGCGTTTCCACGGCACGCTCCGCTTCCTCGCGGGACGGCCGCTCAGACAGGGCCGGCCCGTCGTCGAGATTTGCCAGTTCGATCCGGTTGCTCATGGACTGCTTGTCACCCTTCATTGCTCTAAGAAACGAGAGGCCAGCTGCAAAGTCTAGCGCAGCCGGCGCCTGCTTCCACCTGTATTTCGATAGTTCAGAGTCAAGCGCGCGTCGCGCGCGTTTCAGTTCAGCCTGCCTTGCAGCCCCGGACTATCCAGGGAAAAGGCCGGTACGGCGACTTCCAGCGCGCCGCCCGCATCCGGCCCGTCGAGCCGCACCATGTTGTAGCGGCCCTCCATGAAGCCGCTGTTGGTGCTAAGCGGTGTTCCACTGGTGTACTCGAAGGCTTCCCCAGGCGACAGCACCGGCTGCTCGCCGACGACACCCGGGCCGCTCACCTCCTGCGTGCGGCCTAGAGAATCGGTAATGCGCCAATAGCGGCTGACAAGCTGCAGGGTCTCTGCGCCATGATTCTCAATCCGGACGTGATAGGCCCAAACAAAGCGGTTCTTCTGCGGTTCCGACTGCTCCTCCAGAAACACAGGTTCCACGAGGATGCGGATTTTGTCGGTCGTTTGCTCGAATTGCACCATCGTCGCCCAAGCTCTGCTGAATTCTCCACTGCAAAGTAGGTCTTCTTTGGACGATTTGAAGGCTCTCGCTTGCGGCAAAAAGAAACCGGCGCCGCCCAGGAGGCGGCTCCGGCTCTGTTTGGCGTAACTAGGTTGTTGACGCTTACTGCAGAACGATCGTCACGCGACGGTTGGCCTGCAAGCGGACGCCATCAGCCGTGGGAACGGCCTGATCCGCCTCGCCGCGTCCCGCGATCGAGATGTTCTGGCCAGGCACGCCCCGCGTCTCTAGTCCGGCGGCAACCGCTTCGGCGCGGCGCAGCGACAGACCGAGGTTGTAGTCGGCCGAACCCGAGCTGTCGGTGTAGCCGGTCACGGCGAAGTCGGTGATGCCTTCGGCCAGCGCGACGGCAACGGCCTCATCGAGGACCAGCTGGCCCTGATCGCCGACCACGGCGCTATCCCAGTCGAAGAAGATCACGAAGTTGGCCGGCGCTGCCATGGGCACGCCCGGCGCCATCAGCTCTTCCAGCCTGGCCAGCGCGGCGTAGAACTCGTCGCGGCAGGCGGCAATATGGTCGGGCTGAATGTTCTCTTCCTGCTGCTCGATCCAGCAATCGAAGCGAACCTGCGCCACACCGGCTTCCAGCGGGAAGCTGCTGCGCGCCGTCGCGTCGAGCAGGCTCAGCAAGCGCGCCCGTGCGTCGGTCAGCTCGCCGACGAACTGATCTGGAACGTGCCAGTCGGCGACGATCTCTGGCTGCGGCGTCTGGCCCGCGCCTGCGGCGTTGCCCTTGCTGGCGAAGAGTCCGGCGTCGATCCAGTCGCCCATCTCGTCGGCCTCGAACAGCGCCAGTTGCTTGTATTCCTCGAACAGCACGGCCTGGAACGGCGTCGCGTTCGGTGAAGGTGATGCGCCGCGGATGTCCTCCACGGCACGGATGCCGGCACAACCTGCCAGCAAAGCGATCATAGCGAACGCGCCGAGTAATTTAAGTCTCAGCATGTCTTCCCATCCTCCGTCGCAATGGCTCTCGCCTGTATCGACAGGTGTCTCCCCCGAAGCCACCCGCCTGGACAAAGCTCCAGGCGTTGGCATTTGAGCTCTGCCTCAAGCTAATTGTCTTGTAGTTCCGGGTCTGCGCCATGTCAAAACAATCCTAGACCCTTAACCACCCATTTTGACCATGTAACGACAAGGGATTTCCAAGAGATTACCGGGAAAAGTCAGGCAAAGCGGCGACGCTGCACATGTCGTGTTGAAGCGAGGCCACATAATCGGCCTCAAATTGTCTCACTGTCTTGCGGCAGGGTGGGGTGCAGGTGAACCACCTGGCCGCCGGCCGCGGCGGCATCTTCCGGGTCGTGAGAGACCAGCAGGGTCGGTAGCGCGGCCTGCCGGGCATGCTCGAACACGAAGCGCCGAATGCGCTCGCGCAGCGCGGTATCGAGCTTGGAGAAGGGCTCGTCGAGCAACAGGCAGCGCGGCTGGGAGAGCAGCGTTCGCATGAGCGCCGCCCGTGCGCGCTGGCCCCCTGACAGCGTGGCCGGGTCGCGGCGGCCGAGACCCGTCAATCCGGCTCTGTTCAGCGCGGCGGACACCTGTTCCCAGCGCTGTTGCCCGCGGATGGACCTTGGCAAGCCGAATGCAAGGTTTTCGGCAACCGAGAGATGCGGAAAGAGAAGGTCGTCCTGAAACAGGATACCGACCTGACGTTGCTCGGGCGTCAGGTGCGAGATGTCCTGCTCGTCGAGCAGCACCTTGCCTGCCGCCGCCATATCCTTCGGCAGGGTGCCGCAGATGAAGTTCAGCAGGCTCGATTTGCCGGAGCCGCTTTCGCCCATCACCGTGACGATCTCCCCGGCGGCAATCGAGACGTCGAGGGGGGCGAAGAGCGGGCGTTGCGACAGCGACAAGCAAACGTCGGCCAATCTGAGGCTGTGTCGTTGCGTCATAGCTCTCTGCTTGCCCTGCCGATTATGCGCTCATGCCGCTGCGCATGGCCCGCCTGTTGCGGTAGAGCAGCGCCGGAATGGCCAGAGACGCGGTGAAGACGACGACCGGCAGGGCGGCTTGCAGCACGGCGAAGACCGCCAAGGTGCGCCTGTTGGCGCCTGCGCTGAGCGCCACGGCCTCGGTTGTCAGCGTCATGCTGCGGCCGGCGCCGGCGAAGAGGGTCGGCAGATACTGGGCGACGCTGACGGCGAAGCAGACGGCCAGCGCGATCAGCATCGGACGCAGCAGAAGCGGCAGTTTCACCCGCCAGAAGACACGGGTCGGCGACGCGCCGAGGCAGGCGCCGATGCGTGCAAAGCGAGGGTCCAGGCGTCTGAAGGGCTCGGAGAGTGCCAGGAAGGCATAGGGCAAGCAGAACAGCAGATGAGCCCAAATGACGGAAAGCAGCATGCCGTCCAACGCGAAATAGGACAGGAAGACCTGGAAGCCGAACAGGAAGGCGATCTGCGGCACGAGCAACGGAAGATAGAGCAGCCAAAGGGCAGCGGTGGTCATCCGTACGTTGGCCCGAGCTTCGTGCTCCAGGCAGGCCAGGGCAAGGGCCACGGCGCTGGTGGCGCTGGCCGCCCCGATGGTCAAGGTGGTGAGCGCAGCGGCTCCGGCGTCCGGCAGGTGGTTGCTCCAGCTTCTGAGGGACCAGGTCTCCGGCAGCAGGTTGGGAAAGCTCCAGCGCCAGGCGAAAGACCAGAGGATCAGCAGAAGGATGCTGGCATAGCCGAGCAGGGTGGTCAGGGACACCGCAGCGCCGGCGACCGCCGGGGCGCTCCGTTCGACGGCCGAGCGCTGTCCGCCGGACAGCCAGCTGCGCGCGGTCAGGGCGATCAGCCGCTCCAGCGCGTAGAGCGTCAGGAGAGCGCCGAGCACGATGCCGAGCTGCAGGGTGGCACCGGCCGCGGCAACCAGCCGCAGCGAGAGGTCGGGGTCGGAAAAGAGGCGAAAGACCAGCACGGCGAGGCTGGGCGGCACCGTGGGCCCGAGGATGATCGCCATATCGACGACGGAGAGGCTGTAGGCGAGCACGGCATAGAGCGGCAGGCGGAGCTTCGGATAGATGGCCGGCAGCACCACCTTGAGCCAGGCAATGAAGGGGCCGTAGCCCAGGCTGCGCGCGGCGTTGAGGCGGGCTTCCGCCTGCGACTGGCTCAAGGCGCCCAAGGTCATCAGCAGCAGGAAGGGGGCTTCCTTGATGGCCAGGCCAAGGGCCAGCGCCAAGCCCCAGGGATCCTGCATCAAGGCCAGGTCGGGCGGCCGTTCGAAGCCGGTGGCCCAGGGGGATAGCAGCCGCATGCCGAGGCCGCTCGGCGCCAGCAGGAAGGCGAGGCCGATGGCCAGCGCCGCATGGGGAATGGCGAGCAGCGGCGAGAGCAGCGTCTTGATCACCCGAAAGATCGGGCGGTGGTGGCAGGTGGCGACGAACAAGACGACCGAGACCGCGGCAACACCGGTGCCGAGCAGCCCGCTCAGCAAACTGACTCTTATGGCGGACGACACGCCCGGGTAGGCAAAGAGCTGCCGCCAGGGCTCGAGGCTCAGCGCTTCCCGCCCGACAGCCGGCAGGTAGCCGAAAGCCGGCAGCCAGGTTCCCAGCAGGCCCACCGAGATCGGCACCAGGAACAGCAGCAGGGTGATGCCCGGCGCCCAGTCGAGGCGTTGCAGCGACCGCCTGAACGCGTCGAGAGGTGCTGACTGGGGAGACCGAGGGGTCAGTTGCCGTAGCGCTCCAGCCAAGCCGTCTCAATCCTGGTCATCCAGCTGGGATGGGGCTCGAGAAGGGTCGGCCCGAGCTCATCCGGGGAGAGCGTCGCCGCGCCCTTGGGCAGCGCCTCGAACAAGCTGCGCTGCTCGGCCGAGAGCTTGCCCATCGCCAGCACCGTGTCGTCGCCCCAATGCTCCGGGTTCTGCTTGCGGGCCTGGGCTTCCGGGCTGAGCAGGAAGTTGGCCAAGACCTGGGCCCCGGCTTTGGCGCTCGCGTTGAAGGGAATCGCGACGAAGTGGGTGTTGCCGATGGTGCCGTTGTCGAGAACGAAGATGCGCGCGCTGTCCGGCAGCTGGCCGCTGGCGATCAGCGAGGAGGCCTCTGAGGGGTGGAAGGAGATGGCGATGTCGACCTCGCCGTCGTCGAGCAGTTGACGCAGCGCCGGACCGCTGGCCGGGAAGCTCTCGCCGTCGCGCCAAAGGCTGGGGTGCAGCCTATCGAGATAGTTCCATAGCGGCGCGGTGACCGCGTCGAACTGGGCATCGTCCGTAACCGGCGACTGCAGGATGTCGGCATCCTCCGCAACCTCGATCAGCACCTGCTTGAGGAAGGTCGAGCCGATGAAATCGGGCGGTGCCGGATAGCTGAAGCGCCCCTCATTGGCAGCAGCCCAGTCGAGGAACCCGGCGATGCTGCCCGGGGTTCGTTCGGTGCGGGCGCTGTCGTAGATGAAATTGATCTTGGCCATGCCCCAGGGCGACTCCAGGCCGTCCGTCGGCACCGTGAAGTCGATCTTGGTCGTCGGTTTGCCGTCGACATCGACCAGGGCGAAGTTGGGCAAGGCCTCGGCGAAGGGGCCGTAGAGCAGGCCATTCTCCTTCATGGTCGCGAAGTTCTCGCCGTTGATCCAAATAAGGTCGACCGAGCCGTCGCTGTCGCGGCCCGAGGCCTTCTCCGCCAGCACGCGGGAGACCGCTTCCGCCGTGTCGCTGAGCTTTACGTGGACGACGCGCACCCCATAGCGGTCTTCCAGCTCTTCGGCGACCCAGTCGATGTAGGCGTTGATCCGCTCATCGCCGCCCCAGGCGTTCCAATAGACCGTCTGCCCTTTCGCCGCGGCGAGCGTCTCATCCCAAGGCTGATCGGCGCTCCCGGCGCTTGAACCGAAGGCGACAAGCGTAGCCATGGCCAAGCCGACGACAGATAGTCTCTGCATCAGACAGCTCCTCTCTTCGCGGATATACTTCGTTCGAGGGCATGCATAGGCGAGAGAGTGTGTGCTGAAAAGGGCGGATTGGGCCGTGTCGAATACCGCTCGTCAGCGCGCGCCACTCGACAAAGCTTGGCGCCTGACGCTAGTCTTCGCCGCAGCGAGCGGGTGTAGCTCAGTGGTAGAGCAGTAGCTTCCCAAGCTACGTGTCGAGGGTTCGATTCCCTTCACCCGCTCCAAATTCGGGGCCGGCCGGCCAAGGGTCAGGACGCTTCGGCCGGGTGGGCGTTTTCGAGATCGTAGCGGAACTTGGAGACGATCTGATCGACCGTTCCGTACTGAAAGCCCCGATCGATCTTCACCAGCATTTGAATAAGCTTGTCGGTGAGATCTTGCGACCACCGCACGCCTTGGCCGCCTGCCTGCTCTTCGCGTGCCTCTCGAATGAAGCGCGCCCCGACCTGCAGCGGCAGGTAGAAGAGCTCTGAGAGCTTCGTTCGCACGAAGAGCTTACGCAGGCCCTCGGTCCCGCCGTAGTACATGATGGCGCGTGCATTGCGCACCGAGATGCCCGCCAGCTCGGCAAAGGCCGCCTCGAAGAAGGGGACATAGCCTTCCAGCAGGGCGCGCAGCAGCAAGGTCTCCGTCAGCTTGCCCTGACTGCGCAGGTGGCGGATGAAGTTGACGAGCGAGTCCTCGCTGGTCTCTTCGGATGTCTGTTCGGTCAGGATCGCTTCTTGTGCGCAGGTGACCATCTGATCCGCAAGGAAGGGCGGAATCCCCTGCGAGGTGACCAGACGATCGAGAATGCCTTCGGCGGCGACATCGATCAGCTTGGCCGTGACGGATGCCGGCAGATGAATGCGCTCGGCCATCGCCAGGCGAAGGGCCGGCTGTGTCTCTGCCCGCGCCATGATCAGATGGTACTGCTCTTCGGTGATCTCGCTGCTGGCATTCTCGACCACGGCGCTGGTCACCTCGAAGCGATCCGCTTCCAACAGGGCGCCGACCACGCGGCTGCCGACTTCTTCCCGTCCGGCAATGGCGAGCTGTTTTTCCAGATTGCCGCCCTTCACGATCTCGATGAGATCGTTGTCCGAGAGGACCTTGGTGGCCTTCAAGATGGGCAGAGCGACGGTTTCCACGTCGTTGGCCAGCTGGCATGCCAGACTGCGCGGGAGCAGCGAGCTGCTCATCACGCTTCTCGCCACGGCGGCGCGGACTTGCTCTTGAATGTCCTGCGCCAAGACCGTGAGCACGTCGACGGCCAGCTCCAGCTCGCTTGCGTTCAGGCGTTCGCCGGCAAGCAGACTGCCGACGGCTTGCGCGATCTCGACACGCACGTCGTCCCGGCCACCGCTCAGCAGCTCATTCACCAGCTTCGAGGTAAGCGGTTGGGCGTCCTGCTGCGCTGCCGTGTCGCTGTCGTGGGGCATGGCCCTGGTCGAGATGCCTTTCGGTACGGAATTTCATAAATTGACGTGATGCAAATTAAGGATGTCTTGATGTGAAGTTTTATTCACTTCCGGATCTGACCGTTGCAGGACACCCGTTTGTCGTTATTAAGCGGGCCGACGCCGCACCAATTGCTAGCGTCGGCACGAGCAGCGGTCGCCTCCGGCCGCCAGTGTTTTTTGGAGGTCTGCATGCTGGCGGCCCTGGCGCCAACTTGGGCGCTCTTCCTTGGCTTACTGCTGATGACGCTCGGCGCCGGGCTGCAGGCCGTGCTGCTCGGGGTGCGCGCCGGCATGGAGGGCTTTCCGACGGTCCTCACTGGCCTGGTGATGTCGGGCTACTTCATCGGTTTCTTCGCCGGTTCCTTGTTGGCGCCACAGATGATTCGGCGGGTCGGGCATGTGCGCGTCTTCGCCGCCGTGGCGTCGCTCTGCTCCGTCGCTGCGCTGGTCCATGCGCTGCAGGTCGACCCCATCAGCTGGACGTTGATGCGCTTTGTCACCGGCTTCAGCTTCGCGACGCTCTACATCGTCGCCGAAAGCTGGATCAACGACCGGGCGACCAACGAGACGCGCGGGCAGATGCTGGCCATCTACATGGTGGTGTTGATGCTGGGATTCGGGGTTGGCCCCTTCCTGATCAATCTGTCGGATCCGCAAGGATTTCCGCTTTTCCTCTTCTCCTCCATTCTGGTGTCCCTGGCCCTGGTGCCGGTGCTCCTCAGCCAAAGCCCCGCGCCGCTCTTCTCTGAGCCGGCCAAGATCTCGCTGCGCGCGCTCTACCGGGCCTCGCCACTCGGTGTCGTCGGTGTCGTCGCCGTCGGCTTGGCCAACAGCGTGTTGATGTCGATGGCCGCGGTCTACGGCGACGATATCGGCCTCAGCGTGGCGCAGATCTCCTATTTCGTGGCGGCCATCGCCATTGGCGGAGTGCTGGTGCAGTTCCCGGTCGGCCGGCTGTCGGATCGTTTCGACCGCCGCCTGATCATCACCGCCGTGACCTTCGCTGCCGCGCTCGTCGCTCTCGCGGGCGGTTTGATGACGCAGGTCGCGCTTGGTGTCGGCGCGCATCCGGTCGAGGCCACGCCGGTGCTTGGCGAAAGCCGGTCCGACCTTGTCTGGCTCTTGCTGCTGATCGCCCTGACGGGCGGGCTTTCGCTATCGATGTATTCGCTGGTGGTGTCGCATGCCAACGACCACCTGGATCCCTCCCAGATGGTCGCGGCCAGCGCGACCCTCTACCTGGCCAACGGCGTTGGCCTGACGATTGGGCCCATTCTCGTTGGCGGCCTCATGGAATCCTTCGGCCCGGCAGCCTTCTTCCTCTTTCTCGCTGCCGCCCACGCCGGCCTCGGGGTCTTCGCGCTCTATCGGATGACGCGCCGGGCCGCCCTGCCGCTCGACGAGCAGGGCGAGTACTGGCCGATGATGCCCGAGGCGGCGGCGCTGGCTGGCGAGCAGATGGCCGAGGCCGCCGAGGAGCAGGCCCAGGAGGACGAAGAGCTGCCCGCCGAAGGCCAAGCAGCGCGGGCTTAGCTTCGATACTTGTCGAGGTTGCTGGCCTGGAAGGCTGGCTCCGCCGCCATTCTGTCGCGCCAGGCCGCCAGCTTCGGATATTTGGTATCGTCGGTCACGCCCGGGCAAACGAAGCCGATGAAATCGTAGGCAACGGCGGCGGTGATGTCGGCCTGCGAGATCTTGTCGCCAAGGAACCAGCCCTCGGCCGGCGCGCTGCGCTCGACCTCCTGCAGAGCGCCGCGGCTTTGGTTCTCGCAGCGTTCGACCCACTTCGGATCCCGCTTGTCCTCGGCCTTCATACGCCGTTCGTAGAAGGAAGAGACCGCCTTCTCCGTCGCGCTCAGGGCCTGGCTGATGCTCTGCAGCGACCGACGGCGGTCCTCGCCGCGCTTGGGAAGCAGGGCCCGGTCGTCGCCGGCCTGCTCGTCCAGGTAGTCTAGGATCGCGCTGCTGTCGACCAGGGTTTCGCCGTCGTCGGTGCGCAGGGCAGGAACGCGGCCTGCCGGATTGAAGCCCAGGATGTCCTGGAAGTCGTCGGTGGTGGAGAACTCCCGGCGCTCGCAGGAGACGTCGAGCAGCGCCATGGAAACCAGCACGCGGCGGGTGAAGGGTGAGAGATCGCGGCCGACCAGAATCATCGAGTGCCTTCCCTTTTGTTGTGTGGAGGTGCCTTGGGCGGCTCAGACCACCGCCGTGCGGATGCGATACACCGCCAGGAGAGCGAAGGAAAGCAGGGCGATGGCGCCGGCTTGGTGCAGAACGGCAAGGGAGATCGGCACCACCGCGAGCAAGGTGGCGATGCCGAGCAGGAACTGCACCGCCACCGCCACTGCCAGGAAGTGCATGGCCAGGCGCTGACTGGGTCGCAGCGGCAGGCGCCAGGACCAGAGCCACAGCGCGGCGGTGGCCACGACCGTCAGGGTTGCCAGCAGGCGGTGATTGAACTGGACGGCCGCGATGGTCTCGAACCAGTTCAGCCAGAAGGGGCTGACGCTCAGATAGTCCTCCGGCACCAGGTGGCCGTCCATCAGGGGAAAGCTGTTGTAGATCAGCCCGGCGTTGAGGCCGGCAACGAAGCCGCCCGAGACGATCGTCAGGCCGGCCAGCGCCAAGAGGCCGCGGAGCCAGCCGCCGAGAGCGGCGCTGCGGGCGGCGCGCTGGGGCGGATCTTCGGTGATGCGGAAGACCAGCCAGAGCAGGTAGCCGTAGATCGCCAGGGCGAGCGAGAGGTGCAGCACAAGGCGGTACTGGCTGACGTCCGTGCGTGCGCCGAAGCCGCTTTCCACCATGTACCAGCCCATGGCGCCCTGCAGTCCGCCGAGGAAGAGCAGGAACCAGGCGTGCGGCTTGAGCCAGCCCGGCAGGGCCCCGCGCCAGAGAAACCAGAAGAAGGGCAGCGCATAAACCAGGCCGATCATCCGGCCCCAGAGCCGATGGATGTACTCCCACCAGAAGATCTCGCGGAAACTCTCCAAGGTCATGCTCGAGTTGTCGATGCGGAACTCGTCGGTCTGCTGATAGAGCGCGAAAAGCCGCTGCCACTCCGCCTCGCTCAAGGGCGGCAGGATCCCTGAGATCGGGGCCCACTCCATGATCGATAGGCCGGACTCGGTCAGCCGCGTGATGGCGCCGATCAGCGCCATGGCGAAGATCATGGCGCAGCAGACGATGAGCCAGATCACCACCGCCCGCGGCGATGCGTGTTCTTGTGTCGTTACAAAGCTTGAGGTGGCGACCATGCCCGTGCGCGCGTTCCTTCGGGGAGAACTGCGCGCAACATAAGCAGCGCGAGCCGGCGCTCCAAGCGCTCAAGACTCGCTCCGCGACCCTTCGCCGCGACCGGCTTTAGCGTCGCGGTACGCCACCCAGGCCAGCGCCTAGACCGGCGGCGGAGAAAAACGTCAGTGCAGGGTCCAGAAGTAGTCCGCGTGGTTCGCGTCGCCTTCCGTGATCACCGGCACTTGCGCGACTCTGACCGAGTGCAAGGCGCCATCCAGGTTGCTTTCCCAGAACAGCAGGAACTTTCGTATCTCGGGAAACTTGGGCGCCAGATCGTAGGTCTGCCAAACGAAGGTTTGCAGCAGTTTCGGATGATCCGGCATCCGATAGAGGATCTCCGCCGTGGTGAGGCGGTAGTCCTGTAGCTGACAAGCAAGCTCTGCCAAAGCAAGGCCCTCCTATCCTCAAGAGTCCAAATGCTGCTTGATGATGGGCAGGCGCGCAATAAAAAAATATTAAATTTCAGGCAGTTAGCAGCCGGCAGCCGAGAATGCTGCCAAACCGGCCTTAAGCCTTACACCGCGGGCATATGGCGGGCGCGGGCGCCGCGTTCGATGGCCGCGGCCTCCAGGCGGCCGACGTCCAGACGATGCCGCAGCAGCTCCAAAAGCCGCAATTCTTCCTGCGTTGCCAGGCCGTCGGCGGCGACGATATCGCAGGACAGGGCGTAAGCGGTCTCCCGCAACCGCTCAGGTAGGGACTCCCAGACCTCATCGAAGGCTTTTTCGAGACCGTCCGGGTCCTGCAGCAGGCTCGCGCATTCCTGGGCGATGTGCGGCAGCTTCTCCATGTCGAAGCCATCGAACACCGGCAGCATCTTCACCGTGTCGCCGATCGTCTCCAACTCGCGGTCGGTCATGTCCGAGTCGGCGGCGGACGAAATCACCATGACGTAGATAAGAGCGCTTTGTGCGTCGATCATTCTGCGGGTAACCCTCTCAATGAGCCGGCGCAAACTATTGTCAGCCCCTTCCGCCCGTCAAGCGGCGAAAGCGTGGCAGGCTTCCCGCCGGGACGAGGACCAGGTCCCAGATTTCGGCTCGACAGGCGCGCGGGGCCGGATCACAGTGCCGGCCATGCAAGCGATCGTCACCGTGGTGTTGCCGGTCTTCGGTATCATGCTGGCCGGCTACCTGGCCGGCCGCGTGCGTCTGCTGGGCGCGGAGAGCAGCCAGGCGCTCAACGCCTTCGTGTTCTATTTCGCGCTGCCGCCGCTCTTCTTCCTATCGCTGGCCCGCTTCGATGGTGCGATGCTGGGGGCGGCCGTCGACTTCGCGCTGGCCTTCCTGGCCACGCTTTTCGCCGTCTTCGGCATTGCGATCGTGATCGCCAGCCTGCTCTTTCCGGGGCGCCTGGGGGCGCTGGCGCTCAATGGCATGTCGGCGAACTTCGCCAACACCGGCTATCTCGGCATTCCTCTGATGGCGGTCATCTACGGCGACGGCGCCGTGCTGCCCGCCGTGCTCGGCAGCATGGCGACCGGCGTCGTCATGATGGCCATCGGCGTGGTGCTGGTGGAGGCCGACCGCAGCGCAGGCGGCAGCGTCCTCGCCATTCTCCGCCGCATTGGCGTCGGCCTACTCAAGAACCCGCTCATCATGTCGGCCGTCCTGGGCGTGGTCGTCCGCCTGCTCGAACTGCCGGTGCCGCAGCCCCTGGTGCGCTTCTGCGAGATCCTCGGCGCTTCCGCCGGGCCCTGCGCGCTTTTCGCCATCGGCCTCTTCATGGTCGGCAAGTCCTTCACCGCCGATCTCTTCGAGGTGCTCATCGTGGTGGCGCTGAAGCTGTTGCTGATGCCGCTGATCGCCTATTGGCTGGCGTTCCATGTCTTCGAGTTGGAGCGTTTCTGGGCCCAGGCCACCGTCATCCTGTCCGCCTTGCCGACCGGTGCCTTGGTCTTCGTCCTGGCGCAGCAGTACGAGGTCTACGTCCAGCGCGCGACGGCGGCCATCATGATCTCCACGGTGCTCTCGGTCGTCACCCTGTCGATCGTTCTGGTGTACTTCGGCTTGGGCTGAGGAAGTCGCCGGCGGCTCGCACCACCTCTGCCAGGCCCAGACGCTCCACCTTTGTTTCGGGCGGAAAGGCGCTCAAGAGGCGGCTCGGCATCATGGGGTCGAGCAGGACGAAGACGCCCTGGTCGTCGGCCCGCCGGATCAGGCGGCCGAAGGCCTGGCGCAGCTTCTGCCGGGTCAGGCGGTCGTCGTAGTCGCGGCCGCCGAAGGCCGCGCGGCGCGCCTTGTGGCGCAGGTCCGGGCGCGGCCAGGGCACCCGGTCGAAGACGATCAGCCTGAGCGAGCGGCCCGGTACGTCGACCCCGTCGCGCACCGCATCGGTGCCCAGCAGGCAGGAGTCGACCTCGCTGCGGAAGATGTCGACCAGGGTGCCGACGTCCATTCCGTCGACGTGCTGGGCCAGCAGGTCTAGCCCCGCCTGTTCCAAGGGCGCGCGGAGCCGCTGATGCACGCCGCGCAGGCGGGAGATGGCTGTGAAGAGGCCGAGCGCCCCGCCGCCTGAGGCGAGAAACAGTGCTCGGAGGGCGCCGGCGACGGCGTCGAGGTCGTCTTTGCGCACGTCGGTGACGATGAAGGCGCGGGTCTGGGTGCCGTAGTCGAAGGGGGAGGCAACCTGCAGCCGGGTCGCCGGCACCGGCAGGTGCCGGGTGCCGCTGCGCGCCTCCGCCCAGTCCCAGTCGGTCTCGCCTTGGCTCGAGCGGTTGGTCAGGGTGGCCGAGGTGATCGCCGCGCCGTGGCATTGGCTGAGCAGCGTTTCGGCGAAGGGCTGTGTCGGGTCGACCCAATGGCGGTAGTAGCCGACGTCGATCTCGCGCCCATCGAACCGCTCGACGCCGAACCACTCGACGAAGGACTCCTCGAGCGCGCCGTGCAGCCCAGCCAGCATGGCCTCCCAGGCCTGCACCTGCATGGAAGCGCGGCGCTGCAGCCCGCGCGCCAGGGCATCGAGCCGCCGCCGGGAATCGCTTTCCAGAGTCTCCGACTGTTCGGCCAGCAGCTTGGCGAGCCGCCGCGCCATGGCTTCCATCGGCTCGCGCAGGGCCTTCAAGGCGACGGCCAGGGCATCGCCGCGTTCGAGCAGCTGCTCGACGGCGGGGCGGACCTCGCACTCCATGCTGTAGGGGTCGCCGGAGCGGTTGCCACGGGCGTAGACCTGCTGGCGGACCAGTGCCAGGAAGGCTTCGACGGCGTTGGCCGGCTGGTCGCGTAGGCGCTGCCGCCAGCCTTCGCCCGGCAGGCCGGTCGCGGCTTCCAGCACCGCTTCGAGCTGTTCCGCCAGCTCCTCGTCTTCCAGCGCCAGGTCGTCGAGGCGCCGGCGCAGGCCGCGCATCCGGCTTTCGCTGCGCGCGGTCTCGGCGCCGAGCAGCCAGCGCCGCAGCTCTTGGGTTTCAAGGCCGCTCAGGTGGGCGGCGAAGGCGCTGTCGGCGGCCTCGAAGAGATGGTGTGCCTCGTCGAAGACATAGCGCAGGGGCAGGGCGCCTTCGTCGCCGCCGAGGGCCGCCTGGATCATGACCAGGGCGTGGTTGGCGATGACAAGGTCGGCATGGCGGGCGCGGCGCACGGAGCGCTCGACGAAGCACTTCCGATAGTGCGGGCAGGCGGCGTAGATGCACTCGCCGCGCCGGTCGGTCAGGCGCCCGGCGCGGGCGCGGCCGATCAGGTCCGGAAGCCAGCCGGGGAAGTCGCCGCCCACCATGTCGCCGTCGCGCGTGTTCGCCGCCCAGCGGGCCAGAAGCGCCATCGCGAGATTGTCCTGGGGCAGGAGACCGCTGCTGCGTGCGGCCTCCTCGTAGTTCAGCAGGCAGAGGTAGTTCTCGCGGCCTTTGCGCAACACCGCGCGTCGGGCGCGTTCCTTGGGCTCGGGGAATAGGCGGCGCAGCTCGCCGTCGACTTGGCGCTGCAGGTTGCGGGTATAGGTCGAGATCCAGACCGGGGCGCCGTTGCGCTCGGACCAGAGGCTGGCCGGCGCGATGTAGCCCAGGGTTTTGCCGACCCCGGTGCCGGCCTCGGCCAGGACGATGTGCGGCTCCCCTTCGACCTCCCGCGGTTCGAAGGCGGCGGTCAAGGCGCTGGCGTAGTCGGCCTGCTGCGGCCGCGCCTCTGAGTTCTGGCCGAGCAGCTGGCTGAGCCGCCAGCGCGCCTCCTGCGGGTCGACGGGCTGCGAGCCCGGCGGATCTTCGTTGCCGGGATCGCTCCACTCGGAGAGGCCGCGCCAAATGTCCAGGCCGGCGCCGGGCAGCGCGGCCGGCTCTGCCTGGCCGCGGAACAAGGCGAGGAGAAAGGGGCCCCAGAGCCAGCCGCTGCGCGCCAAGGCGGGCAGCAGGGCGAGCGTCTGCCAGTCGCCGGCGGCGGCGCATTCGCGCAGCAGGAGGCCGGCGGCCTGGCGCAGCGCCGTGGCTTGCTCGGCCAGGGTCACCGGCTTGGGCAGAGCCAATGCTTCGGCCAGTCCGCGCGGTGTCGGCGTGCAAAACGCGGCCGGGCGCACTAAGGCGTAGAGCTCGAGAAGGTCGAGCCCGGCCAGGTTTTCCCGGTCCAGCCGGCGGCGCACGCTCGGCAGGTGGCAGAGCAGGGGCGGCGTCTCCCGCGCCAGGCGCTCGGCCTCAACGGCGGGCAGCTCGCGCCCTTCGGCGATGCCGGTGTCCCAGTAAGCCGCCGTCTGCCGCGCGATCAGCACGGGCGCGTGGGAAATGTCATTGGTCTGGGGAGAAGAGGGCGACATGCCGCGTAGTATGTTGTAAGGGCGGGTGACCATGGACCGACCGGAAGACTGGCGCAAACTCCTCGCGGGAGAAAAGGGAGCTTGGGATCGCTTCGTGCAAGGGCACGCAGGCGTGATCTTCGGCGCCGTGCGCGGGCAACTGGTGCCGGCCGGGCGCAGCGACGATGTCGAGGACGTGGTCCAGGAGGTTTTCCTCAAGCTCTGCCGCAACGATTTCAAGCTGCTGCGCAGCTATGATCCGGCGCGGGCCAAGGTCACGACTTGGCTGACGGTGATCGCCACGACGACGTCCATCGATCACCTGCGCAAGCAGCGCGCCGGCCAGCGCTCCATCGAGGAGGTGCCGGAGATTGCCCTGTCGGTCGAGTCGGAGCCTGTGATCGCCCCCAAGATCCCCGAGGGGCTGCTGTCCGCGCGGCAGTCGGCGGTGATGACCTTGCTGTACGATAAGGAGATGGAGGTGGCGGAGGCTGCCGAACTGCTGGGCGTCGATCCGCAAACGGTGCGCTCCATGCATCACAAGGCGTTAACCAAGCTGCGCAGCCATTTCCAGAAGGAACTGGAGTGAAGGTTTAGAGGGATAGGGTTGAAGGGCGCTGCGTAAGAGAGATCGAGGTGTAACGATGGTTGAAAGAAGGGATGACGATGCTGCCGTCTGGCGCCGGGCCAAGGATGAAATGAGCCAGGGCGAGATGGCGCTGAACGGTTCGCTCGCTCGGCCGAATCCGCTGACGCTGGCCGCCTTCTTGGAGGGCCGCGCCGGAGAAGACGAAAGGCGAGAGGTCGAGGCATGGCTCACCGCCGACCCCGAGGCGCCCGCGCTGCTGCAAGCGCTGCGCAGCCCGGTGGAGGCTGAGGCGGTACCGCAAGCGGTGCTGACCCGCGCGCAGGACATCGTTCGCCCGCGGGCCGAGCCGACCCGGAAGCCGGGCGGCGGCTGGCTGTCCGGGCTGGGCGGCTTCTTTGCCGGCGCCGGTCTCCAGTGGGCTGCTGTGGCGGTGGTGATGCTGGTGGTCGCGGCCAGCGGCTTCGAGATCGGGCGCAGCGGTGGAGCCGCTCTCGCTGAGGGGTCGACCACAGCGAGCCTGTCGAGCGATTTCGACACAATCGACGATGCTCTGCTGTAGGTGGTTTTGATGCGCGCCCGTCTTCCCTGGATCCTCCTGGCCATCTCCCTGGTTCTCAATGTCGCCATCGTGGGTGGCCTGCTCTACGAGTGGCAAGGCGACCGCTTCGGTCGCGGCGCGGAGCGCGGCGTCGAACGCCTAAGCGAGGAGCTCGATCTCACCGCCGATCAACAGCAATTGCTGCGGAACGTGATCGACGGTGTTGCGGAACGGCGGCAGGCGCGGCGCGATGCGGCGCCATCACCGCAGCGTCAGGCCTTGGTGGACCTGCTCGCCGAGGAGAGCTTCGCCGAGGCGGAAACGCAGCGCCTGCTCAACGAAATGAGCAGCGAACGCAATCTCCTCTGGGTCGAGGTTTCGCGCGACATGCATGCCTTTGTCAGCGCTCTCGATCAGGAGCAGAAGGCGGCGTTCCTCAGCATGGCCAAGGAACACGGGTTCTTCCGCGATCTCTTCCGGTCCTCCCGCAAGCGGCGCAACTAACGCCGCGCTCAAGCTCGATTGACGGGCAAGGGCGGTCTGCCTAGGGTCCGCGCACTTCAACGCAAACGACCGGATGCAGCCGGATATGACGAGCGAGCGCGAACTGGCCGCCGCGGCCAAGGCTTGGCCCTTCGAGGAAGCCCGCAAGGTGGTCAAGCGCCTTGGCGGCAAGACGCCGGATAAGGGCTATGTGCTCTTTGAGACCGGCTACGGCCCCTCGGGACTGCCGCACATCGGCACCTTCGGCGAGGTGGTGCGCACCACCTGCGTGCGTCAGGCCTTTCAGCGCCTCTCCGACGTGCCGACCAAGCTCTATTGCTTCTCCGATGATATGGATGGCCTGCGCAAGGTGCCGGACAACATCCCGAACAAGGAGATGATCGCCCAGCATCTCGGCAAGCCGCTGACCGACATCCCGGATCCTTTCAGCAACGAGTACAGCTCCTTCGGAGCGCACAACAACGCGCGGCTGATGGCCTTCCTCGACGCCTTCGGCTTCGACTATGAGTTCCAGTCCTCGACGGAGTGTTACCGTTCCGGCCGCTTCGATGCGGCCTTGCTGCAGGTGCTGCGGCACTACGACGAGGTCATGAAGGTCATCCTGCCCACCTTGGGGGCCGAGCGGCAGGCGACCTACAGCCCCTTCCTGCCGATCAGCCCCAAGTCCGGCAAGGTGCTGCAGGTGCCGATGCTGGAGCGCGACGAGGACGCGGGCACCGTCGTCTTCGAGGACGAGGACGGCACCAAGACCGAGCTGCCGGTGACCGGCGGGCACTGCAAGCTGCAGTGGAAGGTGGACTGGGCCATGCGCTGGTACGCGCTCGACGTGGACTATGAGATGTCGGGCAAGGATCTGATCGACTCGGTCACCCTGGGCAGCAAGGTTTGCCGCATTCTCGGCGGCCGACCGCCGGAGGGTTTCAACTACGAACTCTTCCTCGACGAGGAGGGGCAGAAGATCTCCAAGTCCAAGGGCAACGGCCTCTCGGTCGAGGAGTGGCTGACCTACGCGCCGCCGGAGAGCCTGTCGCTCTTCATGTTCCAGAAGCCGCGCAGCGCCAAGCGGCTCTACTTCGACGTCATTCCGCGCGCCGTCGACGACTACCTGACTTTTCTCGGCAAGTACGGCGAGGAGGAGCCGCCGCGCAAGCTGGAGAGTCCGGTCTGGCACATTCACGACGGCGCACCGCCCGCACGCGAAACGGGCTTGAGCTTCAGCCTGCTGCTCAACCTGGCGAGTGCAGCCAACGCCTCGGACGCCGACGTCATGTGGGGCTTCATCAGCCGCTACGATCCGGCCGCGACGCCGGAGAACGACCCCATCCTGGCCAAACTTGTCGACTACGCGATCAACTACTACCGCGACTTCGTCAAGCCGCAAAAGCGCTACCGCGCAGCCGACGCGCGGGAGCAGGGGGCGATGCAGGACCTGCTGCAGCGCTTTGCCGCTCTGCCTGAGGATGCCGATGCGGAGACCATCCAGAACGAGGTCTACGCCGCCGGCAAGGACGCCGGCTTCGAGAACCTGCGAGACTGGTTCCGCGCGCTCTACGAGGTGCTGTTCGGACAGAGTCAGGGGCCGCGCTTCGGCTCTTTCGTCGCGCTCTATGGCCTCAGGGAAAGCGAGGCGCTGATCCGCGAGGGGCTCGCCCGCAGCGAGACGCCTGCCGCCAGCGCCTGAGGCGTCGGCCGCAGTTAAGCGGCGTGCGCCCACTCCCAGTAGAGCTCGCGGGCGCGGCGATAGACAGGACCCGGCTGCATGTCCCGCTGTTCGATGCGGGTGATCGGCATGACCTTGCCGTAGTTGCCGGTGCTGAAAATCTCGTCGGCTTCGAGGAAGTCGTCGTAGGTTAGCACCCGCTCATGCACCGGAATGCCGGACTCGCGCAGCAGCTTGGCGACCCGCTGGCGGGTGATGCCGTTCAGGAAGGTGCCGTTGGGGATCGGCGTGTGGGCCTCGCCGTCCTTGGCCATCCAGAGATTGGCGGTGGCCAGCTCGGCGACATGGCCCATGGCATCCAGCACCACGGCGTTGTCGAAGCCGCGCTCCTGCGCCTCGCGCAGCGCCCGTCCCGAATTGGGATAGAGGCAAGCGGCCTTTGCGTCGGTCGGCGCCTGGGCGCGGGTCGGGCGGGCAAAGCTCGATAGCATGATGGCACTGCCGTTCGGCTTGGGCAGCGGCGCTTCATGCAAGGTCAGGCAGAAGCGGGTGGTCTGCGGGTCGGCGGCAACGAAGCCGCCCTCGGCCCAGAACATCGGGCGAATGTAGAGTTCGGCATGGTTGTCAAACCGGGCGCGGCCGTCCTCCACCAATTCCTGCATCTCGCCGGCGCTGAGCAATGGGTCGAGGCCCATCACCTTGGCTGAGTCGACCAGCCGCTGGCAGTGCAGATCGATGTCCGGCGCGACGCCTTCAAAGGCTCGGGCGCCGTCGAATACGGTCGAGGCCATCCAGAAGCCATGGGTCATCGGACCCATCAGCATCGGGTTGCCCTCCAGCCACTGGCCGTCAACGTAGTGCCACGCCTGCATCAGCCTCTCCCCAGGGTTTGGCGAAGTCTCTCGAAAAAGGATAGCCGTTCACCCAGAGGGCGCAAACCCGCCTTTCGGCTGACGGGCGACGGCGCGTGTGGACAGCTGTCAGAATCAGCTCACTTCCAGGCAAGATTGGGGCGCCAGGCCTTGGCCAACCCCTCTATTGGTTGGCGCCGCGTCGATTGGTCGCCCTGTCGCCTGCATGGCAGAGTTGCAGCAGGCAGGCCGCCGTTTCGTGCTGTCCTACTGGCTGGCCCAGATGATGCGAGACATCCAGGCGACTTCACCGGCGGAGAGCACGCGCTCCTCCTCGGCGGGATTGAGCGAGACGAGCTCGACCCGCCGCGCCGTCATCCGCCTCAGCTGCTTGGCCATGACCTCGCCTTCCAGGGTCTTGACCACGATGCGGTCACCGCGGCGGATGCTGGCGGCCGGCGAGACGATGATGGTATCGCCGTCGCGATAGACCGGCTGCATGTCGTCGCCGCTGATCTCCAAGGCGAAGGCGTTGGGATCGCCGATCTGGGGAAACAGCACCTCGTCCCAGCCGGAGCCGGTGGGATAGCCGGTCTCGTCGAAAAAGCCATTATGTCCGGCTTGCCCGTAGCTGATGACGGGAATGCGCTGGGCGAGGGCGCTGGCGTTCTCTTCGCCGATCAGGCTGACGAACTCCGCAAGGGAGGCGCCGGTCGCGGAGAGAATCTTGGCCACTGACTCGGTACTGGGCCAGCGCTGCTTGCCCTCGCTGGTGACCCGCTTGCTTTTATTGAACGTGGTTGGGTCGAGCCCGGCTCGGCGCGCCAGACCGGAGGGCGAGAAGCCATACTTCGCCGCCAACTGGTCGATTGCCCGCCACACATCAGCATGTCTCAGCATGGGAAGATGATCTCATGGACTGCAGGCAAAATGCACTAGGAACAAACAGCTATTTTTGGGCGCCTGATTCTGGAAAAGGATTGAGTTCCAACCTTGTTCTACATAGGAACATCAACCTCTCTTCCTCACATCTATCGTGAGGAGATAGCACGATCTGCGCCAAGGCACACCCCTATTGTGTCGTCGGTGCGGTCGACCTGCCGTTCGTTTGGCGATCTTAGCTCTTATCCGGTTTACTCGGAAATCTACGAGCAAGACCGGTGCCTTGGATGCGCCTTCGTCACTAAACAGGGCTCCAGGGGCGCACGTCGCTGCCGTCGAAGAAGCGGCTATAGCGGAAAGGAGTCCGGTCTATGGTCTGAGGGCCGCCGCCGACCATCTCGGCGACGACCTTGCCGGCACCCGGGCCGATGCCGAAGCCGTGACCGCTGAACCCGCTCGCCAGATAGAGTCCAGGAATAGAATCAACCGGCGAGATCACAGGGACCGCATCGGGGGTCACGTCGATCAATCCGGCCCAGCGTTCGGCCACTGTGACATCTTTCAGCACCGGATAGACGCTCTTCAGATTGGCAAAGGCCTCGTTGAGGATCGTGGCGTTGGGCGGCGGGTCCAGCACGCGAGTCTTCTCGAAGGGCGTGACCTCGTCGTTGCGCCAGTGTGTCGGGCGCAACAGCTCGTCGAGGAACTGTCGCTTGAGCCGGACGCGCAGCCGTTTGCGCTCCATCTTGTAGGCGGACAGGAAGCGGTGGCCGTAACGCAACAGGGCCGGCGTCACCAGGAACTCCGTCGCATAGCCGTGCGAGACGGTGTAGCCACCGTCCTCCCGCCGCCGAATGGCAACCTGTTTGGACCAGACTGCGCCGTCGGTTACTTCGGGCGCCGGCGAGGTGCGCAGCACCGAGGAGCGGATGTTGAGCGCCGGCAGCTCGATGCCGAGGTTGCGGCAGAACAAGGTCGACCAGGCGCCGCCGGCGACAACCAGCGTGCCGGTCTTGATGGGGCCGCGCTCGGTCACCACGGCAGAGAGGCGGCCGCCTTCGGTCTCGATGCCGCGCACGGCACAGTCGGTGACGACATGGGCGCCCAGCCGCTCAGCGGCGCGGGCGATGATGGGTGCCGCCTTCTTGGGCTCGGCCCGCCCGTCGCTCGGCGTGTGCAAAGCGCCGGCCCATTTGTGGTCGGCGTCCGGCAGCAGGGCCTTCAGCTCCTGCGCGGAGATCAGCTTGGTATCGAGCTGGTACTGCTTGGCGATCTCCAGCCAGGACTCGTAAGAGGCCATGTCCGCTTCGGTCTCGGCGGCGTAGATCACGCCGGTCTGGCGAAAGCCCAGGTCCTCGCCGATCTCCTCGCCCAGGCCGCGCCAGAGGCGCAGGCTTTCCATGATGGTCGGCAGCTCCGCCGGGTCGCGCCCCTGCTGGCGGACATAGCCCCAGTTGCGGCTCGACTGCTCGCCGGCGATGCGCCCCTTTTCGCAGAGCGCGACGGACACGCCGGCCTTGGCCAGGTAGTAGGCGGCGCTGACGCCGATGATGCCGCCGCCGGCGATGACCACGTCCACGGACGGTGGAAGTGTCGCGCCCGAATTCCCTGTCGCCTCTGCCATGCCCCCCAGGTCCTTCCATGCCGCTCGATGAAGCTTTCAGCTTGGCCGAGCCGAACCCCTTTCGCTAGTTTCCCGTCGTCATGACAGCTTTGATTTTTCATGTCTGCAAGAAGGCGGACTGGGAGGCGGCACAGGTGAGCGGTGCGCCTTACGGTGGCTCGGCCGACGATCTGCGCGACGGCTTCATCCATTTCTCGGCGGCAGATCAGCTTGAAACCTCCGTCGCCAAGCACCGCCCCGGGCAGACCGGCCTGCTGCTTTTGGCCGTGGACCCGGAACGCCTCGGCGATGCGCTCAAGTGGGAGCCGTCGCGCGGCGGCGCGCTCTTCCCGCACCTCTACGGGTCGCTTTCGGCGGAGGCGGTGGTCTGGGCCCGCGACCTGCCGCTCGGCCCCGAAGGGCGGCATGTCTTTCCAGATTTGACGGCATGAGCCTTTATCGCCTGCTGCGCCCGCTGCTCTTCGGTCTGGAGCCTGAGCGTGCCCATCGCCTGACACTCTGGGCACTGCGGCACGGCATGATGCCGGGCGGCGGCAGCGGGAACAGGGCTCCGGTCACGGTCTGGGGCAAGACGGCGCCGAACCCCATCGGGCTTGCCGCCGGCTTCGACAAGAACGCCGAAGCGATCGAGCCGCTGTTCCGCCTCGGCTTCGGCCTAGTCGAGATCGGCTCGGTGACGCCGCGCCCGCAGCCCGGCAATCCCCGCCCGCGGGTCTTTCGTCTGGTCAAGGACCGTGGGGTGATCAACCGGCTCGGCTTCAACAACGAGGGGGTAGACGCGGTCGAGCGCCGCCTGGCCGCCTTTCGCGAAAAGGGAACCGCTCCCGGTCTGCTGGGTGTGAATCTCGGCAAGAACAAAGACAGCCCGGAGGCTGCGCCAGACTATGGCATCGGCGCGAAGCGCCTCGCACCTTATGCCGACTACCTCGTGATCAACGTCTCCTCACCCAACACGCCGGAGCTGCGCGCCCTGCAGAGTCACTTCGAGCTCGAGCGGATCATCGAAGCGACCCGCGATGCCATGAGCGCGAACCCGGTGCCGCTGATCGTCAAGATCGCCCCGGACCTGAAACAGGCAGACAAAGAGGAAATCGCCGTTGCCGCCTTGGACGAGGCGCTCGACGGCCTGATCATCAGCAACACCACCGTTACCCGGCCGACGAATCTCGTCAGCCCGCAACAGAGCGAAACGGGCGGCCTGAGCGGCCGGCCGCTTCGGTGTCCTTCGACCGCTCTCCTGGCCGAGATGCACCGGCTGACCGAGGGCAAGATTCTGCTGATCGGCACCGGCGGCGTGTCCAGCCCTCAGGACGTGGAGGCGAAACAGGCAGCCGGCGCCACCCTGGTGCAGCTCTACACCGGGCTGGTCTATAAGGGCCCCGGCCTGCCGGCGCGCTTGGTTGCGGGCCTCTCAGCCGATGGCACTCCGCCTGCCTAGGCATTACCTTAGGCTTGCTACGGAGATACCTGCCCCACCATGCGCCTAGCCAGCTTCAATCTGGAGAACCTCGACGACGAGCCGGGCGGCGAGCCTGCCCTGGACGAGCGGCTGGCCGTCTTGCGGCCCCAGCTCCTCAGGCTCGACGCGGATCTCCTGGCCTTGCAGGAGGTCAACGGCCAGAGGGATAGCAACAAGGGCCCGCGCAGCCTGCGCGCCCTCGACACGCTGCTGGAAGACACGCCTTACCGCGACTTCCACCGGGCCACCACCATGGGGCTCAGCGGCAATGGCCCGGCCGACAAGCACAACCTGGTGTTTCTCAGCCGCTGGCCTATCGCCGCAGAGCGCCAGATCCGGCACGAGCATGTGTCGCCGCCGATGCATCGCCTGCTGACCGCCGAGCCGCCGAGCGAAGACGCCGAGGCGGTGCAGTGGGATCGGCCGCTACAGCATGTGGAGGTGGCCCTGCCGGGCGGGGCGCGGCTGCACGTGATCAACCTGCATCTCAGGGCGCCGCTGGCGGCTCACATTCCGGGGCAGAAGACGGGGCCCTTCGCCTGGAAGAGCGTCGCCGCCTGGGCCGAAGGCTTCTATCTCGCGGCGATGAAGCGTTGCGGCCAGGCCTTGGAGGTGAGGCTTTTGGTCGAGGCGCTGTTCGATGAGGATCCAACGGCGCTCATCGCCGTCTGCGGCGACTTCAATGCCGAGGACCGGGAAACGCCGCTGCGCATCATCCGCGGCGACCTGGAGGATACCGGAGCCGGGATTCTGGCAGCGCGGGCCCTTGTGCCGCTTGGCCGCAGCTTGCCGCGGGCGCAGGGTTTCACGGTGCTGCATCGCGGGCAGCCCTTGACCCTCGACCACCTGCTGGTCTCGAAGAGCCTGATGGGGACCTATCGCTCCATCGAGGTGCACAACGAATGGCTTGGCGACGAGCTGGTGGATTACGCCACGGTGAGCCACAGCCCGGAATCCTATCACGCGCCGCTGGTGGCCACCTTCGATCTGGCCGCCTTGACCGGCCGGGCGGGCCAGTCGCCAAGCTCCATGCGCGGACGGCAGGGCAGCCGGTAGCGGGTTATGGTTTTTCGGGGATTGGTCTGGTCGGCCCGGGCCGCTATATCCGGGCCGTTCCTTTTTCAGCGACAGTGCGGCTATGAAACTGACCACCTCCTTCGCGGACCTGGCCCCCGACTATGACGGCCTGATCGTCGACCTCTGGGGCGTCCTGCATGACGGCGTCACGGCTTTTCCTCACGCGGTCGACTGCCTGAGCCGGCTGCGCAAGGACGGCAAGGCCATCGCCATCCTGTCCAACGCGCCGCGGCGGGCCAGCGAAGTCGAGGCCAAGATGAATGAGCTCGGCATCGCCCCCGGGCTCTACGACCTGGTGCTCTCGTCCGGCGAGGTCGCCTGGCGGCATCTCAAGCATCGCCAGGACCCCTGGTACGCGGCTCTCGGCAACCGCTGCTTCCACCTCGGCCCAGATCGCGACCGCGGCATGCGGGCGGGCTTGGATTACATCTTCGTCGAGACCCCCGGCGAGGCGGACTTTCTGCTCAACACCGGCGCGCATATGGCGGAGGACACGGTCGAGACCTATGCTCACGAGCTGGAGGCCGGTCGTGCCAACAGCCTGCCTATGGTCTGCGCCAACCCGGACCTGGTCGTGGTGCGCGGCGGCAAGCGGGAGATCTGCGCCGGCCGCCTGGCGCAGCGCTACGAGGAGATGGGCGGCGAGGTGCGCTACCACGGCAAGCCGCACCCCGACGTCTATGACGAGTGCCTAAGCGCCCTGAACGGCGTCGCGCGCGACCGCATCGCCGCCGTCGGCGATTCTCTGCGCACCGACATCGCCGGTGCCGCGGCGGCCGGGCTGGATTCCATCTGGGTGCTGGGCGGCATTCACGCCCAGGAGCTACGGCTCACCGACGGGGCACTGCCGCCGGCTGAGACGCTGGACGCCTGCATGGACATTGCCGGCCAGACACCGACGGCCGCCCTGCCGCTCTTCAAGTGGTAGGCGCTCGCTAGCGAGACGGGCGGCGCGGCTTCAGCAAGGAGTCGACTTCAGGCGTGCGGTCGCCGTCGTAGAGCACCTGATAGCGACCATCTTCGCAGTCGACGAACCAGAGCGTCCGGTCACCGGTTGAGCGAAGAATGTCCTTCTGCGCGCTCTCGATGCGGTCGCAGCTGTGGCCCGACTGCTCGATGGTGGCTCTCAAGGTGTCGTTGCGGACGGACGAGGCTTCGACTGCCAGCGGAAGGGCCACGGCGAGGACGGCGAGGCCAAGCAGGCTTCTGTACATGACGGTTCCTCCTACGATGACGCACTAGGTGGGGGCCATCGGAGAGAGCTCCAGTCACACGAACGGGAGGCCGTGAAGCAGGTCACACAGCCAGCAGCAGTCGTTGATGCAATTCCATTCGATCAAACTAAGGCGCCGCGTTGCCCGCGGCATGGACTATACCGCCCCTGCGGCTCCGATCCCGTGTTGGCCGGTTATCCTGATCGGGGGATAACGCCTGTTATTTGGCCAGCCTGACGTGCAAGTGTCATTCAAACCGTGGCGGCGTCTGGCTTGTGTGTGCCACGGTGATAACCTCCACGGTCTCGGTGCCTTCATCAATCCTGTAGTGGATGCGGTAGGGCAGGCCGGAGACGACAAGCGCGCGGGTTTGCCCGTCCCACTCTGGCCCGAGCATGGGGTGATCGGCGAGCATTTCCGCACTCTGCCGAATGCGGTTCATCACCTTGGAGGCGACGGTCACGTTGTCATAGGCTATATAAGCTTGGATCTCGCGCAGCCGCAGGAGTGCGCGGGGCGAGAAGACGACCTTCATTCAAGGCCGAGTTTTTTCCAGACCTGTCCGGCGGGGATTGCTTGGCCCGCATCGAGTTCGGCGCATCCAGCCTCAATCTCGGCGGCAAGCCACTCGTCATAGCCCGCTTCGGGATGCGTATCGGTCGAGGGCAGCTTGAACCACCTCTCTCCGTCTTTGGACTGCGCGCGCTTGTTCATCATTTCCAGTATATTCCAAATTCCTTAACGTCTGCAATGCGTTCAACCTCCGCCTTTTGCCTTTCTTGGCAAACCTGCCGAGGCCGCCACAGAGAGTTCAGAGGTAATCGAGCGGCAGCTCGGTGGTGTGCTTGACGTCCTCCATGACGAAGAAGGAGGAGACGTCGGAGAGCGGGACGCGCGCGATCAGCCGCTGATAGAGCGCGTCGTAGGCCTTCATGTCCGGCACCACCGCATGCAGCAGATAGTCGATGTCGCCCGTGGTGCGATAGACCCCGAGGATCTCGGGAATGTCCTGCACCGCCTCCTGGAAGCTCTGCAGCCAGTCTTGGCTGTGCTGGTCGGTGCGCACGGCAATGAAGGCCGTCAGCCCGACATTGAGCTTCTCCGCATTGAGCAGCGCCACCCGGCGCTCGATGTAGCCCTCCTGCTGGAGGCGCTGGATGCGCCGCCAGCAAGGGGTTTTCGAGAGCCCGACCCGTTCGGCCAGCTCGTTCAGCGAAATCTCCGCATCCCGCTGGAGCGTGGCCAGGATGCGGCGGTCGATTGAGTCGAACATTGTTCTATCGTTTCGATAAAAGAAGGAACAGAGTTGCTCAATATAGCAGGAATTGCAGGAAAACAGGGAAATTTTTCCGCGAATCTTATGCTAGCGTCCCTCCAATGACTGACGGGAGAACGCGTCGATGACCGAGATGATTTCCAGGGCCTTTACCGCGCATCCGGCGTCTGTGGGGGAGACCTACGGCGAGCATTTCCGCTTTGCCTCGCGTTTTTCGTTTCGCTTGCTCGGCGCCGGGCTGGCCGCCGCCGTCCACGCTGTCATTCCTTGTCTGTTCGAAAAGACGGCGAGCCGCATGATCGCCGAGATGTACCGTCAGACGCACAACCGGGGTTAAGTGCTCTAACCTCCGACTAAGGTCCGGTCCCTGGTGGACCGGTTGGACAGTCCTGCCGGCAAATGATTAGATGCAGCGCAGCAATTGGGGTTTGGAGCGCGCATCATGGCGGACTTCGAAGAAAAGAGCTTGGACGAGTGGCGGGCGGCCGCCGAGGCTGAGCTGAGAGGCAAGCCGCTCGACAGCCTGAGCTGGCAGACGCCGGAAGGCATCGCCGTCAAGCCGCTCTACACGGCCGAGGACCTGGAGGCGATGGCAAGCGCGCCGGGGCTGCCTGGCTTCGCGCCCTTCACCCGTGGCCCCCGGGCGACCATGTACGCCGGCCGGCCCTGGACCATTCGCCAGTACGCCGGCTTCTCGACCGCCGAGGAGTCCAACGCCTTCTACCGTGCCAACCTGGCGGCCGGGCAGAAGGGCCTGTCGGTCGCTTTCGATCTCGCCACCCACCGCGGCTACGATTCCGACCACCCGCGGGTCGTCGGCGACGTCGGCAAGGCCGGTGTGGCGATCGATTCTGTCGAAGACATGAAGATCCTCTTCGACGGTATCCCGCTCGACGAGATGTCGGTCTCCATGACCATGAATGGTGCCGTCCTGCCCGTGCTGGCCAACTACGTCGTCGCCGCAGAGGAGCAGGGCGTCTCCCAGGCACAGCTCACCGGGACCATCCAGAACGACATCCTCAAGGAGTTCATGGTCCGCAACACCTACATCTATCCGCCCGAGCCTTCGATGCGGATCATCGCCGACATCATCGAGCACACGGCGCATAACATGCCGCGCTTCAACTCGATCTCGATCTCCGGCTATCACATGCAGGAGGCGGGGGCGACGGCGGTGCAGGAGCTCGCCTTCACCCTGGCCGATGGCATGGAGTACGTCCGCGCGGCCAAGTCCAAGGGCCTGGACGTCGACAAGTTCGCGCCGCGGCTGTCCTTCTTCTTCGCCATCGGCATGAACTTCTTCATGGAGGTCGCCAAGCTGCGTGCCGCCCGCGCGCTCTGGGCCGAACTGATGCAGCAGCACTTCGCGCCCAAGGACGCGCGTTCGCTGATGCTGCGCACCCACTGCCAGACCTCCGGCGTCTCGCTGACCGAGCAGGACCCCTACAACAACGTCATCCGCACGACGGTCGAGGCCATGGCCGCCGTGCTCGGTGGCACCCAGTCGCTGCACACCAACGCGCTGGACGAAGCGGTGGCGCTGCCAACCCCCTTCTCAGCCCGCATTGCCCGCAACACCCAGCTTGTGCTGCAGGAGGAGACGGGCATCACCAAGGTGATCGATCCCCTAGGCGGCAGCTACTACGTGGAGAGCCTGACCCACAGCCTGGTGACCCATGCCCGCGCCTTGATCGAGGAGGTCGAGGGCTTGGGCGGCATGACCAAGGCGGTGGAAAGCGGCATGCCCAAGCTGCGCATCGAGGAGTCCGCGGCGCTCAAGCAGGCGCGCATCGACCGCGGCGAGGAAGTCGTGGTCGGCGTCAACAAGTACCGGGCCGATGACGACTCCGAGATGGACATCCTCGACATCGACAATACCGAGGTACGGCGCAACCAGATCGAGCGCATCAACGCAATCCGTGCAAGCCGGGACGAAGCGGCCTGCAGTGGGACGCTGGATGCCTTGAGCGAGGCGGCACGCGAGAACAGCGGCAATCTCCTCGCTCTCTCCATCGATGCGGCCCGTGCCCGTGCCACCGTCGGTGAGATCTCTGATGCTCTGGAGCGGGTCTACACCCGCCACCGGGCCGTCATCCGCTCGATCTCCGGTGTTTACGGGGGCGCCTATGAGGGCGATGAGGGCTTCGAGCGCATCCGCCGCGAGGTCGAGGTCTTCGCCGAGCAGGAGGGCCGGCGCCCACGCATGCTGGTCGTCAAGCTGGGCCAGGACGGCCACGACCGCGGCGCCAAGGTGATCGCCACGGCTTTCGCCGATATCGGCTTCGACGTGGATCTCGGCCCGCTGTTCCAGACGCCGGACGAAGCAGCGCGCCAGGCGATCGAGAATGACGTGCATATTATCGGGGTGTCGTCCCAGGCCGCCGGGCACAAGACTTTGGTGCCGGCCCTGCTGGAAGAACTAAAAAAGAACGGGGCGGGCGACATCGTTGTCGTTTGTGGTGGCGTGATCCCGCCGCAAGACTATGATCAGCTGCTCAAGAGCGGCGTTTCGGCGATCTACGGGCCGGGAACCAACATTCCCCATGCCGCGCATGAGATCCTCGGCCTGTTGCAGCAACGCCGGGCCGCCGCCTGACGGAGCAACCGTTCGGAGGTTTGTATGCGCAACCCCAAGCGCATGCAGCGGAACGCGACCCTGGTCGCGTCCGCCATCAGCGTAGCCTATCTTGCCGCCGCGCTGTTCTTCATCGATCGAAGTTTCGGTCTCGGCAACCTCGGCCAGCTTCAGGTCTTCGAAGCCGGTGCGGTGATGGCCGGCCTCTTCGTGCCGATCATCTTCATCTGGTGCGTGGCCTTTTTCATTTCGCAGACCAACAGCGTCAGCGACTCGGTCGAGGAGCTGTTGGGCCGGCTGGACGAGCTGACCTATCCGCCCGACGCGGCGGTCGAGAAGGTGCAGGCGATCACCAACTCCCTGCGGCAGCAGGCCTTCTACCTGCGCCAGACCAGCGACGAGCTGGTCGAGCAGCTCGACAACGCGCGCCGTGGCTTCGAATCCCAGTCGAAGGAATTGGTCGGGCTGAGCAGCCAAGCGGCGGAGCAGGCGGTGAGCCTGGGCGATGCGCTGAAGGAGCAGAAGGACGAGATCACCGAGGCCCACGATCTGGTCCGGGAGCAGCTCGCGGCGACCCGCAGCGCCACCGAGGAGCAGGTCGACGCCTTGGAGCAGGCGGCGCAGAAGGCGCGCGATGCGGCCGAAGAGATCTCCAGCACCTTGAGCGGACCGATCGGCAAGTTCTCAGAAGCGGCCGAACGGGCGATGACCGAGACCTCCGATGCCGGCAAGCTGCTCAACCGCTACGGCGGCGAGATCATCCTCTCGACCGAGCGGGTCAAGGAAGCGGCCAAGTCGCTGCGCAACGAGCTGGAGGGCGACGCCAAGGCGGTCTTCGTCGCGGCCTCCAACCTGACCAAGGAGTCGAAGCGCTTTACCCAGGACGTGCAGGAGCAGCTCGGCCAGCTCACCTCGGCCTTCGAATTGACGGTAAACCAGGCCGACTATCTCAAGGCGACGGTCGCCGGCCAGCGCGAGGACGTCGAGAAGCTGAATAGCGAAATCGGCGAGAAGGCCGATGCGGTCAACAGCAGCCTGCAGGCCGCGGCACAGGAGGTGCGTAGCGCCTTCGACTTCTCGCAGGGCAGAGCCAAGGAGCTCGGCACGGAGTTCGAGGAAAAGGCCTTGCTGCTCGGGCAGTCCACGGACGAAGCGACGGCGCGCATGCGCGACGCGGTGGACAAGGCCAACGAAGAGCTCACCGCTATGGGCCAGGCGGCGGTCGAGAGCTACAGCGAGCTTGCCAACCATGCGAGCCGCAAGCTGCACGAGGCGGGCGAGCGCGTGCGCCCGCACGTCCAGGCGCTGACGGCGGCCTCGGAGCGTGCGGTCGAGCGCGCGGCCCAGGCCGGCAACGTCTTCAAGAGCCAGGCGGGCGAGCTCAACAAGGCGGCAGAGACCGCGGGCAAGCAGATCGAAAATCTGGGCGAGAAGCTGGTCGAGCTCTCGGCGCAGATCTCCGAAAGCGCGCGTCAGGCGGGCGAGCGGAACAAGGACTTCGCGGCCTCCTTCGAAACCCACAACCGCGCGCTGCTCGAGGCGAGCGCGGCGGCGCAGAAGGCATCGAGCGCCCTGCGCACGGCGGTGCGCGAGGAGGTTGAGCGGGCGGCCGGGCTGACTCGGGATCTGCAACGGCTGGCCAACGAGTCCCATGCGGTCGCCAACGAGCAGACCGTGAGCCTGCAGCAGGCCTCTGAGCAGGCGCGGCTGAGCGGTGAGGAGTTCCGCGAGCGGGTGGTGGGTCAGGTCGGCGCGCTCCTGGAGGCCTCCGACAAGTCGCTCCACCGCCTGACGGACATGGGCGAGATGCTGGAGCATCGCTCCATCCAGATGAACCAGGTGATCGACGCCGTGCTCGGCAAGTCGCGCGATCTCGACAAGGTGCTGGCGGCGCAGTCCGGCACCTTCCGGGAGACGGTGGACTCCATCGCCGACTCCCTGTCGCAGGTCGGCACCCAGTTCATTGCCCAGACCGACGCGCTGAGGCGGGCTTCGGACGAAGCCAGCAAGCAGGCGGTTTCGCTGCGCAACAGCGACCTGGAGTCCCGGCGCGATCTCTTCCTGCGCACGGCGACGGTGATGATCGAGGACCTGAATTCCACTGCCATCGACCTGAACAAGATGCTGGAGGTGGAACTGCCCGAGGAGCTGTGGAAGCAGTACCGCAAGGGCGACCGCTCGGTCTTCGCGCGCTGGCTCAGCCGGCCGCGGGAGAACGGCTTCAAGGTCACCGAGATTTCGAAACGCTACGAACACGACGAGCGCTTCCGCAATCAAGTGACGCGCTACATCAACCAGTTCGAGAGCCTCTTGAGCCAGGCGGCCAACTGCGACCCCGAGCATGTGCTGAGCTCGACCTTCATGACGGCGGACGTGGGCAAGCTCTACTACCTGCTCAGCCGCTCGATCAGCGAGCCGCAGTAGCGGCCCGCCACACCCCCAAAAGACAGGTTGAGCCCGGGCGCTGGACCTGAAATCCTCGCGCTCCAGTTCTTACAGGGTTCAGTAAACGACGAACGAGGGATCGGCAGCGTGCGCGCGCTGGGTACCGACAAGTCTTCCTTGCCGCAGGCGGATCCGGGGCGGAACCACCGGGATACGCTCAGAGACCTGCTGCCTTATCTCTGGCCGGCCGGGGAGCCGGAGCTGCGCCTGCGCGTCGTCCTGGCCATGATCTGCCTGGTCGCCGCCAAGGGCTTCGTCGTGGTCATACCGCTGCTCTACAAAGAGGCAGTCGACGCGCTCTCCGCCTCGGACAACGGCACGGTCGCCCTCGTTGCCGTGCCGGTCACGATCATCATCGCCTACGGCGTCGCTCGGGTGCTGTCGCTCAGCTTCCAGGAGTTGCGCGACGCCATCTTCGCCAAGGTCGGCCAACGCGCCATCCGCCGCGTCGCGCTGCGCACCTTTCAGCATCTTCACGGCCTGTCGCTGCGCTTCCATCTCGAGCGGCAGACCGGCGGCCTCTCTCGGGTCATCGAGCGCGGCACCAAGGCCATCGACACCTTGCTGAGCTACACGCTCTTCTCGATCTTGCCGACCTTCGTCGAGCTGGCCCTGTCTTGCGGCATTCTCTGGTGGTTCTTCGGCTTCGAGGTGGCGGCCATCACCTTCGTGACCGTTGCGCTCTACGTCGCTTACACCTACCGGGTGACCGAATGGCGCCTGCATCTCAGGCGCCGCATGAACGACAGCGACACGGCCGCCAATTCCAAGGCGATCGACAGCCTGCTCAACTACGAAACGGTCAAGTACTTCGGCAACGAGACCCACGAGGCCGGGCGCTACGACATCGGCCTGCAGCGCTACGAGGGGGCGGCGACCCGCTCCAAGAGCAGCCTCGCCATCCTCAACATCGGCCAAGCCCTGATCATCGCCTTGGGCGTGACCTCCCTGATGCTGCTGGCCGCCCACCGAGTCGTTGCCGGCAGCATGACCATCGGCGACTTCGTCGCCGTCAACGCCTACATGATGCAGATGGCGCAGCCGCTCAATTTCTTCGGCTTCGTCTACCGCGAGGTGAAGCAGTCGCTGACCGACATGGAGACCATGTTTCAGCTGCTGCTGTTCAATGCGGAAGTGCAGGACAAGCCCGGCGCGCCCCCGCTTGCCGTGTCGGGCGGGTCGATCTCTTTCGAGAACGTTTCCTTCGGCTATGACCCGCGCCGGCCCATCCTGAAGGATGTCAGCTTTTCCATCCCGGCAGGCCATACCGTGGCCGCGGTGGGGGCGAGCGGCGCCGGAAAGTCCACTCTATCCCGCCTGCTGTTCCGCTTCTACGAGGTCAGCGAAGGGCGCATCACCATCGACGGGCAGGACATCCGCGACGTCACCCAGGATTCCCTGCGCGCTGCCATCGGGATCGTTCCCCAGGACACCGTGCTGTTCAACGACACCATCGCCTACAACATCGCCTACGGCCGCCCCGATGCGAGCCGGGAGGAGATCGAAGAGGCCGCCCGGCTCGCTCACATCGACAGCTTCATCGCCGCTCTGCCGGACGGCTACGACACTATCGTCGGCGAGCGCGGCCTGAAGCTCTCGGGCGGCGAAAAGCAGCGGGTCGCCATCGCCCGAACCGTGTTGAAGCGGCCGGCCATTCTGTTGTTCGACGAGGCGACCTCGGCGCTGGACACCAAGACCGAGCGGGAAATCCAAGCCAATCTGCGCGAGGTCTCCAAGGGGCGCACAACCCTGGTCATCGCCCATCGGCTGTCGACCATCGTGGACGCCGATGAGATTTTGGTGTTGGATGCCGGCCGCATCGTCGAGCGTGGGCGGCACCAAGACCTCTTGGCGCAGGAAGGCCACTATGCCGCCATGTGGCGGCGTCAGCAGGAATCCGCGGACGACGGCTTGGTGGCGGCGCAGTAGGCGCGCGCTCACGGCAGACGAGGGGAAGGGGGCATGGACGAGCGGGAGCGTCTTTTGCGCGCCGTGCTGTCGGGGCGCTTGGCGGAGGTCAACCGGCTCGTCGAAGATCTGAAAGATCTGTCGGCCACCGATCTGGCCGTGGCCTGCGCGCTCTGCCGTGACGAGGACGCTCTGCCGCTGATCGCTGCTGCGCCGGACGTGAACCAAGCACTTGCCCCCTTCGATTGGCCGCCCTTGCTGTATCTCTGCTTTTCCCGGCTGCAACGGCGGGCCGAGGCCGCCGCGGCCGCCTGCAGAATGGCCGAGGCGCTGATTGGGCGCGGCGCCGACGTCAACGCCCGCAAGCCGGACGGCTCGGCTTCGCATCCGGAGACCGCGCTCTACGGCGCCGCCGGGATCAACGCCAACGCGGAACTGACGGCACTGCTGCTGGCGGCCGGCGCTGACCCGAACGATGGCACCGAGGAGATCGGTGCCGAGACCCTCTACCACGCGGCCGAGTTGCCCGATAACCGCTGCCTGCGGCTGCTCTTGGCCGCCGGCGTGGCGCGGGACAAGCTGTCCTACTGCCTCGCGCGCAAGCTGGATTTCGAAGATCCGGAAGGCACGGCGCTGTTCTTGGAAGCCGGTGCCGACCCGAACTTCGTGACGCCTTTCGGCAGCAAAGAGACCCGTGTCCACAAGGCCGTGCGGAACGATCGCTCGCTCACGGTTCTCGATCTCCTGCTCGCGGCCGGCGGGCGGACGGACGGAGAGGATGCCGAGGGCCTGACGCCCTATACCCTGGCCGTGCGCATGGGGCGGACGTTCCTGATCGGGCGCCTGCTGCAGGCCGGCGCCTGCGCGGAAGATGCCGGCCCGCTCGACGTCTTTCTTGGCGCTTGCGCCCGCGGCGACCGCTCCGCCGCCGGCTATCTGGTGCGGCAGCAGCCGGATTTGCTGGCCGAGGCATCCACCAACCATGCGGGTCATCTGGCGGCCGCCGCTTTCGAAGGCCGGCATAAGGCGGTCGCCCTGATGCTGGACCTCGGTTTCCCGCCCGATGCGCGGGGTGAGTTCGGCTCCGCGCTCCACATGGCCTGCTGGCGCGGTCATGCCGAGGCGGTCCGGGCGCTGGTGGCGGGCGGCGCAGATCTGGAGCTGGCCAACGACTTCGACGGCACGCCGCTCGATACGGCCGTCTTCGCCGCCTTCAACTGCCACGACCCACAGGGCGGCATGACCACCTGGGGCCTGCCGGAGGATGTGCGCCACGGCGACTATCCCGGCGTTGTCCGCGCCCTGCTCGAGGGTGGGGCCGATGCCAGCGTGGTCAACGACTTCCCCACCGGCCGGGCCGACATCGACGCGGTCATCTCCCATTGGCGCCAATAGGCTTCTCATCGCGCGCACGTGTCGCTCCGCTTGCCGAAGCGACGGAGCACTGGCACTGCTAGATGATGTGTCAGGATCTTGCGCGGGACCTTATGGCCGGTCAGCGGCGGGCATTGGCTCGGGCGATCACGCTGATTGAGTCGAGCCGGCGCGACCATCGCCTGGAGGCTGAGAAACTGCTGAGTGCCGTCCTGCCCCGGACAGGCGGGGCCGTGCGCCTCGGCATCTCCGGCGTGCCCGGCGTCGGCAAGTCGACCTTCATCGAGTCCTTCGGGCTCTTTCTCATTGAGGCCGGCAAGAAGGTCGCCGTTCTGGCGGTCGATCCCTCCTCGCGGCGCAGCGGCGGCTCCATCCTGGGCGACAAGACGCGCATGGAAGAGCTGACCCGACGGCAGGAGGCCTTCATCCGGCCCTCGCCGGCGGGGGAGAGCCTGGGCGGGGTCGCGCGCCGCACGCGGGAAGCGATGCTGCTCTGCGAAGCGGCCGGCTATGACGTGGTCATCGTCGAGACGGTCGGCGTCGGCCAGTCGGAGACGGCCGTGGCCGACATGGTCGATCTCTTCCTGCTCTTGCTCCTGCCGAGCGGGGGCGACGAGTTGCAGGGCATCAAGCGGGGCATCGTCGAGCTGGCCGACCTGGTGGTGGTCAACAAGGCCGATGGCGCGCTGGTCGAGGCGGCCCGCCGCGCTGCCGCCGAGTATCAGAGCGCGCTCAGGATGCTGCGGCCGGTGACCCACGACTGGCAGGTTCCGGTCTTGCTCTGTTCCGCTCTGGAGGGGCGGGGACTGGAAGAGGTCTGGGCCCGTATCGAGCAATACCGCGCGCTGCAGCAGGAAAACGGGCTGTGGGACGACAAGCGCCGAAACCAGGCCAGCGCCTGGCTTTGGCGGGAGGTCGAGGAGAGCTTGCTCAGCGCCCTGCACCACCATCCCCCCGTCGCCGAAGAGATCGCCGGGATGGAATCGGCGGTTCGTGATGGCAGCTTGACCCCCTCGGCGGCGGCCCGGCGCCTGCTGGAGGCTTTCGGCATCCAGACGCAAGGCCAAGTGAGCGTCCAGGGCGATTAATCGAGGCGCGCGACTTGACCGCGGCGCCGCTTGCCCGTATATCCCACGCTCTGTCGGGCGCCCAGGGCGCCCGCTTGCTGTTTTTGACTTTCTTCAGGAAGCAACCATGGCCCGACGCTGTGCCTTCACTGGCAAGGGCGTGATGAGTGGCAACAACGTCAGTCACGCCAACAACAAGACCCGCCGCCGTTTTCTGCCGAATATCCAGCAGACGGCGATGTTCAGCGATGCGCTGGGCCGTATGGTCCGCCTCAAGCTCTCGACGCGGGCGATCCGCACGATCGAGCACAACGGCGGCCTCGATGCCTTCCTGCTCTCGACGCCCGATCGCAAGCTGGGCGTCGAAGCCGTGCGCCTGAAGCGGACCATTCGCAAGGCGGCCGAAGCGGCCAAAGAGGCGGCGGCGAGCTAGCCTCTTTCGGCAGGCCGAAAAGAAACAAGCCCGGGGTCTTGCCCGGGCTTTTTCCGTTCTTGGTGCTCCCGTGTAGAGCTTGTCCCATAGCGCATTCTTCAAAGCCTGAGATAAGAATGCACCATCAAATGCCCGGACTAAGCACCTTGCTGCATGTTCGTGAGGTGGCATGCGATCTCACCGGCCTCGTCGGTTAGAAGGCGCGGCGCGTCAGTCGCGCAACGGGGCATGGCATGTGGGCATCGCGGATGGAAGGCGCAGCCCGAGGGCGGGTCTATCGGATTGGGAAAGCTGCCACCAAGATGAACTGTGGGAATGCCTTCCGCCGGGTTCGGCGTGATGATCGAGTCCAGAAGCGCTTGGCTGTAGGGGTGACGCGGCGCCTGAAAGAACGCCCTTGTCTCCGCAACCTCCACCAACCGGCCAAGATACATCACGGCCACCCGCGTGGCGATATGCTCCACCACCGCGAGGTTGTGGCTGATGAATAGATAGGTGAGCTGGAATTCCCGGCGCAGGTCCAGAAGCAGGTTGAGGATCTGAGACTGCACCGAGACGTCGAGGGCGCTCGTCGGCTCGTCGCAGATGAGGATTTCCGGCCTCAGGATCAACGCCCGCGCGATCGCCACGCGCTGCCGCTGCCCGCCGGAAAGCTGTGCCGGAGAGGCTTGGGCAAGCCGCGATGGCAGGCCCACCACATCCAGCATGTCGGAAACCCTGCGGCGGATTTCGGTGCGGTTGCCAAAGCCATGCACATGGAGCGGCTGGGCGATGATGCTGCCGATCGACCGGCGCGGATTGAGCGAGGAATAGGGGTCTTGGAAAATTGGCTGTATCCGCTTTGCGACGGCGCGGCGCTTCTGATGCGACATCTGCTCGCCGTGAAACAACACCTCCCCTGCGCTCGCCGGCAGCAGGCCGAGCAGGACCTTCGACAGGGTGGACTTGCCGCACCCGGATTCGCCGACCAGTCCGACGACCTCGCCCGTCTCGATGCTGAGCGACACGTCGTTCACCGCACGCAGCCGCCTCTTGCCCGCGAACAGACCCGCGCTGACGTGGAAGTCGCGCGTCACGCGGCGCAATTCCAACGCCGGTATTCCACCCGTATCGGATAGCGCAGACGCGCTCATGCCGCCCCTTCCCAGACGGCTTCTTCCCGTAGCCGCTCCGGCGTCAGCACACAGCGATAGCGATGGTCCGCTTCTCCTGCCGCGCCGCGCACCGGTACTGGGTCGTCGGCACAGGCATCGTGTGCCATAGGGCAGCGGTACCGGAAGGCGCAACCGGTCATCTCGCCGACGAGCGCGGGCACGATCCCCGGGATGGCGGCGAGCTTCTCGCCCGGTTTGGTCCGGCCCGGCACCGGGATGCAGCGCATCAGCCCGCGCGTATAGGGGTGCAGCGGATCTCGGAAGATGCGTTGGCAGCCGCCCGCCTCCACCACCTTGCCGGCATACATCACCGCCACCTTGTCGGCTATGCGGGAGACCACGCCCAAGTCATGGGTGATGAAGATCATCGCCATCCCGAACTCCCGTTGCAGGTCCACAAGCAGATGCAGAAGCTGTGCCTGGACGGTGACGTCGAGAGCCGTGGTCGGCTCGTCGGCAAGGATCAGCTCCGGCCCGCACATCAGCGCCATGGCGATCATGACCCGCTGGCGCAGGCCGCCGGAGAGCTGGTGGGGATACTGTCCGAGACGGGACGCGGCGGCAGTAATCCCCACCTTCTCTAGAAGAAAGACCGCCCGGTCCCGTGCTTCTCGGCGACTCACCGGGCGATGCTGGCGCAACACCTCGGCGAGCTGGTCGCCGATCGTGAAGGCAGGGTTGAGCGAGGTCATCGGCTCCTGGAAGATCATTGCCATGCGGTCCCCGCGCAGCTTCTCCAGCCCGCGCGTGTCGAGCTGCAGCATATCCTGGCCGGCAAAACGGAGCTGCGCAGCCCGCCGTCGGGCACGGCGCGGCAGCAGCCCCATGACGGCCAAAGCGGTCAGGGACTTGCCGCAGCCGGACTCCCCGACGAGGCAGAGAGTCTCGCCCCGGCCCACACTGAAGCTGATGCCGCGAACCGCGTGCAACACCCCGGTCATCAGCGGGATGTCCACATGCAGATCCCGCACGTCGAGAAGAGGCTCGGAGCTGCTCATGACGATAGGTATCGAGCGGTTGACGGCATACTCAGTTGCGCCCCTCGGGCGAGGTGACGTCCCTGATGCCGTCTCCTACCAGATTGATGGCGAGTACCAGCAGGAACAGCATGACGCCTGGAATGGTGATCAGCCAGGGATCGAACAGGATATAGGACTTGCCCTCGGACACCATCAGTCCCCAAGACGGCAGCGGCGGTGGCACGCCAAGGCCGAGGAAGGACAGCGCCGCCTCCAGGATGATGGCGTTGGCCACCTCGAGCGTAGCCACGACGATCAGGTTGTTGGCCAGGTTTGGAAGTATCTCCGAGACGACGATGCGGGCAAGCGAACACCCCTGAGCCTTCGCCGCGGTGATGTAGTCGTTGGCGCAGATCTGCTGCGTCGTGGCCCGCATGACGAGGGCGTAGCGGTCCCAGAGCAGAAGGCCGAGTACGGCGATGACGATTTCCAGTGACGCTCCGATCATGGCGACGATGGCCAGTGCAACGAGGATCACCGGCGTCGCCAGCCGCGCCGTGATGATGAAGGAGATCACCATGTCCACCCGGCCGCCGAAATAGCCCGCCGCCACTCCCATAAGGGTGCCGATGATCCCGGAGATGAATGCCGCGCCGATACCGATCAGAAGCGAGATCTGCGCTCCGTAGATCAGCCGGGAGAGATAGTCGCGGCCCAGATGGTCGGTACCGAGAGGGTGCGCCCAGCTCCCGCGATCGTCCCAAACCGGCGGTATGAGGCGCGCGGAGAGGTTCTGCTCGAACGGGTCCATCGGGGCGAGCAAGGGCGCGAAGACAGCCATCATGACGATGACTCCGAGCACCACGGCGCCCATGAGAAAGCCCTGGTGCCCGAGCCCGCGCAGCCACAGGACTCGGCCGCGAGACAGCTCGCGTGCGAGCGGGTCGCCGCTTCCCGTTTCCGCTGCCATAGCCTAGCTCCGCAGCCGCGGATCGAGCCAGGCATTGACCAGATCCGCCGCCAGCGTGAGAAGGATGTACATCAAGGAGAAGGCGAGCACGAGCGCCTGTACCGTCGGCAGGTCGCTGCGCAACACGGACTCCCAGGCCAGCCGGCCGGCGCCATGGATGGCGAAAACGCTCTCCACCACCACCGAGCCGGCCAGCAGGTAGCCGAACTGCGCCGCCGAGAGGCTGACCACCGGCAGGATGGCGTTGCGCAGCGCGTGCTTGAACATGATTTTGCGGGCGCTGATGCCCATCGCTCTTGCGGTACGGATGTAGTCGGAGTCCAGGACCGTTGCCATGCCGGACCGGGTGAGTCGCATGATCGCCGGTGCAGCGAAGTAGCCGAGCACGATGGTTGGCAGCACGAAATGCCGCCAGGTCTCCGAGCCGGATGTCGGAAACAGCGGATACTTCACGCTGAACCAGATCACGAGAATCAGCGAGAACCAGAAGCTCGGCATCGCCTGGCCGACGACGGCGATAAGCAGAGCGCCCCGGTCGACGATCGTGTTGCGCCAACGCGCGGCGGCGATGCCGAGTGGAATGGCGAGCGCAAGGGCGAACAGGATCGCCGCCGTGCCGAGGCCTAGGGTTACCGGAATGCGCCCTAAAAGGATCGTCGTCACCGGCTGATTGAAATAGAGGCTGCGGCCGAGATCGCCCTGCAACACTCGGCCAAGCCAGTTGGCGTATTGAAAGACGATCGGATCGTCGAATCCATAGATTTGGCGGATGCGCTCGGCATCCGCCGCCGTGCCGGTCTCGCCAGCTAAGAGAATCGCTGGGTCGCCGGCCAGGAACACCAGCATATAGCTGCCGAAGGAGACGCACAGCGCCAACAGAACGGCGACGCCGGTGCGTTTCAAGGCATAGGATAGCATGTGGCGAAAAACCTATGGAAACAGACCGGTGCAATCGCCGAGCTTACTTCCATTCCGCTTTGAACCAACGCGCGAACTCATCCGGGTCCAGGGTGAAATCGAGGTCCGGACTCAAGGCGTAGTTGACGTTGAAGGTCCACAGCGGCACCCAGAAAGCTCCTTCGGAGATTCGCTTCAGCGCCTTTGCATAGTTCTTTTTCCGTTCCGCCGGGTCGACGGAGGTATCGCCGATCTGGAGCCACTCGATGACCTCCGGATCCCGCACGAAATTCTCGTCGCTATCCCCGAAATAGTGGCTGGTGATGAGGCCGATATCGCCGATGCCGTAAGAGCCCCAATTGCCCATGCGCATGGCGATGCGAGCGCCGCGCCACATGTCGGTGGCAGACGCCCATTGCTGCTCGTTTATACTCATATCGATGCCGATCTTGGCGAGGTCGGCGGCAATCGCCTCGACCTGAGGACGCGGCGTGCCGGAGACCACCAGCTCCATATCGAAGCCGTCGGGATAACCGGCCTCAGCCATGAGGGTCCTCGCCCTCTCCAAGTCGTAGGGGTACTTCGTTACATCGTCGGTGCAGCCGAACTGGATCGGATTGCACACGGTGTGGATCAACTCCGCACCGCCGCCGACGAAGGCATCGACGATCGCCTGGCGATTGATGGCGTGGTGGATCGCCTGGCGAACCTTGAGGTTCGCAAGCGGAGAGTTGCCCTCATCATAGGTCGGGTTGAGGTTGATATAGGCAATGCGCATGATCGGCGTCGCCTTCACCTGCACGCGTCCGCTGCGGTCCAGATTGGCGGCCTCGTCCGGCGGAATCTTCCAGATCCAGTCGAGACGGCCGTTCAGCATCTCGGCATATTGGGTGTTCGGCTCGGGCAGCACGCGCACGATAAGGTTCTTGATAGCCGGTCTACCCTTCGGACTCTCCGCGTAATAGTCGTCGAAACGCTCCATCACGAAGCGGGTGCCCGGCGTCATCTCCAACAGTCTGTAGGGGCCGGTACCGACCGGTCTCACCCCCATGCCGTCGGGACCCACCTCCTCATAATAGGCCTTGGGATAGATCGGCAGATTGCCGGCCAGCATCTCCAGCGCCAGCGGATAGGGCGACTTCATGTGCAGCCGGACCGTGTGGTCATCGATCTTCTCCGCCTTCTCGATCCAGGCGACGGCGATCTGATAGCGGGCGTTGTATTCCGGCGAAGAAACGAGGTTCAGGGTGTAGACCACGTCGTCGGCCGTCATGACGGCGCCATTGTGGAACTTGACCCCCTCGTTCAATTTGAACTCGATGGTGGTGTCGTCGATGAAAGCGTAGGACTTTGCGAGGGCGGGGACGATCTCGCCCGTCGACCAATCTTTGTAGAGCAGATTGTCATAGAGATGTCGGGAGACGATCAATCCCTCTCGGCCAGTCTCCTTGTAATGGTCGAGGGTCGTTACTTCCAAAAGGAAGGCGGCGTTCAGTGTGTCGTCATCCTTGCCGGCAAGGGCAGCACTGGGCGCCAGCGCGATGCTGCCTGCGGCAATCGTGCCGGCCAACAGTGCAGTCATCGCAAGACCCTTTGATAATCCTCTCATCATTGCGTCTCCTTTTTCTTTTTGACCAAAAGCACAAGGACATCGCCGCGAAGGCAGCGGTATTGCGCCCTGGGTGGAAGCCTCAACGGAATTTGTTTGTTATTTTAGTTGTATTATTGAGTGCAATAACCCCTATGGATAGTTAGTCTGAGATATTCATTATACGGAAAAGAATTTTTTTGCCTATAAGAAAATTAAGTCATAAAACGAAAAAGATTTATAGGAGGCACTCATGGGGCCCACACCACCAAGGCGACGAGCCGTCGACGTCACGGCACGCATTGCCGACAAAGCCGCCTTCGGCGAGCGGCTCCGCCAACTGCGTCGACGCGCCGCCATGACCCTGCAGGAATTCAGCATGCGCACAGGCTTGGCGACGTCGACGCTCTCAAAGATCGAGAACGGCCAGATCTCGCCGACCTATGACAGTATCCAGCGGCTTGCCGACGGGCTGGAGATCGATGTCGCGGAGCTGTTTCTCAGCCGACAGACCCCATTGATAACCGGCCGGCGGTCTGTGACGAAATCCGGTGCCGGCACGCGCCACGAGACCGCCAACTATTGCTACGAGATGTTGTCGGCGGATCTAACGAAAAAGAAGATGATCCCCCTCATCACCACGTTGAAGGCGCAGTCGATCACCGAATTCGGACCACTCATCCGGCATGACGGTGAGGAGTTCGTGCATGTGCTGTGCGGCACAATCGAGATTCACACCGACGTTTATGAGCCCTTGCGGCTCGGCGTCGGCGACAGCTGCTATTTCGACAGTTCTATGAGTCACGGGCTGATCGCCTGCGGACCGGAGGTGGCGCGTGTCCTCTGGGTCTGCACAGCGAGTATGGGCCTCAGTCAGACGCCAGGGCAGTTCTTCGACTCGGAACCTTCGGATCGATCGGAGGATGCCGTCGAGAAGCCGCGTTGAACGATCGGCCACAAGCTACAATCAGGAAGGAGGAAAATCATGTCACGCTATCACGAGGGGCTGTTTGACGAGGTTCGCGCTGCGGCATCGGATCGCGCGCGGGCGTTGCTTGACGATGCGTTGGTCTGCGACATGACCCTGCCCTGGTCGCCCAGCTATGCCGATACCGCCCTGCTCTCCCGCTTCCACCGCGCCGGCTTCGATCTCATCTCCCTCACCGTCAATGATTTTCCCGGCTCCATCGCCGGCAGCGTCGCGCATATCGCGAAGGTACGCCGGGCAATCCGCGCGGCTGGCGATCAAATGGTGCTGATCGAGACCGCCGACGATATCGTCCAGGCGAAACGGGACCGCAAGCTCGCCCTGACTTTCAACCTGCAGGAGACTAACCCGCTGGAGCGCAAGGTGGAGATGGTGGAAGTCTATTACCGTCTTGGCGTGCGCCATATGCTGTTGGCCTACAATCAGAAGAACCACGTCGGTGACGGCTGCGCCGAACGCACCGACGCTGGCCTCAGCCGCCTTGGACTGAAGGTAATCGCCGAGATGAACCGGGTCGGCATGATGGTGGACGGTACCCATTGCGGATATCGCACCTCCATGGAGGCGCTGGAGGCCTGCGAGGGGCCGTTCATTTTCTCCCATTGCTGCGCCTATGCGGTGCAGCCCCACTACCGCAATCTCAAGGACGACCAGATCAAGGCCTGCGCCGCCACCGGCGGGATCGTCGGCGTTAACGGCGTTGGCATATTTCTGCAGGATCTGGACGGCAGACCGGAGTCGATGTTCAGGCACATCGACCACATGGTGCAGCTTGTGGGTCCGGAACACGTTGGACTCGCGCTCGACTATCTGGCGAATCCCGAACCGTTCTTCAACATGATCAACGTAAGCCCAGCGCAATGGCCGAAGATTGATGGCAAGCCCCACCCCCGTGCCGCCTTCGTACAACCGGATGAGGTCATTGCCCTGGTCGATCTCATGCTGGACTGCGGGTACGACGAGGTGTCGATCCGCGGTATTCTGGGCGAGAACTTTCTGAGACTTGCTCGGCAGGTCTGGAAATAGCTAGCAGCCGCCACCACGCGCAGCGATACCATCGAGGCCATGCGCCGTGCAATGGGTCGGCGGCCGCTTGCGCTCCTCAAAGGCGCCGCGCCCGCTCCGTCAAAAGGCCCGCGCAACCGCGCGAACAAAGCAAGAAGACTGTCACCTATGTAACCGGTCCAATCTGTCACCCAGCTAACCGGTTGCACAAAGCCGGCTAAGCGGCGGCTTCGGCCGCGATCAGCTCTGCCGCATCGCCCAGGGCCACGTCGCCGCTTTCGACGACACGGCAGCAGACACCGCCGCGCCAGTCGCGGCTCAGCGCCTCGCGCAAGCCGCGCCTTGCCTCATCCATGCGATAGCAGGGCTCGGTCTCTTCGGTGATTTCCAAGAGGGCGCCGCCGATGCGCAGGCGCTGACCCTTGCTGTTCGCGAGCGAGGGCAGGCCCTCGACGAAAAGGTTGGCTCGCCGCGTGGTCCAGTCGAGGCTTTCGCCCAGCTCGGCGCAGGCGGCCTCCCAGGCCTCCTTCGAGAGGACGGTGACCTGGCGCTTCTTGAAGAGCTTGCCGCTGTAATCGCCGGACAGCCCGCTCTCGACCTCGATGCGCGCCGCCTCGGCGGTCTCCATCGGGGCTTCGCTCTTGGCCTTGAAGGCGATGCCGATCAGCTTTGCCATGCGCGTCTTCCTCCCGCTCACTCGCTCACGACTTCGAACATCACCAGCAATGTCCGCTGGATGGCACTGAAGTTATCGTCAGAGACGACATAGACCAAGGGGGCTCCCTTTTCGCTCTCGCGCAGGAAGATGCCCTCGAAGTTGTCAATGGTCAGCGGCGGACGCATGGTCGCGAGCGTGGTTCCCTGGATGGTGGCGCCGGGGGAGAGCGTGGCGGGGTCGAAGCGGGCGATGCGGATGGTCAGCCCGCCGACCGGGGACCAGTGCCGCTCGGAGACGTAAACCAGGCCGTCGGGCCCCACCGCCATGTCGGTCGGCTGGGTCGGCTTGGGTCGAACGTAGTCGAAGGGCTGCCAGGCAGTCCCGTCGTAGATGTAGCCGCGGTACACGGCGTTCGGCCCGGACAGCGACACGGCCCCTTCGCGCAGGGCGATCAACCGCCCGTCCGGCAGCTCGGTGATGGCTTCCAGTGCCTGGTTGGAGCCGGGCGGCAGGTCGCCCGGCACCGGCAAGGCTTCGGCCGCGCCGTCGGGTCGTGGTCCGGGCGGGTACTGGTGGATGCGATGGAGCCGTTCAAAGGTCACCACCCAGCTGCCGTCCGCGCGGCGCGCCAGGGCTTCCGCATCCTGCAGGTTTAACCGCCGGGAGATCGGCGCGCCTCCCTCGCCCTTCAGCCGTCCGAGCCGGGCGTCCTCGAAGCCTGAGAGCCAGCCGCGCTCGTCATAGGTCAGCGTGCCGGCCAGCCAGTTGCCCTGGTCCGTCACCAGCACGATGTCCTTGCCGTCCGGCGCGACATAGAGACCCGAGAGGCCGCCGAAGCTGCGCGAGGGTGAGGTCAGCTCCAGGCCGCCACGCCAGGCCAGGGACTCGATCCGTTCCTGCCGCGGCGCCTCGGGATTGAGCTTCCGCTGGGTGACGCGGATGTCGAGGGGGTCACCCTCGTCCGCCGTGGCCGCGGGCGCTGCGAACAGCGCGAGGGCGAGCCCGACAACACCGCAGGCTCTAAGCCAGCGCAGCGCGTTAGGCATGCATCCGGCGGCGGCGACGGGCGCCGGGCGCCGCGCGTCCGGGCCCGGCCAGGTCTTCTTCGAAGAGCTCGGCCAGCTTTTCCATCATGGTGCCGCCGAGCTGTTCTGCATCGACGATGGTGACGGCACGGCGGTAGTAGCGGGTGACGTCGTGGCCGATGCCGATGGCCACCAGCTGGATGGGGGACCGGGTCTCGATGTACTCGATCACATCGCGCAGGTGGCGCTCCAGGTAGTTGCCGGAGTTGACCGACAGGGTCGAATCGTCGACCGGCGCGCCATCGGAGATCACCATCAGGATGCGCCGCTGCTCCGAGCGGCCGAGCAAGCGGTTGTGCGCCCAAAGCAGCGCCTCGCCGTCGATGTTCTCTTTCAGGATGCCTTCGCGCAGCATCAGGCCCAGGTTCTTGCGGGCACGGCGCCAAGGCGCGTCGGCGGACTTATAGATGATGTGCCGCAGGTCGTTGAGGCGCCCGGGGATGGCCGGCTTGCCGGCGGCGATCCAGCGCTCTCGCGACTGCCCGCCCTTCCACATGCGCGTGGTGAAGCCCAGGACCTCGACCTTGACGCCGCAACGCTCCAGGGTGCGGGCCAGGATATCCGCGCTCATGGCCGCGACGGAAATGGGGCGGCCGCGCATGGAGCCGGAGTTGTCGATCAGCAGGGTGACGACCGTGTCGCGGAACTCCGTATCCTTCTCCATCTTGTAGGAGAGGGAGTGGGTCGGGTTGACGATGACCCGCGCGAGCCGCGCGGTATCGAGCAGACCTTCCTCCAGATTGAAGTCCCAGGCGCGGGTCTGCTGCGCCAGCAGGCGCCGTTGCAAACGGTTGGCCAGGCGGCCGATCACGCCCTGCAGGTGCGCAAGCTGCTGGTCCAGCATCTGGCGCAGGCGGTTCAGCTCCTCGGCGTCGCAAAGCTCCTCGGCCGAGACCACCTCGTCGTACTCTTGCGTGAAGACGTGGTAGCTGTCGCCGCGGTCGTTGCGCATGGCGTCCCAGTCCGGGCGCTGGCCGGGATTGCCCGGCTCTTCCTCGCCCGTGCCGTCGCGCAGCTCGCCTTCCGCCTCGACACCCTGCTCCTCGCTTCCGTCTCCTTCGCCGGACTCGTCGAGCTGCGCTTCCTGCATGGCGGCGGCATCGGCAGCATCCTTTTCGCCGCCTTCGCTCTGGGCGTCGTTCGGCTGGTCCTCGGCGCTGTCGTCGCCCTCCTCCTCTTCACCCTGCTGGCTCGGGTCCGGCTCGACGCTGGCATCGAGGTCCAGGTGGCCGAGCATCTCGCGGACGGCCTGGGCGAAAGCCTCCTGGTCGTCGACCAGCTTGGTCAGCCGCGAGAGGTCCTGCATCACCTGCGGGTCCAGGTCGCTACGCCAGATGTCGGCCACGTGCTTGGCCGCCGGCGGTAGGCCTTGGCGGCTGAGGGTTTCCCGGGCAAGCAGGCCGATCACCTCGGACAGCGGAATCTCGTCGCGCTGCTGAATGCGATGATAGCCGCGCACGCGGCAGCGGTTCTCCAAGGCACTCAAGAGGTTCAACTCGCAGCCTGTCATGTTGCGGGCGCCGATGGCTTCGCAGCGTGCCTGCTCGATTGTGTCGAAGATCTCGCCGGCGGTGCTGTCGCCGGGGCGGTTGGTTGCGTGGGTGCGGTCGTCGTGATGGCGCAGGCGCAGCGCAATGCGGTCGGCCTCGCCGCGGACCAGCGCGACCTCATCGGGCGGCAGGTTGCGCGAGGGCATGGGCAGGCGCAGCTCGTTCCCGGCCAGGCCCGGCGGGCTGGCGGCGAAGTTGGCCGTCAGGTCTTCCCGCTCGGCAATGGTTCGTGCCGTCGCTGCGGTGGCGCGCTTGAAGCGCTCGATCGGGGTTTCGGCCTTATCCATAGCCAAGATGCAATAGACCTCTGGGCTTGCCGGTCAAGCATGAAGTGGCGCCCGACCGCGGGCCAGCAGGGCTCGCCCGTCTGTTCACAGCTTTGGCTGGTTTTTCTGTTGTCCTACCACCAAAACGTTTACAGTCGGGCGAGACGGAGCTGGGCATTTAGGAACCGGTCGGACATATGGGGGGTACAGCGGGCGGACCAAGTCCTTATGAGCCGAATGGCTTCGCTCGACTGAAGCTCCTTGCTCTCTCTCTTCGATTGATCGCTGCTGGGTGCTTGGACGGCATCGCGCGCTTTATCGTGTGGGCGTTCCACGGGCGGCATGCACCGGAAGCGGGCTGCTTCGAGAAGGTTCGCCGTTGGGTCAGAAGCACCGTCCTGTGGATTGCCACAACGGCCGTCCTTTATCTCGTGACGTTGTGGAGCCCATTTGGGTTCACCACGGCGACGGACGTGGTTTCCGCCAACATCTTCTATCGCGTTATCGCTGGCCCGGGGTTCGAGAGACAGAACCCCAGTGAAAATCCCGCCAGAGCAAGCGTTCTGGACGACTTTGCCGTTGTCCTCGTTGTCGAAGACGACCTGACGAGCTTACGGGAGCTCTGGCCCGCGCGATACAGTCTGCATGCGGATGTGCTCGCATCGCTCGACGAACTTGGCGCCAAGGCTGTCGTCGTTGATATCGCCCTGCTCGACGACCGCACCGATCGCGACCCAAGCTACGACGCCCTCCGGTTCATGCTGGAAGACATGTGGGCCAGGGAAGGTGGGGCCATCCCCGTGTTTTTGGCAGTGCCGCGCGCCGACAGCGGCGAGTTTCATCGCCCGTTGAAGCCCTTTGTCACGGCTACCCAGGCAACGACGGAAGGCGTAGGCGCGGAGGAGGCGTCTTTGCCTTGTGCTCTGGTCTCGGTCCCCGGCGGGCGTTCAACGCGGGCAGGGCGCCTTTACGAGCTTTTTCAGCGGGAGCAAGCGTGGCAAAGCGACGTGGTGGTTGAGAGAGGGCCGCCTCTTTGGTCGGCCGCCCTGGCTGCCTACCTCGTAACGCAGGATGGCTGGGACATGGCAACAGGCTGCCGTGACTGGGCGCGGTGGCCGTTCGGCGAAGCTGTTTTGGCTGGGACGGACCCAGCTGGGCTATCGTCTGCAAGGATGATGGAAGTTGTCTGGGCTGCCCGGGATTTCGAGTTCACGGACAAGAGCGGCACCTACCGCAACAACGGGCTCTTTCAGTGCAAGCCGGCGGTCGACAGCATTGCCGCTCGATTTGCACGGGTGATGCGAGACAATCTGCTGGGCGTGGATCACCACGCGCGACAAACCGGTCTCTCCTCCTCGCTTCTTCAGGTATGCGGACCCTTTGCGACCGTCAACGCACACACGCTCGTCGACATGACCACAAAAAGCCCAGAAGAATGGGACGAGCGGGAAAGGGCTGTCCAAGATATGTTGAACGGACGCGTCGTGTTCTACGGGGCTGCCGTAACGGCGGTCGAGGACCGCGTCGAGCCGCCAACCCATGCCCCTTTGCCGGCCGTGTACTTCCACGCCATGGCGGCGGCAAACCTTCTCGCGTACGAAGAGAACTACAAGAGGCCAGGCCGCGACTGGCGAGGAATCCCCATGAAGGAGCTATTGCTCATTGCCGTGATCGCCGCGGGTATCCTCATTGGAAGCTGGGCGCGCCACTCGGTCGAAGCAGTGTGGCGTCGTTATCGCAGCCTGCCGAGGCAAAGTATGAGCGTAGTCGGCCGAGCCCATTCCGAAGACCCGGAAACAGTGCATCCCTGGCTTCGTTCTATTTGCATCGTCGCCATAGCGACGGCAGCGTATGTCTTTTTTGTCGGGACCGTGACCTTCGTGGCCTGGAGCGACCTCAATCTTGCGCCGGTCAACTTTGTCGCCGCCTTCAGCCTTGAGATCGCCCGGAACCTTATGCCGCAAGCCGAGGGCGCTCAGGTCATCGAGGAGGATCTCTCCTCTCGGTAGACAGAGTATGCGGTGGGCAGGAATTCAGGCGCGGCCTTAGATCGTTTTTCGTCTATGGACTCGCGTAGCGGCTGCGGTTATCGTCAAAGCCTAGAGTTGAAAAACTTAAGGGGATTGACGGTTATGCATCGTAGGCTTGGGGTAACCGTTGCATCCTTGGCGATGGCTGGCGTTCTGTTCGGTTTCGCAGGAGCCGTTTCCGCTGAAATCGGCAGCGTCGGGAGCATACGGGGGACGCTCAAAGCCTATACAAGCTATAATGGCAATGAGCTTGCCGCATCCGTTTCCAAAGGCGATATGAAGGGTCGCCCGATCGCGGAAGAGAGAAACGGCCGCTACGGTATCGATGTTGGGGGAACCCGTTACTGGGTCAAAAAGCACCAAGTCAGCATCAACCGAAATCTGGCGGTGCCGCGCGGCTGTCAGAACTTCGCGACAGGCTTTGCCGGCAATAGCGCCTCACGCGGTGCCGGCAAGGGGTGCGAAGAATGATCGGCCGCCGGTACGCGGTGGCGTCAGGGCTTATTGCCCTCCTGTTCGTTGCCTTCTTGCTAGGCCGTCCGGCCCAAGCGGATTTCTTCAAATGGGTGGACGATCAGTTCGAAGGGGATGCGGATGCCCCACGCATCTCGCTGGTTGAGCCTGGGCTCTGGGCGCCTGCCGTTGAGGAATCCACGCTCTCAACGGACGAGCGCGGAGGGCAGCGTGCCAGGGAGCGCTTCCTGAGCGATGAAGAGAAGAGCTACGAAAGTCGCTACGAACCCGCTGCCGGTGGGCGCGGCGGACAGACGGTCGTTTCCGAAGGTGTCACGGTGCTCACCGATGGATTGACGGCTCTGAGACAGCAGAGTTCGGGTCTGGTCCCCGATCGGCGCTTGAAAGCCTATCTCGATGGCATTGCAGGGCGGCTGATGGTTTATTCGCCGAAAACCAACGTGCCCTATGACGTTCATATCACCGGAAGCCGCGCGATCGGCAGCGCGCAGGCCCTGCAGGATGGCGTCATCGGTATCCCGCTTGGGGTACTGCAGGTGGCAGAGACTGAGGACGAACTGGCATTTTTGATCGGCCACGAGCTCAGCCACGTTATTCTCGGACACCACGACTCAGATTGGGTTGCCAAGCACAACAAACGTATCGTGTCTGTTGCTGAAATTGGCATTCAGGCGTCCTTTGATGTGGCGCAGCGTTTCGGCGCCAATCTCAACGAAAACGAGATCCGCTGGCTCAGCTTTGCTGCAAGCCAGGCGTCGCTGTTTCTCTCCGACAACCTTCTTTCGTCCTCTTGGAGTCGGGAGCATGAGACCGAGGCCGACGAGTTGGGCCTCGATCTCATGATTGCGGCGGGCTACGACCCCGAGGGCGCCTTCATCCTGCTTGAGCGCATGCAGATTTGGGAAGAGATGATGCCCTCGGCCGAGGAGCGTCATGCCCAGCAGCGTGCTGCCTTCGACGAGAAGATCGGTGCAAGAGGCCGAAGCGGCGACACCACCGGCGCTTTGCAGGGTATCCTGGAGCGCGGCCTTTTCGAGATAAAGGGGCTGGGGGAGGCGATCGGAGGCGAGGACCATCCAGACATTGGCGAGCGTATCGACCACATCGCCGACTATTTCGGTCGCTTCTACGCTGAGTCGATTGGGGTTCGCAGCTCTCGGGACGGTGAGTGGAAAGCGCTGCGCAATAGCTCGACCACGACAGCGCTGATTAAGAACTACGATACCACCTGGCACATCACTGAGCTGCTCGAGGCCGGGGAGATCGACCAGGCGGCCGGTCTTGCGGGCCGGGCCGTCAGCGGGCCAACCAAGTCTCATGCCTTGCCGCGTATGAACTTCGCACGGGTTCGAAAGTTCCAAGGCAACACGGGCAAGGCCCGAGCCAACCTGCGGCTTGGGCTGGATGGCGATGAGCCGAACCTCAAGCTCTACAAGTGGGCGGTGATCGACGATCTGAACAATAATAAGCGAGTCAGCGCCTTCCGCATGCTCGATGACGCCTGGGCACGCTTCAAGCAGCCGCCTGAGCTCTATCCCCTCAAGATTTACAAGGCCGTGTTGCAGGACGATCGGCAGGAGGCGGCTCGTTTGACCCGGACTTGCCGGATCATTTTCCGCGACAATTCAAAGCCTTGCCTCGCCGCCAACAATGGCGAGCTGGATATGAGCTGGAACTAGCTGGCCGACCGGCGCGGATTCCTTGCCACTGGCGGTCGAACTGCGGCCGCCGTCAGTTCGCCGTCACCTTGAAGCCGCTCTCGGGCAGCTCCGTGCCGAAGCAGCGCTGGTAGTACTCGGCCACCACCGGGCGCTCGACTTCGTCGCACTTGTTGAGGAAGGTGAGGCGGAAGGCCAAGCCGACATCCTGGAAGATCCGCACGTTCTCGGCCCAGGTGATGACGGTCCGCGGGCTCATCACGGTGGAGATGTCGCCGTTGACGAAGCCGCTGCGGGTCAGGTCGGCCAGGGACACCATGGCCGAGACCATCTTGCGGCCGTCTTCGGTGTCGTTCTCCGGCGCCTTGGCCAAGACGATGTTCACCTCTTCGTCGTGCGGCAGATAGTTCAGGGTGGTGACGATGTTCCAGCGGTCCATCTGGCCCTGGTTGATCTGCTGCGTGCCGTGGTAGAGCCCTGTGGTGTCGCCCAGGCCGACGGTGTTCGCCGTGGCGAAGAGGCGAAAGGCGGAATGGGGTCGGATGACGCGGTTCTGGTCCAGGAGGGTCATCTTGCCCTCCACTTCCAGTACCCGCTGGATGACGAACATCACGTCAGGACGGCCGGCATCGTACTCGTCGAAGACCAGGGCGGTCGGGTGCTGCAGCGCCCAAGGCAGCAGGCCTTCGCGGAATTCGGTGACCTGCTGGCCGTCGCGCAGCACGATGGCGTCCTTGCCGATCAGGTCGATACGGCTGATGTGGCTGTCCAGGTTGACGCGAATGCAGGGCCAGTTGAGGCGGGAGGCGACCTGCTCGATGTGCGTCGACTTGCCGGTGCCGTGATAGCCCTGGATCATGACGCGCCGGTTGAACGCGAAGCCGGCCAGGATGGCGAGTGTCGTCTCCCGGTCGAAAAGATAGGACTCGTCCAGGTCGGGGACGTAGTCGCTCGATTGCGAATAGGCCGGTACCTCGAGATCGCTGTCGATGCCGAAGGTCTGCCGGACGGACACCTTGATGTCCGGACCGCCCTCGGGAAGGCTCGGCCCCTCCATGTGAACGTCAACCGTCATTCAACTCATTCCTTATCGATCAGTCGCCATACTGCCATATGGCGTGCACGGCCGTAGCCTCTTTAGCCGGATCTGCAGCGCGCGCGTTTCGGCCAGATGGGCCTGCATTCTTCTCATGACATGGACGCCTTTTGGCTTGTGGCAAAGGCGAGTCTGCTATGCAAGGCTCTTTAGGGTCGCATAGGCTTGGTTGATGCGCTTAAGTCGTTCTTCTGCCTTGGGATCGCTTCCGTTCGCATCGGGGTGCAGCTTCTTGGCCAGAGACTTGTAGCGCGCCTTGATCTCCTGCTTCGTTGCATCCTGCTCCAGCCCCAGCACGGACAGCGCCCGGCGCTGCGCCTTGTCGAGGGGCTTGCCTGCTGCACTGTCCCGCCTGGCCTGCGCGCGGTCTGCCCCATTGCTGAAGCGGCCGAAGGCCTCGTCGAACTCAAACTGTGCCGTGGCTTGCGATCCGCCCAGGCTGCCCATCCGCCAGGTCGGGCGCTCCCAGGTGCTGTCCGCCCGCCGTGACGCCTCGATTTGCTCTTCGTCCATGTCGGCGAAGTAGTCCCAGGCCGCATTGTGCTCCCGGACATGCTCCAGGCAGAGCCAGACGAACTGACGGCCGTTCCTCGGTGACAGAGGCGCGCGGTAGAGGCCGGCCTCCGCGCAGTCCGGATGCGCGCAGGGGCGGAGGTGCCGCTGCTCCTGCTCCAGCGTGGTTGCGCTCGCGAAGGGGTCTCGCTCATCCATAAGACTAAGCTATGGTCTCTGCTGGCCGCCCGGCAAGGTCTGGAATGGATGCTTGTGGCACGGCAAGGTGAACATTACGTGAGACCCTCGAAGAACAGCTTGAGAGTGCGGAGACCGCGGCGTGACGGTGAAGGAACAGATCGAAAGCAAGCTCGTGGAGGCTTTTCGGCCGAGCCAGCTCAGGGTCGTCGACGACTCCGACAAGCACGCCGGTCACATGGGCGCGCGTCCGGAAGGCGAAACCCATTTCCGCGTCCACATGACCAGCGACGCCTTCGACGGCATGAGCCGGCTTGAGCGGCAGCGCGCCGTCTATGCCGTCTTGTCGGAGGAGATGGCGGACCGCGTGCATGCCCTGCAGCTCAGGCTGTCCTCGGCCAGCGAGGCCGCTGACGGCGCTCGCTAATCGCCGGTGTAGAAGGCCGGCCAGCTCTTCTTGACGATTTCGCCGTCGCTGCGGAAGGCGTGACAGGTGTTGAGCAGCGGCGGCGGCTGATCGGCCGGCCGCTCCTTCTGCTTCTTGGCGCGCACCGGGTAAAGCGTCTGGAAGGCGACGGTCGCCATGGCCTGCAGCATCTCGACCTGATGGGTGCAGCCGTGCACGCCCCCGACCCGTTCGCGGATCGCGCGCCGCCAGCCGAGCCCCACCGTTACACCGACCATCTGCTTGAAATTGGCGGTTGCCGCCGCGCAGACCCCGAAAGGCCCGGAATCGGTAACGACTTCGATGTCGTGAACCAGGAAGTCCTCGTCGATGGTCAAGCGGATCGACATGTCGTGCAGCGGCTCGCCCGCCTGGATGACGCCGCGATAGTCGTTGGGAAAGGAGTAGCTCTTCACGTCGACCATCCGGCCTTCGATATCCCACAGGCCGTCGGCGCGGCGATAGCCGCCGAACTCGTAGCTGCGCCGATGAAAGGGCTCGCGCTCGACAGGCGGAGAAAGCGGCATGGAACCTCCGGTTGCTGCAGTGCAGCGAGCCTACAAGCGCCCAAACGGCGCAAGCAAGTGCTAAGGCCGGGAACCAGGGTCACGCGGCTCTCCCGAGTCTCTTGGTGCAGAGGCTTGCCGAGCACAACCCGGGACACATAGCTTAAAGCCTGAGAACAAGACGATAGGCGGGCAGCTTATGGAAGACCTCGTGGCGCGCTTGGCGGCCCAATTCGGCATGACGGAAAGCAAGACCCGGGGGGCGATCGGCGTCTTGCTCAAGCTGATCGAAACGCATGCGGCGCCACAGGATGTTGCGCTCTTGCTCGACAAGCTGCCGGGCGCGCAGGCGCTCCTCGACGCGGCGAAGCAGTCGAAACGCTCGGGCGGCGGCCTGTTCAGCTCTCTTGCCGGGGCGCTGGGTGGTGGCGGCCTGATGGAAACGGCGGCCGAGCTTCAGAAACAGGGGGTTGGCTTGAGCCAGATGCGCCCCTTCATCACCGCCTTTGCCGAAGGGGCAGAGGAAAAGGCAGGGCACGATCTGGTGGAGCGCATTGCCTCCTCTATTCCGGGGCTGGATAGGTACCGTGCTTAACGTCGTGGCTCCGCGATTGTCAGGTCGACAAACCGATTAAGCCGTGCGCTTGAGCGGCGGCGTTTCGGCAACGTCGTCTGCCGGCGTGGAGGCAACTTCGGCCGCCGCTGACTCGATGGTTTCCATCAAGGCGATCCGCCGTTCGCTCGGCAGGCTGCGCAGCACTTCCTCGATCGAACGCAGCGGGCGCTCTAGGTAAGGGCTGATAAAACTCTCCACCAGCGTCTTGTCGATCATGTCCTGTTGTTTTCCCAAATCTTGTGTTTTGTTTGGTGATCACCCATCCCTGGGCACTAGATATAGGTGTCGGCTCTAGCGGTTAACAAAGCGTTAAGAGCCCTTTCCAGCACCCCACGGGCCTTGTGGGTACAGTGGGACAACTCCGATTAGCCTTTGAAATCGCCGATGTTTTGATCGCGGTTTTTGCCGGGGATAAGCCTGTGACCAATGGCCGAAAGAGGCTCGTTGGATCGGAGCGAGGGCGCAATCCGTGCGCGACTCGACGCCAGGTGTCTTTCGAGATAAGAAGCGCAGCGGACGAATTCGCGGATTCGCAACCACCCTTTAATGCTTTTGCAGGGCCGACGTGGCACTCCCTTGACTGAGTTTCGCCGCTATGGTCCACCAGCGCCGCGCGGTGGACGGCGGTGTGCCGCGCCGCTCTTTTCCCACTTTCGATTGGCCAGCCTGATGAAGCACCTCGACGAGCTTGAAGCACAATCCGTCTATATCCTGCGGGAAGCCTATCATGGCATCGAGCCGCTGGTGATGCTGTGGTCGCTGGGCAAGGACTCCAATGTCATGCTGTGGTTGGCCCGCAAGGCTTTCTTGGGGCACGTGCCCTTCTCGGTCCTGCATGTGGACACCGGCAAGAAGTTTCCGGAGATGTACGCCTTTCGGGAGCGCTATGCCGAGGAGTGGAACCTCAAGTTCCTACGCGAAGAGTGCCCGCCGGTCGAAGAAATCGATCCCAGTCTGCCGCCCGCCGCGCGTTCGGCGGCACGCAAGACCGCGGGCCTGAAGACTGCCCTGGAAAAGCACGGCTTTCGCGGGGTCATCGCCGGCATCCGCCGCGACGAGCAGGCCACCCGCGCCAAGGAGCGGGTGTTCAGCCCGCGAGGTGAATCCGGTCAGTGGGATTTCCGCGATCAGCCGGCCGAGTTCTGGGATCAGTACAAGACCGATTTTCCGCCCGAGGCGCACGTCCGCATTCACCCGCTGCTGCACTGGACCGAGCTCGACATCTGGCTCTACACCAAGCGCGAGGGTATTCCGCTCATCTCCCTCTACTTCGCCAAGGACGGTAAGCGCTATCGCTCGCTCGGCGACCAGGACATCACCTTTCCCGTCGACTCGAACGCCTCCACGGTCGACGAGATCATCACCGAGCTGAAAGAGACCAAGGTGCCGGAGCGGGCGGGCCGTGCCATGGACCACGAGCGCGAGGACGCTTTCGAGCGCTTGCGCACGACGGGCTACATGTAAGCGGGCCGGTTAGGAAGGATGCCTGATATGAGCCAGAGAACCGCGCAGTCCCTGCATCTCAACGAGCCGCTGCGCATCGTCATCGTCGGCCACGTGGACCACGGCAAGTCGACCCTGATCGGCCGGCTGCTGTTCGACACCGACTCCGTGCCGGAGAGCAAGGTGGCCGAGGTCGAGGCGATCTCCGCCCGCCGTGGCATGGTGACCGAGTGGTCCTTCCTGCTCGACGCCTTTCAGGCCGAGCGCGACCAGGCCGTCACCATCGATACGACGCAGATCTGGTTCAAGAGCGCCAAGCGCAATTACGTCATCATCGATGCCCCGGGCCACCGCGAGTTCCTCAAGAACATGGTCAGCGGTGCGGCCACGGCCGACGCCGCGGTGCTGGTGGTGGACGCCGCCGAGGGCGTGAAAGAGCAAACCCGCCGCCATGCCTACCTGCTGCACCTCTTGGGCGTGCGCCAGGTCTGTGTCGTGGTCAACAAGATGGATCTGGTCGACTACGACCAGGCCCGCTTCGACCAGGTGGCCGGAGAGGCGCGCAACTACCTCGCGGACATCGGCGTCGCCGTCAGCTATGTCCTGCCGGTTTCGGCCCGCATGGGCGACAATCTGGCCCAGCCGGCCGCCAACCTGGCTTGGTTCGACGGCCCGACCATGCTGCAGTCGCTCGACAGCTTCCAGAGCGTCTCCCGCCCGGCCGGTCAGCCGCTGCGTTTCCCGATCCAGGACATCTACAAATTCGATGAGCGCCGCATTCTTGCCGGGCGCATCGAATCCGGCGTCCTCAGGGTCGGCGACAGCCTGCTGTTCTCGCCGTCCAACTTGACCGCGCACGTGGCATCCATCGAAAGCTGGAGCACGCCGTCGCCGGCCGTCGAGGCGCATCCCGGCGAGTCGGTCGGCATCACCCTGGACGAGCAGATCTTCGTCGAGCGCGGTGAGATCGCCAGCCACGAAGCCGAGGCGCCGCAGCTCAGCAACGTGTTCCGCGCCACCCTGTTCTGGCTCGCCAAGGAGCCGTTGACGGTCGGCAAGCGCTACAAGCTCAAGCTCGCCACCCGCGATGCGAACGTGCAGGTCGAGGCGATCGAGAAGGTCATCGACACCGACTCCCTGGCCGGCCGCGCCGCCGAAGCGCTGGAGCGCAACGGCGTCGGTGAAGTGGTGCTGCGGTCACGCACGCCGCTGGCGCTGGACGAGTATCGCAGCCTGCCCAAGACAGGGCGCTTTGTGCTGGTCGATGGCTACGACACCGTCGGCGGCGGCGCCATCTCCATGGAGGGCTATCCCGACCAGCGCCCGGCCTTGCGGGTCAAGTCGACCAACATCACGCCGGTTTCGCACCGGGTCTCGGCCACCGAACGGTCGAAGGTGGTCGGCCATGCCGGCGGCGTGCTCTGGTTCACGGGGCTCTCCGGCGCCGGCAAGTCGACGCTTGCCATGGCCCTGGAGCAGCATCTCTTCCAGCGGGGCTATCAGGTCTATGTGCTGGACGGCGACAACGTGCGTAAGGGCCTCAACGCTAACCTCGGCTTCTCGCCGGAGGATCGGGCCGAGAACATCCGCCGCGTGGGCGAGGTTGCCGCCCTCTTCGCCGATGCCGGCATCATCTGCATCGCCTCCTTCATCTCGCCCTATCGGGCTGACCGGGACCGGGCGCGGGAGGCGGCCGGCGAGCACTTCCACGAGATCTATGTGAAGGCCGACCTGGCGATCTGCGAGCAGCGCGACCCCAAGGGTCTCTACCGCCGTGCCCGCACAGGCGAAATCCCCGAGTTCACCGGCGTGTCCTCGCCTTACGAGGCTCCCGAAGACGCACAGCTCACGGTCGACACCGGCGAGCAGAGCATCGAGGACTGTATCAAGGCGCTCGGCGACTACGTGGAAAGCCGCTTCAATCTGCGGCGCAACGGCGGCTGAGGCCGCAGACCAAGTTCGCGAAAGAAGAAAGGCGGCTGAGAAGCCGCCTCAGATTGCTGACGAACCCCGTCGATTTTCGGCGGGGTTTGTTTTTTTGATGGTTGCAATTGCTGGCGTGAGTTTTGGGTGATGTCGCCGGTCTATGCTGTCCTGGCTGTGGGTTTGGCGGTGAGAGCGAGGGCGATTTTCTTGATGTTCTGAGCGGCGGCTGCGAGCAGGCACTGGGTTTGTACGGCGGTAAGACCGCGGAACCTGGCGTAGCGATGGCCAAAGAGCTGCTTGGCGTCGGCAAAGGAGCGCTCGACGGTCTCCTTACGTCGCTTGTAGAGGCGCTTGCCCCAGTCGGTCAGGCGATGGGCATCGGTCCGCTCCCAGGCGTCCTGCCAGACATGGCGGGTGATGACGCGTTGGGCTTTGGCGCTGCTGGTGCAGGAGGCGAGCAGCGGGCAGCTCCGGCAGCGGGCGGGGTCGCTCTTGTACTGGCGGTAGCCGGTGCGGTCGGTCGTGGCATAGGCCAGCAACTGACCTTCGGGGCAGCGGTAGCCGTCGAGCGTGGGCTCGTAGACGAAGGCCTTCTTGCGCATCATGCCGGCTTTGGGCGGGGTCGGGTTGCGATAGCCGATGACCCCGAGAATACGGCGCTCCTCCAGGCCCTTGGCGATGCCGGCGGTGGCGTAGCCGGCGTCCAGGCCGACCGCCCGGACATCGAGATGGAAGCGTCGGCGTGTGCGGTCGAGCCGGCCGAGATAGACGATGCTGTCGTGCACGTTGGCGGGCGTGGCGTAGCTGTCGGTGATGATGCCCAAGCGGCCGTCGACGGTGCGGTGATCGAGGTAGAAGAACCCCTTGGGCTTGCCGTCGCGCACCATGTAGCCGGCCGCCGGGTCGGTCCGGCTGATCTTGGTCTCCTTCTCGACCGGCTTACGCGCCTTGGCCTTGAGCGGCTTCTTGCCATGGGCCGCGCGGTCCGCCGCGACCGCCTCGTCCAGCGCCTCCCAGTAGTCGG
>JANQMX010000030.1 GCA_028279885.1 Rhodovibrionaceae bacterium | reverse complement strand
CCGCGTCTTTCGCTGGACCTACCCTAAGGCCCGCGGGGGCACCGGTGGTCTGGTGCCGGCGCAGCACCAGCAGCATCTCCTCGACTGCGCCCGCGACCGCGGCATTGCGCTCGAGCCGGCCGACTTCTTTCGCCGGTCTCCCCATCGGGAAGACCGATTGGAAGACACGACCTGTGGAAAAGGCTCTGCCGGGCTGACACACTCTGAAGTAGAATATCCTTCGGTAACCGAGTCGCACCCGGACACATCCAAGAAGGGTGCATCGATCGAGGGGGCGGCCTGATGCGCGCCGCTGCCTCTATGACCTTTGCCCTGCCGATGCCCTTGCCGGCAGGGCTTGCCCCGGCTCCTCGCGATCCACGTCAGGAGCCGAGGCCGTTGCCCGGTCGTTCCCACCCCACCGGGAAGTCGGGCAGGGGGCGGGCGGTCGTCCCCCCAGGCGCTGTTCCCCCAACGGCGCCGCACCCGAGCAGCCGGCCGCCCGCCCCACCTTCTCACTGTCGGCCTTTGCACGATCGGTTGGGGAGGCCTCGTCCATGAGCGTCCCCGGTAGCGCTTACGACACGGCGAAAGACCACGTCGAGACCGAGGGTCTGCTGGCGCTGGAACTTGGCGGCCGTTGCGGCTTCGCGCTTTGGCGGCCCGGTTCGAGCCCTCTGCTGGGCAGCAATGTCCTGCCCGGGGAGGCGGCGGACCTGGGTCAGACGCTGGCTGCCTTCGCCGACTGGCTGGAGCTGATCCTGACCACCAACCGGCCGCTGCGCGTGGTCTATCAGGCGCCTTGGAGCGGGGAGGGGGCGGGCGGCCGGGCCAACCCAGAAACGCTGCGACGCCTGATCTGCCTGGCCGGCGTTGCTGCGCTGGTCTGTCATCGGAAGGCGGTGCCGGCAAGCGAGGCCAACGTCCAGGCGGTACGCCGCCATCTGCTGGGCAATGGACGGCCGCCCTCCAAGGCCGCCCAGGCCGCGCTCCAGGCCCGCGCTCAAGGTCTCGGCCTCGAGCCGCGCAACGCCGCGGAACGCGATGCCTTCGCGCTGCTCGACTATGCCGCCGCTAACCGCGGGCTTTCGCTCAATGCGCTAGCGAAGGGAAGGGCGACCCCATGAGCGAGCCGGAGAGCCAAGAGCCCTCGCCAGCCTACCGCTTGCCGACCGGGAAGCAGATCACCGCCATGCGAAGGATGGAACTGGAGCAGCACCTGCGCCTCGCGGTGCGGGAGATCCACCACCTGCGTTGCGAGATCGCGCGACTCACGCAGAAGCTCGCCTTCCTCGATCGCGGTTTCGCTCAGGAACAGCCGCCCTTGGAGGCTGAGATGGTTCGAATTCCTTTGGTGGAGGGCAAGCTGCGATGAGTGTCGCTGTTCTTCGGTGCCGGCCCGCACCCCCTCCCGTCCACCCAGACATGGTACCCTATTGGGTGGCCGGGAGGGGGTGCGGGCCGGAGCCGCACGGCGCGCAAGCGCCAAGGAGGACGCCATGACCCGGCGTCGCGCAGGCCGGAAGCGCAAGGTCCTGGCGGAGCGGGAGCCGAGCGGCCGCGTCTCGCGGGCCGGGCAGCCCAAGGCCGACAAGGGCACGGCGGAGCTGCAGGCCAAACGCGCGGTGCTGGCGGCTGGCGCCGACCCGGCGGCGACCACCCGCTGGCTCGACGTGCTCACCGCCTGGGGCCTTCTGAGCCCGCGGCAGCAGCAGGCCGGCGCAGACTACGCGCGGCTGCGCGCCAAGGTCTTCGGCACGGTGAGCGGCGGCTTGAAGGCGGCGCGTCTTGATCCTGAGGAAGCGCGCGGCCCAGTGCCCATCGATCAACAAGACGGTCCCAGCGAGGCGCACCTTGCCGCCGCCAAGCGGCGCTATGACCGGGCCACCCGGCGGCTGCGCGCCGTCTCCCGCCAGATGGAAGCGGAGATCAAGGAGCTGGTGCTCTACGACCGCCCACCACTCATTGCCGCGGTCTACGCAGGGAGGGCGGCGGGGCAGGGCGCCGCAGCCAAATCCGCAGGCGCTTCCGCCAAGCCGCCGTCGCCTGCAGCCCTCAAGCAATGGGCTTGGCTCGCCGTTGGCCTCGAGGTGCTCGAAAGCGCTCTGGCGGAGGACGGGATGCAGAGACGGGGGGCGCAACCAAGCGGCTCTGGCACCGACCAAGCGGCGTAACCCACTGTTGTCAGCTCGGCGAGAATAGACGGATCATGGCTGAGGCGAAGAAGAGAGCATAGCCGGCGTATAGCAGCCGGTGGACGGCCGGAGTCCAAGCGCCCTTGCCGCTTACCAGCACACGTTCGGTTTCACGCAGGCGTTCAAGGCTGGACTTGTGGGAGGCTTCCAGATCAGCTCGCTCTTGTCGAGTTAGCCTCTCGGCTTTCAGGGCGCGTTCGGCTGCCTCGTTGGCGGCAAGCAAGTATTTGACTCGCCAAATCATACGGCCTTGCTCATTCACGCGCACAGTTGGCAAGGCGAGACACAGCATGCCGAGTGCGGCGGTGATGTTGGCCGCTTGGCCGCGGCACTTCGGTTCTAGGGCTAAAGCGGCCAGGGTAAGCAGGGCAGCGAGCGCGATGTAGTTACTAATCGACGTTAGGGCCCGCCACCAGTCGTGGCCCCCGCCCTGGCTTGCGCTGTCCTCCTTGGCGAGGGACGCCATGCTATGTGCCTACCCTTCCTTAGTCGCAGCTGCGAGGGTTCTTGCGGCGGCACTTGTGTTGGCAGTCTTGAGGCGGGCTTTGGGTTGAGCCGTCTTACGGTGTGTGGGTTTGGCGACGGATGCTTCCATCAGTGGTTGTTGAAGCGCCTCGATCAGATCGATGTCGTCCGGCGCTTGTCCAACGGCGCAGAGTGCATGCAGCGCAATGGCCTCGTTCTTTGGTCCCGAGAAGAAGGCGTAGGCTGTCATATAGCCGCAATGCCTAGCATAGAGCGCGATGTGCTGTGCTTTGGGTGGCGGTGTGGTGATCGACTCCATGCGCGAGACGAAGGCTTGATCCTTTTCCATGAGACCGGCGAGCTCTTTCTGGCTCAGCCCTGCCGCGCGGCGCATGCCGATCAATGCGCCGGCCAGCTGGCGGCGCTCCCGGCACTCACGCCAGCGTGCCTCGAGCTCCGGTGTGATCGGCAGACTCCGGGCAAAGCCCGGCAGCTCCGTCGCTTCTGTTCTATTGATCTTCACCTTGGTCATCCCGTCCATCCTTGGTTGCGTGCAGTCGGCCCGCCATGAGGGCCGATTTTCAGGTGCGCCGGGCGAATCAACGATCGCACATCTCCAGCCTCGAGATTGACGGCCTCGATCCTGTTGCGGTTCTTGTCATGCACGGCGACGATCCTACGGCGGGAGCCCTTGACCCGGCGCACCAGGACCTCGTAGCGGCTGCCCACATACTGATAAATGTGGTTGTTCTCGACACCGTGAACTTTCCACTCTTGCATGGCCCACAAAACCTCAAGCTGCTCGTCCGGCCTCATGGCCGCAAAGGACTGCTCGATAGCCTCTTTGATTGGCTGGCTCTCACAAAACAGTGTTAGCGGCACCATGCCTAAAGAAGCCGAGTTTTCTTCGTTCTTGGCCGATGAGCTTGTGGCGTAGTCCTTGCGGACCGAGAAGCCAGCTGTGGAACTGACATTTCGGCCGGGCCCCAGCAACAACCGTGGGCTAGACAGTCTAAACTTATGGCGGGGTGATGTTCGCGATATGCTTGGCGCAAATGAATCGCGTTTCTCTTGCGGCTTAACGCCTGGTAATAGAATAGTAGTTTTGTAGTTCTTCAAGATGCCTAAAGAAGCCAAGTTCTCTTGGTTATTGGCCGATGAGCTTTTGGCATAATCCTTGCGAACCGAGAAGCCAGCTGTGGAACTGACATTTCGGCCGGGCCCCAGCAACAAGCGTGGGCTAGACAGTCTAAACTTATGGCGGGGTGATGTTCGCGATATGCTTGGCGCAAATGAATCGGGTTTCTCTTGCGGCTTAACGCCTGGGAATGGAATAGCAGTTTTGCAGCTATTCAAGTCTTCAACGCGTAGGCAGGCATCTTGCAAGCCGTTAAAAATCTCGTGCAACCAGCCGCCAAAGTAGTAGCGCAGCTTGGTGCGCTGGATGTCTGGCAGATCCCAGAGATAGGAACAAGCGGAGGTTAGGCTGTCCTCGTTGACCTTTGCGATGTCCCATTGGATTGTAATCGCGCTATGCCGCTTGCTAACTCGCACCATGCCAAGGCGTTGGAATGCGAAGTCGAGCCCTAGGCGGTCGCGAACGACAGGATCAGAGGAAAAGGGACAGAGCTGGCCCAGTTCTACCCGATTCCACGAACCAAGGTCATCGATCCAATAATCGCTGTCATCTAAGCGCATGAAGTCCCAACTCCTAAGTCAGGTGCTCTCCATTCTTAGTTTAGAACCAACTGGCGCTAAGTAGTATTCTAAACCCTGCTTCGAATTGTTGAAGTTAAACAGCTTTGATAGGGGTGACTGCATAATGTCGATGCGATCATCTTCAGTCTCGTATTGTCTCTTTTAGCGAGTTTCGTCTTTTGAGATACACTGTTAGCTAAGGGAATGCTCATATATGGGCCAATATGATGTTTTTGTCAAATCTCTCCACCAAACTGAATGAGGATGAATAAGTGTTGCTCGATCGTAGAAGATCGGGAACTTTCGAGAAGGAGTGCTTAAATCTACCCACAGGGCTCGATGGTCAGGCCTTCGGGCAGGCGAGTGTCGAGATCGCCGCAGGCTTGGTCGAGTTGGGCCTGGGTGAGGCCGCGCACGCTGCGCAGGTCGGCGCCGCTCAGCGTTGCCCCGCGCAGGGCGGCGAGGCGCAGGTTGGCGCGTACCAATCGGGCGGCGCGCAGGTCGGCCCCGGCCAGGTTCGCCGTGCCCAGGTCGGCGGCGCCGAGGTCGGCGTTGGTGAGGCGCGCGCCGTTGAGGTCGGCGTGACCGAGGTTTGCGCGACCCAGCTCCGCCCCCGTAAAGTCCGCTCCGGCGAGCTGGGCTTGGCCCAGGTCGGCGTTGTTGAGCGTTGCCTGGCGCAGGTTGGCCTGGGTGAGATTGGCCCCGTGAAGCTCGGCGCGGCGCAGGTCTGCGCCGGTGAGATCGACCTGAAAGAGGATCGCCCGCCGGAGCTCGGCACCGGCCAGGTCGGCACCGGCCAGGTCAGCCTCCCGCAGGTTGGCGTCGGCGAGATTGGCATTGGCCATCACAGCCTGGATGAGCGAGGCGCGCTTGAGGTCCGCCTTCTCCAGCTCGGCCGCATCGAGCCGGGCCTGGAAAAGTTGTGCCCGCTGCAGGTCGGCTTCACGCAAGATCGCCTCGCCGAGGTCGGCACCGCGAAGCCAGGCATCGCGCAGGTCGGCGAAGCTGAGGTCGGCGCCTGAGAGTTCGGCAAAGCTCATGTTGGCATCGACCAGCCGTGCCCGCTCGAGCCGCGCTGCGATGAGCCGGGCACGGGTCAGGTTGGCAGAGCTCATATCGGCATCGGTCAGGACGGCCTGGCTCAGATCCGCGCCGGTGAGGTTAGCGCCCCTAAGGTCGGCGCGGGAGAGATCGGCTCCGGAAAGCTCGGCGCCGCGCAGGTTGGCGCGGGAGAGGTCCTCGCCCCTGAAGTTGCGGCCGCTTAAGTCCTCTCGGCGCAGCTGAGCCTGTTGCAAACCGGGGCCGGCAGGTTGGGCGCTGTCCACGCCGCGGCCCGCCGGCATCGCGGTGCCCGGTATTGCAGTGCCGACTGCAAGCCCGAGCGCAAGCGTTGCAGAGAAGGCCGTCAAGCGTCGGCTGATGGCAGCAGCCCCATGCATGCCTGTTCCCCCGTCTCAATATCCCTCTTTGTATGTAGGCCTGAGGCGACCGCGCTGCATCACCACGCAATGCGATGTCACGCAATGGACCACAATCGGCGCAAGTGTGGGCACAGCTTTGAGCTAACTCCTATCGCCTACATGCAAAGACTGAAAACCCGTGAAGCGAGCTTGACCCGGCACGGGCTCGCGGCGTTAAATGGTGAATATTGACCCTGTCGCACCTGTGCCCGGCCGGCCCTGCCCGCCGGGCGCTTTGTCGTTTGGGCCGGTGCCGGCGCGGTCGAAATCACTCCCACCGAAGCAGCAGGAGCGTCGACATGGCAGCACCCGAAGGCGTGACTCCAAAGCGATCGCAGACGGCTTCAAAGGTTGATGCAGAAGCGGAGGTGCAGGCGGCCGAGGCCTCCCCGTCCGATGCGATCATGAGTCCGCTCGACTATCTGCTCTCCATTCTGCGCGACGAAGAGCAACCGCAGTCGGCGCGCGTTGAGGCTGCCAAGGCGGCGGCGCCCTATCTCCATCCGCGCTTGGCGCAGGTCGCCCACGGCGGCGCCATCCAGCTCAGCCACGAGCAAGCCCTGGATGAGTTGGAATGATGACAACTGCGTGGTCACGCAAGGGACACAGCCCTCACGCCTTGCGTGAGTGCGTCGCTCGTCACACCTAACGGGCCATGCGACGCAGCCCGCGCTCGCAGGCTGGGCCGCCGTCGCATAACTCTGCCATCCAACAACGGCTGAGGTGAGACAGGCAAAATGAAAAGGTTCCTCCTGCTCGGCGTCCTGGCTTTGGCCGCCGCTTGGTCCGTTGGCGGTTCGCCAGCCGCCGCAGATCAGCAGACCATCGTCTTCCTGCACAACGCTTGGTTCGAGAGACACAAGAACGGCGAGGCGCACCAGCAGTTCGGCGTCTACGACTTTGCCGGCATTCGGGATGCGTTAGGGCGGAATGCGCAGGTCATTGCGCCTGAGCGTGATCCCAACGCACAGCCGCACGCAGAGGCGTTGGAAGTGGTCGAGTTGATCGAGTCGCTGATGGACGAAGGCACGGAGGCATCGGACATCAAGGTCGTCGGCGCTTCGAAAGGCGCCTTCATCGCCCAGCTGGCGAGCGAGCAGATCGCCGAGCCGACGCTTCGCTGGGTCTTGGTCGGTGGGTGTCACGTCAGGCGCCTGGCGAGCGGCCCGGCGCCGAAGATGTCGGGCCGTGTCCTCTCTATCTACGACACCTCGGACCAGATGGCCGGACCCTGCCGCGACTTTCCCGCCCTGACCGAAGAGACCGTTCGCTTCGAAGAGCGCTCGGTCGAGACCGGCAGAGGCCACGGTTTCCAGTTCTCGGCCGATGAAGCCTGGATTGCACTGGCACGCGATTGGTAAGGCGGAGTGCTCCGACGCTCGGCCGACGGCGCGCCGAGCAAAAACTCACCCCAGCAGCACACCTCGGTGCTCGCCGACCACCCGGGTCTGGCGCAGCCGGCGGCGCCAGCGGTCGGCGTCATAGCCGGTGCCCCGGTGCAGCATGCAGCGGTTGTCCCAGATCACCGTGTCGCCGGCGCGCCAGGGGTGGGCGTAGATCACCTCTTCGTCGTCGGTCGCACGCTTGAGCAGATCGTTGAGCAGGCGGCGACTCTCCATCCCGGACCAACCGGGCACGGAGCGCGCATGGGAGCCGACATAGGTATTCTTCTTGCCGTTGCCCGGGTTGGTCCGCACCAAGGGGTGCAGCACGGGCGGCAGGGAGGCCGCGTGGTTCGGGTCGACCGGGGCGATGGGGCTGCGCGAGAAGACGTAGTCGTGCACCGCCGAGAGGGACTCTATGGTCTCCTTGAGCTCCTCGGGCAGGCGGTCGTAGCTCACCCGCATGCTGGCGAAGGCCGTCTCGCCGCCTTCGCCCGGCACCTCGTAGGCATGCAGGATGGAGACGTAGGAGGGCCGCTCGCGGAAGGAGGAGTCCGAATGCCAGAGCTGGTTGCCGGTCTGATAGCGGGTGTTGGAATGCGCGTTGTCGCGCTTGGTTCCGTCGTCGGCCACGTTGCCGACGGTGCCGAAGTAGGTAACGGTCCCGCTGGTGCCGAAGGCGACGTGCTCGGCCTCCGGCTCGCCTAGGCGACGGGTGAAGGCCAGATGCTTCTCGTCGGTCATGTCCTGATCGGGGAAGCAGAGCAGCGAGTAGGTATCGACGGCTTCGCGGATGGCGGCCAACTCGCTGTCCGAGAGATCGCCGGACAGGTTCACGCCGCGCACGCGGGCGCCGAAGTTCGGGTGGAGGGGCTCGATGGTGAGGTCAGTCATAATCGGCAAGTCTGCTTGGCCCGAAGGGTAATGACTAGACCCATCCCGAGCATGCCTGTCACGCGCAAGCGGGGCTGTCGATTTTCTTGGGCGCCTTCGGCGCTGCGCTGTTCCGTCCTGTGCAACCGGTTAGAAGGGTGACAGATTGGACCGGTTACATGGGTGACAGTCTTTTTGTTTTGTTCTCGTGCTTTCGTGCGCCTTTT
>JANQMX010000002.1 GCA_028279885.1 Rhodovibrionaceae bacterium | reverse complement strand
AGCCGGGGTCCAGCCACAAGCCCGGACCGTGCCTACCGCTGGATACTCGGGCCTTCGCCGCGCCGAAGGGCTTCGGCCCCGCAGGCGGGTCTCGCCGCTACGCGGCTCGCCCAAGTATGACATTGAGAAAAAGACTGCGGACGTCGCCGCACCACAGATTGTCATGTGTGGACGGTCCCCTTTGCGCAAGGTTTTTTGGTTTTGATGGCGGTTTTGTCGGATGCGGTCATGTGTCCGGCCTCGTTGTGCGGCGGGTTTTTGCCGCGGGCCTTGATGGGTTCCGCGTGAGCGGGCTCCGAAACACCCCGACGCGCTCTTAGGCGCGTGACAATCGTCGGAATGTCCCGCTCTGGGTTCGACCGTTTGGCCATCAGTGCCTTTCGCCTTGCCCGGTTGGTGACGCTTTGTTGGCTGCGCCCGGCTGGTCTGTGGCGCTCAGGCCGCGGCGGCGGCTTCGGGCCTGTAGGTCTCGCCACGGGCCATGAGGGCCCAGAGGATGCGAGCGGTCTTGTTGGCCAGGGCGAGGGTGACGAGCCGTGCTGGTCGGCGGGCCAGCAAGGCCCTTGTCCATTGGGCCAGTGGGCTCTGCTCGCGCCGGACCGCGCGCAGCCTGGCGGTGGCGCCGAGCACCAGGAGCTTCCGCAGATAGCGGTCGCCCATCTTGGAGATGCGCCCGAGCCTGGGTCTGCCGCCGGTCGAGCTCTGCTTGGCGACCAGGCCGAGCCAGGCGGCGAAGTGGCGGCCGTTGCGGAAGCGGCTGGCATCGCCCAGCGTCGCCACAATCGCCGAGGCGGTGATCGGCCCAACCCCCGGCACTGTCATCAGCCGCCGCGCTGTCGCATCGGCCCGCGCGGCGGCAACGATCGCCTTCTCGGCCCGAGCGATGCGCTCGGACTGTGCCTCGATGGCTTCGACCAGGTCCAAGAGCATGGCCCGCGCAGAACCTGGGATGTGCTCCTCCTCAGCCGCCTCGAGCTGCCTCACCAGCTCGCCCAGGCGGCCGCGGCCACGCGGCGCCACCACGCCGAACTCCGCCATCAGGCTGCGCAGGCTGTTGATCAGCATGGTGCGCTGACGCACCAAGAGATCGCGCGTCCGGTGCGGCACCAGCGCCGCCTGCTGCGCGCGGCTCTTGATCGGCACGAAGCGCATGGCCGGCCGGCTCACCGCCTCGCAGATCGCCGCCGCATCCACCGCATCGTTCTTGCCCCGCTTGACGTAGGGCGTGACGTAGGCCGGCGGAAGCAGCCGCACCTCGTGACCCAGCGCGGAGAGCTCGCGTGCCCAGTGGTGCGCCCCGCCGCAGGCCTCGATGCCGATCAGACAGGGCTCCAGCTTGGCGAAGACGCTGACAACATCGCGGCGGCGCAGACGCTTGCGCAGCACCACCGCCCCCGCAGCGTCAACCCCGTGAAGGTGAAACACAGACTTCGCAATATCCAAACCGATCGTGATAGGCTTCATCTTGGACGGTCCCTCTCGCTGAGATGTTTTCGACGAACTCCAGCATGGCACATCGCGATGCCGAAGCTGGGGACCGTCCACCCCATCACCCCGGCCTTGAGCCGGGGGCCATTTCTCAGCCAGCGCGGACATTGGGGTTTGCATACAGACAGAGTGCCGTACTCGCGCTCTTCTGCCCTTCCCTCCGCACCAAGAAGCGACCATGGTTCCCGGCTCGCGGGCTTCGCCCTTGGCCGGGATGACAGTCTGAGAAGGGAGGAAGCCGGACCCGCATGGCGTCTGAGCGCGTCCATCGGGACCGCAGAAAGCACGAAGGGGCGGCCCGAAGGCCGCCCCTGCCAAGACCGTATCTCAACTCGATTAGCTACCGATGGTCCCGCCGTCTTCCTTGGTGATCACCACGACGGAGGGGCGCGGCGGCATGTCGTCCTGGAAGTCCGGCCAGCGCGTCGCCGGGTCCTCGAAGGTCGAGTTGCGGCCGAACGGCTCGTAGTCCTTGGCGCCATCGGTCGAGACGTGCTGCACCGCGACGAAGAGCACCCGATCCTCATCGGTGAACAGCGGGCCGCACATCTCAGCCCCAACGGGCACGCGATAGAACATTCGCCCGGTGCCGCGGTGCTCGCCTTCCGTCTCCAGGGCCCAAACGCCGTCGGCGGTGCCGGTCTTCGACCAGTTGGTGCCCTGGTCCGTGGTCACCCAGAGGCGGCCCTGGCCGTCGATGGCGCAGTTGTCCGGGGCCGCGAACCAGCCGCTCTCGCTGGTCGCCGGGTTCCACATGGCACCGACCTCGGCCTTGGTGGGGTCGCCGCAGCGGACCAGGATGTCCCAGGTCGACTTGGTCGCCGCGAAGTCCATGTCCGGCTCGGTGATCTCGATGATATGACCGAAGGCGTTTTCGGCGCGGGGGTTGGCCGCGTCGACCTGATCCGCCTTGCGCCGGGTGTTGTTGGTCAGCATGGCATAGACCTTGCCGGTCCGCGGATTGGGCTCCACGTCCTCCGGCCGGTCCATCGGCGTAGCGCCCAAAAGGTCTGCGGCCCGCCGGGTCTCGATCATCAAGTCGGCCTGGCTCTCGAAGCCGTTGGCCGCGGTCAGCGGACCCTCGCCCTGCACCAGCGGCAGCCAGTCCACGGTGCCGTCGGCGTTGAAGCGGGCGACGTAGAGCGTGCCCCCATCGAGCAGACCCATGTTGGCACTGCGGTCGTTGTCGTCGTAGGTACCGGCGGTGACGAACTTGTAGACGTAGTCGAAGCGCTGATCGTCGCCCATGTAGATGACGACGCGGCCGTCCTTGTTGACCACGCTCTCGCCGCCTTCGTGCTTCATGCGGCCGAGCGCCGTGCGCTTGATGGGAATGGAGCCCGGGTCCATGGGGTCGACCTCGACCATCCAGCCGAAGCGGTTGGGCTCGTTCGGCTCCTTCGCCAGGTTGAAACGGTCGTCGTACATGCCCCAGGCATACCAGCCGCCCGGCACGCCATAGCGCTCGTGGTTGATCGTCTCCGGGTGACCCTCCGGCAGATCGCCGAGGAAGTAGCCGTGGAAGTTCTCCTCGGCCATCAGGTAGGTGCCCCAGGGCGTGATGCCGCCGGCACAGTTGTTGACCGTGCCGATCACTCGGGTGCCCGTCGGATCCCAGCTCGTCTTCATGCGGTCGTGGCCGGCCGCGGGGCCCGTGACCATGCACTGGGTCGAGCGCGTGGTGATACGCCGGTTGCGCGGCGCGTTGCGGTCGTAGGACCACTGGCCGTCGCGCTTGACGATCTCGACGATGCTGCCGCCGTGCGCCGCCTGCTCGATGGCCACCAACTCCGGCGTCATGTTGAAGAAGGCCTTGCCACCCTTGTCCAGCGCGCGGTCCTGCCGGCCGATCTGCGGGAACATGACCTCTTCGTTGGTGTACTCGTGGTTGACGCAGAGCAGCCCGCGCGCCTCTTCGCCGTCCTGGGGCTCCAGCGCGACAAAGCCGATGTAGTCGTTGTTGTAGCCGAACTGCTTTTCCTGAGCGTCGGCGCTCTGGTTGTGCGGGTCGAACTCCGGCGCGTCCCCGTGCAGCGGGTCGCCCCAGCGGATCAGCACATCGGCATTATAGCCCTCCGCCACGTGGTGCGTCTCATCCACCCCGTGGGCAATCTCCTCGAAGGTGAAGGTCTGCGCACCGGCTGCCTTAGCTTCGTGCGACAGCAGCGCCGGGACGCTGCTGGCAATGCCGGCGATAGCGGCCGTGCCGAGCATGCCGCGCAGCACGCCGCGGCGCGAAAAGCGCTCGTTGATGACGTCGCCGATGGTCGGGCGGCCACTGGCCAGGACGGGGTTGCTGGGGATGTCGTCGGAGGCCTCGAAAGCCTCCGCGCGGCAAGAGTGCTTCTCCGGGTCGATACGTAGCATGCCGTTCTCCGTGATCTTCTCTGGAATCGTTTTGGGCAGGCGTCTTGCGGCCTGCTGTTGGAGAAAGGCCCTAGCGGCTTTCTGTGGCAGTCATGCTACAGATCACAGGTTTGTTGCTCTGGATTGATTCTTTCTATCAAAGGGTGGCTACTGCAGCGTTGTCGACGTCTTGCGCTCATCCTCGCCTGCTGTCGGCTCTGCATCGGCCGGAGGGGCTTCCAACGCAGGCTGCGGCGCGATGTCCCAAACCTCGACAGGCTTTCCGAAGCCACGGATCTCCCGTTCGCCGAGACAAGCAAGGCCTTGGCAGCGCGACTGTCCATTGAGCGTCGCGCCATCGGCCAGGATCGTGGTCCCGGTTTCCTTGTTCAGAGACTCCAGACGGGCCGCCAGGTTCACCGCGTCGCCGTAGGCCGTGTAGCTGGCCCGCGCCGTCCCACCAACCAGGCCCGCAGTCAGCGGCCCGGTCGCAACACCGATGCGGACGGAAATCAACTCCCCGCTGAAGCGTTCCTCCTCTGCCAGCATCGCCACGGAGCGGGCCGCCTCAAGCGCATTGTCGCGGTAGTCGTCCAACTGCAGCGGCAGGTTGAAGGCCGCCACGACCGCGTCGCCGTTGTACGACAGCAGGACCCCGCCCTTGCTTGTGATCTTCTGCTCAACCGCTTCGAAAAAAGCGGTGAGCATGGGAAAGACGTCGTCCGCTTCCATGCCGCGGACCCGTTCGGTGAAGTTGCGGATGTCGACGATCATCACCGTGGCTTCGCGGCGCTGCGGCTTGAGGCCGTCGCCATCGGCCATCAGCGAGCGCCAGACGCTCTCCGGCAGGAAGCGGCCGAAGACGGATTCCAGGCGCTGCCGCTGGGCGCGAGCAGCGATATTGCGCCGGACCTGCATGCGCCCCCTGGCCGCCGCCGCGGCCAGAAGCGCGGCCGTCAGCACCAGCACCAGGATCTCTTTGACCCGCCCCTCCCACACGAAGAAGGTCGGCGTGAGGTAGGCCGCCATAAGCTCCTGCAGGGGTGCATCGGCAGGATAGTCGCCCCAACCGCGGGTGTCCGGCAAGCTGTCGATGTAAAGGCTCACCAGACACCAACAGCCCGCAGCAGCCGCGCCGGCCCAGAGCACCAAACGCGGCCGGTAACTGAAGGCCGTCATGCCGAGCAGCAGGAACAGGAAGATGAAGTTGTCCTGCCGGAACTTCATCTGAATCGGCCAAGGATCCTCGGAAAAGGGGTTCGGCGCGGCGATGGCAACGATGATCAGCGCCGCTTCCAACACCAGGATCGGGAAGGGGTACCAGGCGCGGTAACGCTCCGGCGAAAAGAGAACCAGCTTAATCAGTGCCACGACCACGAAGCCACCGGCAACGAGAACGGCGAAGCCGGTCACGTCCCAGGTGCCGGCCTGGAGAAAGTAGGCGCCGACCAAGAGCGACACCACCAGCTGGCCGATGGTTGCGAGCCTGAGGCCGCGCCGCTCTTCTTCCTGAAAATCGTGCGGGGCGTCCTGCAGCGGTGAGGTTTTGCCGTTCGACCAGAAGAATGCCATAGTTCCGCCGTCCTATTTGGCCGGGAATTCAATTCGCTAACCCCGGGAGATGTCAGCTTTGCGGCAAGCGTCAAGTTCAGACAAGAGGAGCTGACGGACGGATTGTCGACATGGTGCGGGACAGGAATTCGGGGATATCGGGCAGGTTCGGCTCGTACAGTTCGAATGGTCGTAGTGCGCTTGGACTCACAGACAGGCTTGGGAACGATGACAAGAGCAGGCAAAACAGTACGTTGGTCGCTCGCCGGGGTGATGATGCTGCTGGCAGCGGGCTGTGCCACCTCCTCCACCAACACCTACGACGAAGGCGATGTCGGCCGCATTCTCCGCACGGAGAAGGCGACGGTGATCTCCTCGCGCGTAATCGACATCGAAGGCAATCCCTCCGCTGTCGGCCCCGTCATCGGCGGCGCCGCCGGTGCGGCCGGCGCGGGCTTCGGCTTCCGTGACGGCAATGCCGGCCTTGCCGCGGTGATCGGCGCCCTGATCGGTGCCGGCGCCGGCTATCTGGTCGAGAAGCAGGCCTTGAGCGGCGAGGGCTTCGAGTACGTCGTCGAGATGCCGGACGGCAAGGTCGTGACCCTGGTGCAGAACAAGGAGAGCGACGCGCAGCCGATCGCCGACGGCACGCCGGTCATCGTCCAGTTCGGCCGCGACTACGTCCGCATCATCGAGGAACCGGTGGCGCTGCGTGGCAAGACCCCAGCCGCGGAGCCGCCAACAGCCGGACAGCCGACCGAAGCCGAGCCTGGTGCGGTTGAGGAGGAAGAGAGCGAGACCGAGATCGTCGAGGAGGAGACCTTCAGGGAAGGCCCCCTGACGCCGCCCGTCGAGGACGACGAGCAGGTCAGCCTTTAGGGCGCCGCCTGCTAGGACGTTTGCGCACGGCTCGGACCGCATCGACGACCTCGTCGCCGTCAAAAACACCCCCTCCCTAACCCTCCCCCCAACGAGGGGGAGGGTTAGGGAGGGGTGTGCAACCCGGAGACATAGGTGACAGTTTAGCCCGGAGACATGGGTAACAGACTGGCTGCAAGGAGGACTTGCGGCATGGTTTGGAAGGAGACCCATGTTATGGAGGAACGGATGCGTTTTGTGCTGAGGGCGCGGGAGAGGTCAGAGGGCCTGAGCGATCTCTGCCGTCAGTTCGGGATCAGCCGCAAGACGGGCTATAAGTGGCTTGGGCGTTACGAGGCGGAGGGTCCGTCGGGTCTGTCGGACCGTTCGCGCATGCCGCTGAGTAACAGCCGAGCTGTGCCTTTGGCGCAGGTTGATCGGCTTCTCTGGGTGCGCCGGCGCTGGCCGCGCTGGGGTCCGCGGAAGGTGCGGGCCTGGTTGATGGCGCAGGAGCCTGAGACGGCTTGGCCGGCGGCGAGCACGATCGGAGAGCTGTTCGATCGTCAGGGTCTGACGGTGCCGCGTCGGCGCCGGCGTCGGCCTGCTCCCGGGGAGGGCGGGCCTCTGGGGGATGTGGCACTGAACGATGTCTGGTGCATCGACTTCAAGGGCTGGTTCCTGACCGGGGACGGCACGCAGGTGGAGCCGCTGACCCTGAGCGAGGCGGCGAGCCGCTATCTGTTGCACTGCCAAGCGGTGGGCCGGCCCGACGGAGCGCATGTCTGGGCCGCTCTGAAGCGTTGTTTTCTCGACTACGGGCGGCCGCATCGCCTGCGCTCGGACAATGGGCCGCCCTTTGCCGGCCTCGGGGCTGGCGGCCTGAGCCGGCTGGCGGTGAAGGTGATCAAGGCGGGGGTGGTGCCGGAGCGGATTGCGCCGGGCCGGCCGCAGCAGAACGGACGGCATGAGCGGCTGCATCTGACCCTGAAGCAGGAGACGGCGAGCCCGCCGGCGCGCAGCTTGAGGGCACAGATGGAGCGCTTTGCGGCCTTCCAGAGGCACTACAACGAGGAGCGGCCGCACGAGGCGCTCGGCCAGGTTCCGCCGGCGCGGCTGTGGCGGCCGAGCACGCGGCATTGGGCACGCGGCATTGGGACGGTGTCCTGCGCGAACCCGACTACCCGGCCGGCTGCACTCTGCGGCGGGTACGCTCCAGCGGCGAGATCAAATGGCGCGGCCGTCTCCTGTTCGTCAGCCAAGTGCTGGCCGGCGAGCTGGTCGCCCTCGAGGAGGTGGCGGAGGATACCTGGCTGCTCAAGTACGGCCCGCTCCACCTGATCACCCTCAAGGGCAGGCAAGCCTACCGGCCAGGCCGCGCCCCGACTCTTGCGGTCGGCGCGGCCAGACGGCAGAACAGAGCGTGAAAACTGTAACCCATGTCTCCGGGCTAAAACGTTACCCATCTCTCCGGTCGCACAGGGGGGTGTCCGCGGAGCGGACAAGAGAAGGCGTTCCTGCACTCAAGCGGACAACAGTGGGCTAACTCTCAAGATGACACAGCAGACGACGCGCTTTGCCCCCTCGCCCAGCGGCGCACTGCACCTGGGCCACGCCTACTCCGCCCTGTTCAGCGCGGCGGCTGCCGGGTCCGACGGGCAGTTCCTGCTGCGCATCGAGGACATAGACCGTGGCCGCTGCCGCCCGGAGTTCGAGGCCACCATCGCCGCCGACCTCGGCTGGCTCGGTCTCGACTGGCCGCAGCCGGTGATGCGCCAGTCCGAGCGCCAAGCAGCCTATCAAGCGGCGCTCGACCGCCTGCAGGACGCCGACTTGCTCTATCCCTGCTTCTGCACCCGCAAGGATATCCAGCGCGAGATTGCCGCCGCAGGCTCGGCGCCCCACGGCCCGGAAGGGCCGCTCTATCCCGGCATCTGCCGCAGGCTCGACCCGTCCGAGCGGGCCGCGCGCCAAGCCGCCGGCGAGGCCTTTCACCTGCGGCTCGATGTCGAGGCGGCGGTGGCGCGTTGCGGCGATCTTACGTGGTGGGAGGAGGGTGAGGGAATGCAGCCGGCGCACCCCGCGCTGCTCGGCGACGTGGTCCTGGCGCGCAAAGACATCGGCACCAGCTATCATCTCGCGGTGGTGGTCGACGACGCGGCGCAGGAGATCAGCCTGGTCACCCGAGGGGAAGACCTGAAGCACGCGACGCACCTGCACCGCCTGCTGCAAGCCCTGCTCGACCTGCCGGTGCCGCGCTGGCGGCATCATGCCTTGGTGTGCGACGAAACCGGCGAGCGTCTGGCCAAGCGCCATGCCGCGCTTTCCCTCAAGGCACTACGCGAGCAGGGCGAGACACCGGAGAGCCTGCGCCGGCGCCTGGCCGACAGCGGCCTAACCTTGCCGGACGATCTCTAACGTGCCGATGCATTGGTCGGACACGCGTCGATGGGGAGAGGCAGCACGGCCGAGAGGCCTGTGCCTTGTGCCGGCAGACGCATGGTCACCCTGTGGCACCGCCCCTCTGGTTGTCATGCTTGGGCGAGGCCCACTGGGCCGTCAGGCCCGGGGCCGAGTTCCGAGCATCCACTCATCGGCCCGCGCCAAGCCTATCCGTGGATCCTCGCAACTCGCCTCTTCGGGTCTACGACCCTTCGAAGCTCGTGCAAGGATGACATTCCTGGAGAGACGGCCGATGCCGCGCTCACCAAGCCCCGCCACTCTTTTCACCCTCCTAGGCAAAGCAAATACAACCTAATCTACCGGCACCCGCAGGCCGGCGGCGATCTCCGCATAGTGCGCCTCTTCGTCCGGGCCCAGTTCGCCGTGACGGATCAGCAGGTCGATGTTGACCAAAGCGCTGTCGGGACAGAACGCCTCGCTTTCGCTCAGCATGCGGCGCAGCTCCTGGACGCTCAGGAGATCGAAAGCGGAGACCTCGCCGTCGCGGTTCACCGGCAGCTCGTTGTGACCCAGGCTGAGGTCGAAGCAGAACAGCACGTCGTCATGGAAGCCGAACTCGGTCCTGCCGCGGAAACGCACCATGCCGACCGGCCGGGCGCGGCGGGCGACGAAGGCCTCGAAGCCGGCCTCTTCCCAGGACTCCTTGATCAGGTTCTCCTCCAGGCTCAGCCCGTGAGGCTGCCCGCCGGCGATGAGCTGGTCGAGCTTACCCGGAAATGCCGTCTTCTGGCTGGAGCGCCGGGCGGCCCAGATAGAAAGCCCGTCCACTCCCTGGACGATGCCGTTGACGTGCACCCCGAAGGTGCGGATGCCGAAGCTCTGCGCCGCGCTGCGTTCGATCAGCAGCAAAGGCGTCTCGCCCCAGCCGCGCACCAGAGGATAGAGCTCGTCGCGCAGCGGCGGCAGGTCGCCGCGCTCGGCCAGCTCGACGACCAGCTCCCGCATCGCGTCGCTCCGCTGGGCCGGCGTGCGCAGGCTCGGCGACAGCTCGATGCCGTCTTCCACCCGCACGAAGAGGCGCTCGAAGTCGCGCAGCTTGGCCGCGAAGGCAGGCTCCATGCGGCCCATGCGGCGCCCCTCCACCAGGAAGGGCACCAGATCGTCGAGGCCGCCCGGCTGGTTCACCATCACGCGGTCGCGCAGGCTCATGGAGCTCCTAAAGCTTCAGTACTTTTGGGAAATCAAGACCGTATGGACGCCATATATCTGCTCCATGCAGCGCGCAAGATATTCCGCACGCTGCTGAGCCAGGCCGGCGACCTGGAAGTCGATCGACAGCTCTTCGTTATGCGGTGCCAGAAGATCGCTGTGCCAGCGCAGGGGCACCAGGCCGTTCTTGGCGAAAAGCCCGATGACGTTCGGCAGCAAGCCCGGCTCGGCCGCCGCCTTCAGGGAATAACAATGGACCGGATGGGTGGAACTGGATTGCTGCGCTTGGCGTCGCGCGGCTGCCACAGCCTGCTGTGGCTCATGGGTCATAAGCATCTGCCTTGCCTCTCATGAGGGTGGAAAACGAAAAGGGACTGTCCCGGCGCTTCAGACGAGCACCGGGCCGCTAATTCGCTTCCACTGAGAGCCAAGGTGTTTCATGACCTTCGTGTCCTACCGCCCCGAACCGAGAAGGTCAATCGCTACCCCCCCCTTTTCACGTCAAGGGCCCGTTTCCCGCGCGACGATGCGCACGGCGATCTCGACCGGATCGGGGATCACGCTGGTGTCAGCGAACATGCCCTGGCCGACACCGTAGTCGGTCCGGTTGATCGTCACCGAGCCCTCGGCCGTGGCGAGGCGCGCGCCGGGGTCGCCTTCCAATGCGAGGGTGAACGGCAAGACGATGGGCAGCGTCTGGTCGCGCATGGTCAGGGTACCACGTGCCTCAAACTGCCCATCGCCGATGGCGACCACTTCGTTGGCCTCGAAAACGGCCAGTGGCCAGACGGCGACGTCGAAGAGAGCATTCGATCTGAGCGTATTGTCTCGGTCGGTGTTGCCGCTCTCGACGCTGGCCATATCGATTTCGACCACGAAGCTGCTTCCCGCCGGGTCCTCCGGGTCAAAAGCAAGATCGGCGGTGAACTGCTCGAAGCGGCCCTCGACCGGCGCGCCGCTCTGCGTTGCCGTGAAGGTGACGGCACTCTCGGGATAGTCGACAAGCCATGACGGGGGTGCGTCGGCTTGCGCCAGACCGACAAAAGGGACCAACAACCCAAGGACGATCACCATACAACGCATAAGGCATCAGCTCCTGAACAACAGGTTCCGTTTTGGGATCCTGCCGTCATTCGCGGCCCGGATCCCGTCCGTTGCAAACTAGGCGCTGCAGCCGGCTGTCCAAGAGCGCCCACAGGTAGGCAAGTAAGACCAAGTTGTCTTGACGTCTGTGCCAAGCTCCGGATTAAATGAGAACATTTGTGGAATGATGTCTCGTTGGCTTGATTGGGCAGATCGATGGGGAAGTTTCTGACGAAGGACGCCTTTCTGGGCGGGGCGCCGCGTGGCAAGACCGTGAGTATGGGCGACGGATCAGTTGGTCCTATGGTCGGCAGTGATTTGGCAACCTTTGCCGCAGGGCCTGCCTGGTCTGTGGAGCCCGCCTTCCGTCGACGGCCCGGCGTTCTGGAAACGACCATCGGCTATGCCGGCGGTGATCTTCCCCACCCGAGCTACCTGGACGTCTTCTGCGAGCAGAGCGGCCATGCCGAAGCCTTGCAGGTCCGCTACGATCGCAGCGTCACGAGCTATAGCGACCTGCTGGAGATTTTCTGGACCTGCCACGATCCGACGCAGCTCAATCGGCAAGGCCCGGATATCGGCATTCAGTACCGCTCGGTGATCTTCTGTAACAACGGTGCCCAGATGATGCTGGCCCGGCGCTCGCGCGACCTGAAAGAGCAAAGCGGCCTGTTCCTCAGGCCCATCGTGACGCAAATCGAGTTGCTGCAGCACTTCTGGCGCGCCGAAGATGTGCTGCAGAAGCAGCCGCCTGGGCCCGAAGAACCACAGGCCCCTGAGGCGGCTAAAGAGGTCAGGAAGCCCCGCTCAGGCGCTTGAGATAAGCGAAGGCGGCGCGCATCCCCATGGCCTCGCCGCCCACCGGGCGGCCTGGACCGGCCTTGGTGTTCCACGCCATCAGGTCGACGTGCGCCCAGGGACGGTCCGCCGCGACGAAGGCCTCGAGAAAGAGTGCGGCGATGATGGCACCGCCGAAACTGTGATCGGCGATGTTGTTGAGGTCGGCGACGCTGCTCTTGAAATGCGGCTTATAGGGTTGATGCAGCGGCATGCGCCAAAGCGGGTCGTGCTCCTCCATGCCGGCCGCGAGGAGCTGCTCGGCAAGCCTGTCATTGTTGCAGAACAGCGCCGGCAGCTCGGTTCCGAGCGCCACGCGGGCGGCGCCGGTCAAGGTCGCATAGTCGAGGATGACGTCGGGCCAAAGCTCGCTGGCCCTGGCCAGAGCATCGCAGAGGATCAGCCGCCCCTCCGCATCGGTGTTGCCGACCTCCACGGTGAGGCCCTTGCGGGTCTCCAGGACATCCAAGGGCCGGAAGGCATCGCCTGAGACGGCATTCTCCACCGCCGGGACGAGCACCGAGAGCCTCAGCGGCAGTCCGCAGGCCATCACCGCCTTGGCCAGGCCCAGCACCTGGGCAGCCCCGCCCATGTCCTTCTTCATCAGCTTCATGCCGGCCGCCGGCTTGAGGTCCAATCCGCCGCTGTCGAAGCAGACCCCCTTGCCAACCAGGGCAACCAAGGGCCCCTCCTGTCCCCAGCTCAGCTCGATCATGCGGGGCGCGCGGCTGGCGGCCCGACCCACCGCGTGGACGGCCGGGTAGCCCTCCGACAAGAGTTCGTCGCCGGTCAGGACCCGGCACTCTCCGCCGTACTCCTCGGCCAAGCTGCGCGCCGCCTCAGCCAGCTCCTCCGGGCCGAGATCGCCGGCCGGGGTGTTGATCAGATCGCGCACCAGATAGATCGCCTGCGCGAGCTGCAGCGCCTCCTCAGCCGCGCCGCCGCTCGGCACGATCAGGCGGGCACGCTTCTTCTCTTCCTTGCGATAGCGCTGAAAGCTGTAGGCGCCGAAGGCCCAGCCCAGCATCACCGAGCTCACGGCATCGTCGTTGAGATCGCCGGCCAAGAGATAGTCTAGCGGCGGCAAGGTCAGCGGCAGCTCGCCATAGGCGAAGGGATCCCCGGGCTCGCCCCGCGCCGCCAGCGCCATGGCAACACCGTCGTCGCCGGGCAGGACGCAGCTGCTTCCCGGCTCGGCCGTAAAGCCCTGTGCTGCGACCCAGGCACGCAACTGCGGCTCCTGCTGCTTCAGCCATGTGGCGAAGTCGTCGCTGCGAAAAAGATAGAGGGGGACCGGCGTCCCCTCGCTTTCGTTGATCAGGTAGTCCGTGGCGGTACTTGCCAAGGCTGGCTCTCCCAATAAGTCTGGCTGGCGGTGAGGCGGAGCAAGGAGGTCGAAGTGGCACAGACTAACGAGGGGACGGGTGATGACAAGCTCACCCTGGTGATCGGCAACAAGAACTATTCGTCCTGGTCCCTGCGCGCTTGGCTGGCGCTGGAGATGACCGGCGCCCCTTTCGAAGAGATCGTCATCCCGCTCGATCGGGAGGAGACGGCCGCAGCGATCGCCGCCCATTCACCGAGCCGCCGCGTCCCGGTCCTGAAGCACGGCGCGTTTCAGGTTTGGGACAGCCTGGCGATCGCCGAGTATCTGGCTGACTTGTTCCCGGCGGCGGCGCTCTGGCCGAGCGATCGCCAGGCGAGAGCCCGGGCGCGCACGGTCACGGCCGAGATGCACGCCGGCTTCGCGACCCTGCGCAAGACCATGCCGATGGACCTGCGCGCCCGGCGCGCGCTGCCGCCGAAAGCCCCCGCGCTGGACGCAGACATCGCGCGCATCTGCGAGATCTGGCAGGACTGCCGAGAGCACTTCGGCCAAGACGGCGCTTTCCTTTTCGGGAGCGCCAGCATTGCCGATGCCTTCTTTGCGCCGGTGGTCAGCCGCTTCGCCACCTATCGCCCGCAGCTATCGGATGCCGCCGAGCGCTACGTCGCAACGATCTGGGAGTGGCCGGCGATGCAATCCTGGGCCGCAGCCGCCGAACAAGAGCCTTGGCACATCGAGAACCCCTAAGGGGTCCCCGGCTCAAGGGCCGCGGACCAGCGCGTGGCCGATCTCACGGTAGTAACGCTCCGCGCCCGGATGCAGCGGAACGCTCAGATTGTTGAGCGCCGTGTTGAGGGTGATCAGCCGACCTTTGGGGTGACTGCGGTCGAGCGTCTCTCGGGCGTTGGCGTGCCACAAGGCTTGGGTCATCGCATAGACCAGGTCATCGGGGAGATCGGCCGAGACGATGAGCTGCGCGCCGACGGCCAGAGTCGGGGTAAAGGCAACACCGAGATAGGTTCCGGCCCTGATATCGGTCTTGGCGAGAAACAGGCTGTTGCCGACCAGCGTATCGGCTTGGGGGCCTTCGATCGGAACCAAAGAGATCGGATGCTGTCGGGCCAATACCTCGATCGCCCGCGCCGGTGCGCCGGCGACGAAGAAGAAGGCATCGAGTTCACCGGTCCGCACCATCTCCGCCGCGATGCCCGGCTCCTCATGGCTGACTTCGACATCGTCCGGGCCAAGGCCGTAGGCTTCCAGGATCTTCTGCGCCATGACCAGCGTGCCGGATCCCTCCCTGTCCAGCGACACGCGTTTGCCCTTGATGTCGGTGACGAAGCGTATGCCGCTCTCGGCCGAGACCACCAGATGAAAGGCCTCCGGGAAGAGGTTGGCCACGCTGCGCAAGGACTGCTGCGGCGCGCCCTCGAAGAGCTCGATCCCGTTGTAGGCCCAATAGGCGATGTTCGCCTGACAGAGCGCCGCGTCCAGTTGGCCCGCGGCGATGCGGTTGACGTTGTCGACGGAGCCCTTGGTCGAGTCCGCGACGACGATCAAGCCCGGCACCCCGCAGGCGCCCTCCTCGTCGCAGCCGCGGCTGCCCGGCGGCAGGCTGACGATTCGCCCGATGATGGTCCCGATCGGGAAATAGGTGCCGACCGACGAGCCGGTCCCCAGCCGCAGAAGGGTCACCGGCTCGGCGTACGCGGGACCCGCCGGAAGCGCACCGGAGAGGGCCAGCAAAGAGCCGGCGGAGAGAAAAGAGCGGCGGGAAACGGCCATGGACATCGGCTTCGGCGTAATCACGCTACGACAATAGGCCGGGCGGCCGACGGCTACCAGACAAACCAACCCGACCGCCGTGTTTTGCCGGCTTGTGCGACAGCGGCAGTCCGCTATCGTCAGATCCATAGAGGAGCTCGGCCAAGGCGTCGCCATGAATATCGCGCAGCTGCTCAAGCGAAGTGCCTTGAGCCATGGAAACAGGCCGGCGGTCGCCGTCGGCGAGCAAGTGACCGCAGACTATGCGGGTCTGGCAAGACGCGCCTCGAAGCTGGCCGATCATTTGCGTAACAGACTCTCGCTGCTGCCGGGCGAGCGTATCGCCGTGGCGATGAAGAACTGCCCACAATACCTGGAAGTGCTTTACGGCATTTGGTGGGCAGGGCTGGCAGCCGTGCCGATGAACGCCAAGCTCCACGCCCGCGAGTTCGCCTATATGCTGAGCCACTCGGGCGCCCGCCTCTGTTTCGGGACAGCCGATCTTGAGGAAAGCCTGTCCAGCGCGATCGACGATGCCCACAGCAAAGCGCGCCTGATCGTTGCCGGCTCGCCGGACTATGACGCGCTCTTCTCCGGCGAAGAGATGGCACCCTTGCCGGCGCAGCTCGATGACCTCGCTTGGCTGTTCTACACCAGCGGCACGACGGGCCGACCCAAGGGCGCCATGCTGAGCCACGGCAATCTGCTGGCCATGACGTCCTGCTATTTCGCCGACGTCGACACGGTTCAGCCGGACGACTGCCTGCTGCACGCAGCGCCCATGTCGCACGGCGTCGGCCTCTATAACTTCCCCTTCGTCGCTCAGGCCGGCCTCAACATCGTGCCGGAAAGCGGCGGCTACGACCCGGCTGAAGTCTTCGATCTGCTGGAGCATTATCCGCGGCTCTGCAGTTTCTTCGCGCCCACCATGGTCAAGCGCCTGATCGACCATCCGGGTGCCCAAACCGCACGGCACGAGAACCTCAAGACCATCGTCTATGGCGGCGCGCCCATGTATGTCGCCGACCTCAAGCGCGCCATGGAGGTCTTCGGCAATCGCTTCGTGCAGATCTACGGACAGGGCGAAAGCCCCATGACCATCAGCTCTCTCACCCGCGCCATGCACGGCGAGAGCGCGCATCCGCGCTACGAAGCGCGCCTGGCCTCCGCCGGGCGCGCGCAAACGCTGGTGGAGCTGCGCATCGCCGATGAGGACGACCATCCCTTGCCGACCGGCGACACCGGCGAGATCCAGGTGCGCGGCCTCTCGGTCATGCCCGGTTACTGGAACGACCCGGCGGCGACGGCCAAGACCCTGCGCGGCGGATGGCTGCATACCGGCGACGTCGGAAGCCTCGACGAGGAGGGCTTCCTGACGCTCAAGGACCGCTCCAAGGACGTGATCATCAGCGGCGGCACCAACATCTACCCGCGCGAGGTCGAGGAGGTGCTGCTGCGCCATCCGCGCGTCAAGGAGTGCTCGGTGCTTGGACGGCCCCATGCCGACTGGGGCGAAGAGGTGGTGGCCTTCGTGGTGGCACAGGCCGAGAGCAGTCTCTCGGAGAGCGAGCTCGATGCGCTCTGCCTGGAGGAGATCGCCCGCTTCAAACGCCCGAAGGCCTACTTCTTCGTCGATGCTCTGCCGAAGAACAACTACGGCAAAATCCTCAAGACCAGCCTGCGGGAGATGCTAGCGGCAGAGGGGGCCTGAAAGGTGGCGGCAAGGCCTCGCATTCCGCTTTCCAGCCTCTCCTTCCTCGGCCAGGGCCTCAATCGCCCCGAGTGCGTCCTGGCGCACAGCTCCGGCATGCTGCTCGTCTCCGACTGGACGGGCAACGGCGGCGTCGCCCTCCTGTCTCCCGAGGGCGCTGTGCGATGTGTGCTGGCGCGCGACGACCAACCCCAGCTGCGCCCCAACGGCATCGCGCTGGAGCCGGGAGGCACCCTGCTGCTCGCCCACCTCGGCGCGGACGAAGGCGGTGTCTTCCGCCTGTTCCCCGACGGCACCACGGAACCGCTCTTGACCGAGCTGGACGGGCGCGCCCTGCCGCCCACCAACTTCGTGCTGCGCCAGGACGACGCGCGCCTTTGGATCACGGTCAGCACGGCGGTGCGGCCGCGCAGCGCCGCCTATCGCAAGGACGTTGCCGACGGCTTCGTCATCTTGCTCGAAGGTGGACGGGCACGCATCGCGGCGGAGGGGCTGGGCTACACCAACGAGTGCCTGGTCAGCCCGGACGGCGGCACGCTCTTCGTCAACGAGACCTTCGCCCGGCGCACCAGCGCCTTCGCGATCGGGCGCGACGGCCAGCTCGGCCCAGCCCGCGAGGTGGCGCGCTACAGCGAAGGTTGCTTTCCCGACGGGCTCGCGATGGATCGGGACGGCGGGCTGTGGGTCACCAGCATCGTCAGCAACCGGGTCGTCCACGTGGCGTCCGACGGCCGCCAGGAGGTGATGCTGGAGGACAGCGATCCTGATCATCTCGACTGGGTCGAGGAAGCCTACCGGGCCCACGCAATGGGCCGCCCGCACCTGGACAAGATCAGCAGCCGCCGCCTCGCCAACATCTCCAGTCTCGCTTTCGGCGGCCCGGATCTCTCGACCGCCTTTCTCGGCTGCCTGCTTGGCGACCGCCTCGCCTGCTTTGCCGCACCGCGGCCCGGACTTCCGCCGCCCCACTGGATGGCCGACCTCGGCCCCTTGCCCGCCTTGTTCTCCGAAACTGCGAAATGACCGAGTCCCTCAAGATCGCCGGCATTGGCGCCGGCTTCTTCTCCCAGTTCCACCACGAGGCTTGGCGGCGGCTGCCGGACGCCGAGCTGCTTGCCATCTGCGACCGCGATACCTCGAAAGCCGAGGCCGCGGCCCAGGCGTTCGGTGCGCCGCGCACCTACGACACGGCGGAGGTGCTGCTCGCCAACGAAGCGATCGACATCCTCGATATCGCCGCCCCGCCGACCGCCCACCTCGATCTCATCCGCCTGGCCGCGGGGACGGTGCCGACGATCGTCTGCCAGAAGCCCTTTTGCGGCGGCCTGGCCGGCGCGGAAGAGGCCTGCGCGATCGCCGCCGCGGCCGGCACGACCTTGGTGGTGCACGAGAACTTCCGCTTTCAGCCCTGGTTCCGCGCCTGCAAGACCGAGCTGGAGATCGGTGCGCTGGGCGAGGTCTACGAGGTCGCCTTCCGTCTGCGCCCGGGGGATGGGCAGGGTCCGCGCGCCTATCTCGACCGCCAACCTTACTTCCAGCAGATGGAGCGCTTTCTGCTGCATGAGACGGCGGTCCATCTCTTGGACGTCTTTCGCTACCTGCTGGGCGAGGTCGTGGCGGTCTTCGCCGATCTCAGGCGACTGAACCCGGCGATTGCCGGCGAGGACGCCGGTCTGGTCATTCTCCGCTTCGCCTCCGGCAGCCGGGCGTTGTTCGACGGTAACCGTCTGGCCGATCACGCGGCGGAGAACCGGCGGCTCACCATGGGGGAGATGCAGATCGACGGCGCCGAGGCCTGTCTGCGCCTGGACGGCTTCGGCCGACTGTTCCTGCGCGCCCACGGCAGCAATCAAGAGGACGAAGTCGCCTACGAATGGCAGGACCGCGGTTACGGCGGCGACTGCGTGCATAGCTTCCAGGCGCATGTGCTGCGCCACCTGCGCGAGGGAGCGCCGCTGGAGACCCGGGCCGAAGACTACTTGACCAACCTCGAGCTGGTGGAGGCCGCCTATCGCTCCAACGAAAGCGGCCGTTGGGAAGAGGTCGGGCCGAGGTAACGCTAGAAGGTCCCGTCGTAGGACTTGCGATCGATCTCGCAGGCGATGACGGTGAAGCCCTGACGCCGCTGCGCCGCCGCCAGTTCCTCCTGCAGCCGCTCGGCATCGCGCACCGAAACGCCGTGCCCGCCGAGCGCCTGGGCCACGGCCGGGAAATCGGTGCGGCCGAAGTCGACGCCGAGGTTGGGGAGCTGGTCGCGCCGCTGCTTCAGCTCGATCAGGGCCAAGGAGGCGTCGACGAAGGCCACGACGATGACCGGCAACTGCAGGTCGCGCAGGGTGGCCAGCTCGCCCAGCACCATCTCCAGGCCGGCGTCGCCGGTGAAGGCGACGACAGGCGTTTCGGGCGCGGCGAGCTTGTAGCCCATGGCCAGCGGCAAGGCGCAGCCCATGGTGCAGAGCCCGGTGGACTGCAGCAGGCCGCGCTCGTGATAGCACTCCCAGACCTGACTGAGCAGGATCCGGTGGGCGCCCGAGTCGACCGTGGCCACCGTGTCGCGCGGCAGGGCTGCCCGCGCGGCCTCGATCGCCTGGGTCGGACCCCAGCTGCCATCGCTGGAGAAGAAGGCTTTGAGCGCGGCACGCGCGGTTTGCGCTTCGCCAGCCGGCCAGGAGGCCGCCGGCGCCGTGCCCTCGCCGCGCAAGGCCGCCAGGCCGGCGCCGATGTCGCCGATGAAGCTCTGGCTCGCTTGGTGGACGTAGTGGTGATTGGGCGTGGTGGAGAATTCGATCACCTTGGCCGGATCCCAAGGGTCGCACCAGCCGCTGCGCATCTCGATGGGGTCGTAGCCGACGGCAATGATGAGGTCGGCCTGATCCATCAGCGGCAAGAGGACCTTGTCGGCTTCCGGCGAAAGACCGGCCCCGCCGAGCGCCAGGGCATCGTCTTCCGGCAGGATGCCCTTGGCCTTGTAGGTGGTGATCAGCGGGATGGAGAGATCGCGGCAGAAGGCGGCAACCTCCGCCGCGGCCGAGTCCGCCTCGCCCAGTCCGAGGACCTCCAGACCGGCGACCACCAGCGGCCGCTTGGCCTTGGCAAGCTTGGCCCGCGCGGCCTCCAGGCCCGGTCCGGGTTGCGGTCCCCCAGCCAGCGGCTGGCTGCGCGATGCGACGAGTGTCTCCGCTTGCTCCTGGCGGGCGAGGGAAATGGGCAGGTCGAGATGCACCGGCCCGGGCGGGCTATCGCAAGCCAGCGCCAGCGCCTTGTCGACCATCACGTCCACCACGCCGGGGGCCATGCGAAAGCTCGCGCGGGTGATCGGCGCCAGGAGCGCCGTGTGATCGAAGACCTGATGGGTGTAGCGCTGGCCGACATCGGCATCGACGCAGCCGCTCAAGAATAGGAGCGGCACCCGATCCTGCTCGGCATTGGCGACCACGTTGACCGCGTTGGCCACGCCCGGACCGATGGTGGCCAGCAAGACGCCGGGGGCGCCGGTGGCGTGATAGACCCCCTCCGCCATGAAGCCGGCACTGTTTTCGTGCTTGGTCAGGACGAAGCGCAGACCGGCGTCGGACAGCGCCTCCATCATCGCCAGGGTCTCGCCGCCGGGAATACCGAAGGCATGAGTGCAGCCTGCTTGCGCCAGACGGCGGGCGATCAGGTCGGCGGCGCTGCGCCCCGGTGCCGGCGCAAGCTGGGCGTCAGCCATGGGCGCGCTTGGCCTCTTCTTCGCGCTCCATCAGCGCGAGATAGCCGTCACGGGTCTGCGGCAGCTTGCGGCCGAGCAGGCCGCCGGCGACGACGGTGCGCAGGATCTGCGCCGTGCCGCCGCCGATGGTGAACATGCGCGCATCCCGCACCATGCGCTCCAGCGGCAGATCGCGGCTGTAGCCGGCGGCGCCGAAGATCTGCAGGGCGTCGTTAGTCACCTTCTGTCCCATTTCTGCAGCGAAGATCTTGGCCTGCGCAGCCGCGACCATGTCGGGGAATCCGTCTCCGGCGGTGGCGGCGGCCTTGTGGATGAGCAGCCGCGCGGCCGAGAGCTGCATGCTCATGTCGGCCAGCATCCATTGCAAGCCCTGGAACTCGGCGATCGGCCGGCCGAACTGCTCACGCCGCTGGGCGTAGTCGAGCGCCAGTTCATAGGCGCCCTGGGCCAAGCCCAAGGACACGGCCGCAGCGCCGACCCGCTGACTGTTGTAGGCGTCCATCAGGCCGGCGAAGCCCTGCTGCAGTCCGCTGGGCGGCCGCAGCATCATCTCGGCCGGGACCTCCAGGTTGCGGAACAACACCTCGGTTTCCGGAATACCGCGCAAGCCCATCGTATGCGTACGCTTGCCGATCTCCAGCCCCTCCGCCTCACCACGTACGGCGATGAAGGCGCCGATGCCCTGCTCGCGGCCCTGCTCGTCGAAGACGCGGGCGAAGATGATGTGGAGCTTCGAAACGCCGCCACCGGTGATCCAGTGCTTCTTGCCGTTGAGAACGTAGCGGTCGCCGCGTTGGTCGGCCCGTGTGGTCAGTTCCGAAGCGGCGCTGCCCGCCTCCGGCTCGGTGATGCAGATCGCCGGCTTGTCGCCGACCAAAACCAGCGCTGCGGCCAACTGCTTCTGCGCTTCGTTGCCGTACTTCATGACAGCGGCGATGCCGCCCATATTAGCCTCGACCACGATGCGGGCGGTGATGCCGCAGACCTTGGCCATCTCCTCGACCACCAGGGCCGCGTCCAGGAAGCTCAAGCCGCGGCCGCCGTACGCGGTCGGGACCGTCATGCCCATGAAGCCGGCTTCGGTCAGCGCTTCGACATTGTCCCAAGGATAGGCTTCCGTACGGTCGATGCGCGCGGCACGCTCGGCGATGACGTGGCGCGCCAGGTCCGCCGCCTGCTTCCGAAGCGTCTCCTGGTCCGATGTGAGCTGGAACAAATCTGCCTCCTTGGCCGCCCCTGGGCCGTTCGCGATCACGAAAATATGATGCCCTGTGCACGCGGCAAAGGCCAGTGGCCCGATCGCGCATCACGCATGCGAAACGGCTTAGCGGTCGGTCACGACCTGCGGCGGCGTGGTAAGGTCGGGAAGGTGCTCCGCCATCCAGCTCTGCACCGGTTCGAGCTCAGGGACCTGACCGAGTTGCCGGTCGAGCAGGCGCAGCACCCGCGGAATGTGCTTGAGGTAGGCATCCTTGCCGTCGCGGCGCAGCAGCCGGGTGAAGATGCCCGCGACCTTGGCATGACGCTGTGCGCCCAAAGCGGCGTAGCTGGCGGCGAAGCCCGCGTGATCGAGGTCCCCGACACCCGCGCAATAGCGCTGATAGAGCTGCACGACCAGTGCAGGGTCGATGTCCCGGCGCGCATCCTCGAGCAGGGAGACCAGATCGTAGGCCGGCGGCCCGATCAAAGCGTCCTGGAAGTCCAGCAGACCGCAGGCCGCGAGCCCCTCGCGATCCTTCAGGAGCATGAGGTTGTCGACGTGGAAATCGCGGTGCACGAAGGTGGCAGGCGCCGGCGGCAGCGCGGCGAAGACCGCCCGCCAGGCGGCGAGATAGTCCGTGCGCAGGTCCGCCGGGCAAGGGCGCCCCTGCTTCTCCGGCCAGTACCAGTCGACGAAGAGCGCCGCCTCGTCGAGCAGCGGACCGAGATCGTAGGCCGGCAGCACAATCCGGTCGGCATCCTCACGGCCGTGCAGCGCGACCAACAGATCGACGGCGAGCCTGTAGAGGCTTTCCTCGTTGGCGCCCTCAGCGAGCAGTCGGGTGAAGGTCCGGTCGCCGAAGTCTTCGAGAAGGAGAAAGCCCGCCTGCTCGTCGCATGCCAGGATCTGCGGCGCGCTGAAGCCGAGGGCTGCGAGATGGCGCGCCACCCGCACGAAAGGGGCTACGGCTTCGCGCTCCGGCGGCGCATCCATGATGAGGGCGCTGCTGCGGCCTCCCTGCAGGCGATAGTAGCGCCGGAAGGAGGCATCGGCCGGAAGCGCCTTTTCCTTCGCGTCCCCCCAGCCGGCGCCCACGACGAAGGCGCGCCGCAAAGCGGCCCGCTCCTCCGGCGGCAAGACGGTTCGGCTGGCAGCAACACTCATGACACGCGCCTACGGTTTCCTCTCAAAACGACCGCTCCATGCTTGCGAAGTAAGCCTAACGAAGGCTTTCCGCAGCCGCGATCTCTCAGAGGATCAAACGTATAGCGAAGGATGCGCGTCGGAAAAGGGGCGGCCTAGCTGAGGGTTGTCGGAGAGAGCGCGACCGCGTTTTCGGAACTGGCCATTGGGCGTCTCCGCACGAGCAAGAAGTAAAGCACGGCGATCAGGGCAAACCTTGCGTAGCTCATGGGCGGCCTCCTGCAGCGTCACCAACAAATACGTGTGGTGCGCAGCTTCGGATTGCCGCAGAGTGGATAAATCGCAGTTGAAAAAAATGCGCTCAGCCGGACGATGCGGCACCGTTGCGCCGATAGACCTCTTCTCCGCCAACGAAGCTGGCGAGCACTTGGACTTCGCGGATCTCCTGGCTGGGAATGGAGAGGATATCCCGATCGAGCACGGCGAGATCGGCCAGCTTGCCCGGCTCCAAGGAGCCTTTGATGGCCTCCTCTCGACCCGAATAGGCGCCGAGCAGGGTATAGGCCCTGAGCGCCTCCTCGACCGTCACGGCCTGGGAGGGCGCATCCGGGCCGTCGAGCGTGCCGCCGCTGTCGCTCAGGCGGTTGACCATGCTCCACATGGCGGTGAAGGGATTGGGCGTGCAGACGTAGGCGTCGGAATGGCCGGGCGCCGGCACGCCGGCGTCGATCAGGCTGCGATGCGGCCACATCCGGCCCATGGCCTCGACGCCGCGGTTGGCGCGGTAGGCGTCCCCCAGCTCGTACATGAACCCGGTCGCCGAGCTGTCGATCACCTGCAGGCGCTTGATGCGTTCCAGCAGCTCGGGCGTGACGTAGCAGCAGTGCTCGACCCGCATACGATGGTCGGGGCTCGGATGGGCCTCAAACGCGCTTTCGATGACATCCAGCGCGAAGTCGATGCCTCGGTCGCCGACACCCTCGACGCAGACCTGCAGGCCGGCCTTGTGGGCCGCCGCCGCCCGCTCGCGCAGATCGCCGAGCTCGTAGAGCAGCATGCCGGTGTTGTCCTCCGGCTCGCCCAGCACCTTCTCGCCGACATAGGGCTCGTAGTAGGCAGCCGTGCGCCCGCTGGTCGAGCAGTCCGGGCACCACTCGACCGCGATGACCCGTACCATGTCGTCGCCGAAGCCACTCCGGATGCCGGCACGCACGAAGGCTTCGACCAGGCCCTCCTCGCGGCCGCTGACGATGATGCCGACCCGCAGTTTGAGGCGCTGCGCGTCCTTCATCCGCTGATAGGCTTGAATGGCTTTGGAGGACGTCAGCGAGTTGTAGGCGCTGGTGATGCCGTAGCTGAGGAACTCGTCGAAGACCGACTCCAGGCCGTCCATCATCCCCTCCACCCGGTCCTGCGCCTGGATGTGATCGATGAAGAGATGCGCCGCCGTCTCCCGCACCAGGCCGGTCAAGGCGCCCGTGTCCGGGTCGTGGTCGAAGGCGCCGAACGGCGGGTCTTCGCTGTCGCTGTCGATGCCGAGCGCCTGGAAGGCGGCCGAGTTGGCCAGGCCGAGATGGCCGTCGGTGCGCAGGATGAACAGCGGCTTGCCGCCGCTGGCCCGATCCAGCTCGGCCAGGCTGGGATAGCCGCCGCTCTTGCGCTCATTGAAGCGATAGCCGGCGAACCAGCCCCCCGCCGGCAAGGCCGCGGATGCCTTGGCGATCCGTTGCAGCAAGGCCTCGCGGTCGGTGACGGCGGCCGGCTCCAGGTTGTGCCAGCCGGCCAGGCGGGCGCCCGCCGAGTCCGGATGGCAGTGGGAATCGACGATGCCGGGGATGACGGTGCGCCCCGCCATGTCCCGCCTCTCTGTCTCAGGACCGCTGACATTCTCGACGTCATCTCTCGAGCCGAGCGCGAGGATGCGGCCGTCCTTGACCGCCAGAGCCTCGACGATGCGGCTCTGCGGGTCGAGGGTGACGAAGCGGCCGTTGAGAAGAATGAGATCGGCGGCACTGTGCGGCATGAGGCTCTCCCAGAGGATGACCTCACGTTCTAGCGCATTCGCCGACCGACCGGCATTGAGGATTGGGCGGGGCTAGTCCTCGCGCAGCGCGCGGGCGACCCGGCTGCGCAACGGGTCGATGAGATACTGCAAGGCCGTGCGCTCGCCGGTGACGATCATCACCTCGGCCGGCATGCCGGGCTGCAGAGCCGCGCCGGCCGGCAAGGGCGAGAGATCGCCGAGACGGACGCGAGCGGCGTAGTAGCTGTGCCCACGGCGCGCATCGGTCAGGGAGTCGGCGGAGACCGTGACGACCTCGCCGCCGAGCAGCGGCGCATCGGAGGCGCTGAAGGCCTGAATGCGAACCTCCGCCGGCAAACCGGGCCGCACCACATCGACGTCGTCCGGGTCCACCTGCGCTTCGACCAGCAGCAAATCCCCCTTCGGCACGATATCGAGGATGGCATCGCCGGGGCGGAGCACGCCGCCGGTGGTGAAGATCTGCAGGTCGACGATCACGCCGTCGACCGGCGCGCGCACCCTGGTGCGCTCCAAACGCTCCCAGGCCGCGCTCAGACGATCGCGCAGATCGGCAATGTCCGCGCGCACGTCGCGCAGGGCCGTGACCACCTCATTGAGCATCCGGTTGCGCACGTCGATGATGCTGAGGTCGATTTCCTCGATGCGCTGCTGGGCGCGCGCGATGTCGGCCCGATTGCCGGCCTGATCGCCTTCGATCGCAGCCTCGGCCCGCTGCAGCTCCAGCAAACGCGGGCGGCGAGCCAAGCCCTTGTCGACCAGATCGGAGAGTGTGTTGCGCTCATAGCGGATCAGGCTCAGTTGCCGTTCCTCGCTGGCGATCTCGGCCTTGAGGCCTTTGACCTCCGCATCGAGCTGGGCGATCTGCCGATGCTTTACGGCTTCCTGGCCGCGCAGGAAGCGCCGCCGCTCCTCGAATATCCGCCGTTCGCCTTCGGCGATGACGCCCGCCTCGGCGGCGTCGCCCACCAAGGTCGCGATCTCGGCCGGCAGGGAGAGCGCCTCCCAACCGTTCCGCTCGGCCCGCAAGCGGGCCTGCATGGCCAGGTTGGCGGCCAGCCGGTCCTTCAGAATGCCGACCTCTGCGCGGGTCTCGGCGTCGTCCAGCTCTACCAGCACCTGGCCTTCAGACACCCAGTCGCCGTCCTTGACGTTGATCGACGCGATCAATCCGCCTTCCAGGTGCTGCACCGTCTTGCGCTTGGAATCGACAGTGACCACGCCCGGCGCGATGGCCGCGCTCTGCAGCGGCGCCAGTGCCGCCCAGGCACCGAGACCGACGAGGAAGGTCAGGATCAGCGTGAGACCCAGCGTCGCGAATCCTTTCACCGCCAGCGTGGGCTGCGGGTCGAGCGGATCGGGCGCCGTTGCGGTTTCCGACGCCTTTGAAAGGGTTACGGCTCTTGGCCCGAGCCGAGCGGGGACCGAGATCTTCATTGGCTGGCCACCTGAGCTGCCAACTGCGCGGCCAGCCGGCGCACCGCCGGCTCAGCGGGCTGTACCACGGGCTGAGGCACTGCCGGCTGAGACGGCTGAGCTGGCTGGACCGACTGGGCCGGTCCTGGCGTGAACTTGCGGATGATCTCCTGGCTGTCGTCATAGGCAGCCACGCGGCCGTCGCGCAGCACCAGGATCTTGTCCGCCACCGCCAGCAGGCTCGGCTTGTGGCAAACCATGATAACGGCGCAGCCCTCCTCCTTGAGTGCCGAAAGGCAGTGGGTCAAAGCCATCTCCCCATCGCTGTCCAAGTGGGCGTTGGGCTCATCCAGCACCAGCAGCCGCGGCGCGCCGAAGAGGGCACGGGCCAGGCCGATCTTCTGCCGCTGCCCACCCGACAGGGCGAGCCCGCCGCGACCGATCTGCGTTTCGTAACCCTGCGGCAGGCGCAGGATCATCTCGTGCGCCCCCGCCAACTGGGCCGCCGCAACCACGGCCTCGTCGCTTGCCTCGGACAGGCGCGCGATGTTGGCGCGCACCGTTTCGTCGAGCAGCTCCACGTCCTGGGGCAGATAGCCGACGTGGCGGCCCCGGTCGCAGGGGTCCCAGCGCGACATCTCGGCGCCGTCCAGTCGGACGCTGCCGCGCAGTGGCAACAGGCTGCCGACCATTAGGCGGGCCAGGCTGGACTTGCCGGCGCCGGTCGGCCCGATCAGCCCGACAACCGTCCCCGGTTCGATCGAGACGCTCAGGCCCCGCAACAGCGGCTCCTCGGCGCCGGCCGGAGCGTAGACCAAGTCCTGCACCTGCAGGTGTCCGCTCGGCCGGGGCAAGCGGGTGCCGCGGCCGATGCCGCCATGGGCCTCCAGCAGCGCATCGAGGCGCCGCCAGGCAGCCTGGGCATTCACCAGGCCATGCCAGGCGCCGATGGCCTGCTCCACCGGCGCCAGGGCGCGGCTCGTCATGATGGAAGCGGCGATGATCGTACCGGCGGTCAGCTCGCCCTGGACCACCAGCCAGGCTCCAACCCCGAGGCTGAGCGACTGCAGCAACAGCCGCAGCCCCTTGGCGATGGCGCTCAGGCTGGCGGAGCGCCCTCCGGCCAGATGCTGCTGGCGGCGCCAGCCCTCCGCCTTGCGCTCCAGGTTCCGGGCCAAGGCCGGCAGCATGCCCATGGCCGCCATGGCGTCGGCATTGCGGATGGCGCGGTCCGCCACCTCATAGCTTGCCAGCGCGGCCCCCGAGGCCATGGCCACGGCCCGGCGGGTGAGCCACTCGTTAAGCAGGGCCAGCGCAAAGAGGACGGCCCCGCCGACCAGGGCGACGGCACCGAGCAGGGGATGGATAAGAAAGAGAATGGCGAGGAAGAAGGGCGCCATGGGCGCATCGAACAGAGGAAAGACGGCTGGAGAGCCGAGATAGCCGCGCAGGGTCGCCACATCGCGAAGCCCCTGGGCCGAAACGCCCGGCTGCAGCAGGGCGGCTTGGGCGCTGGCCGCCAGCACCGGGCCGCTCAGGCGGCGCTCCAGCCAGAGGCCCAAGCGCTGCGCCACCAGGGCGCGCAAGGCGTCCAAGGCAGCCAGCACGGCAAAGGCACCAACCAGGACTGCGGACAGAACCAGCAGGGTGTCGACGTGGCCGGTCGGAATGACCCGGTCGTAGATCTGCAGCATGTAGAGCGGGCCGGCGAGCAGCAGCAGACTGACGCCGATGCTGAACAGGCCGACCAGCGAGAACGCCCGGACAAGCGTGCGCCGTGCGTCCCCAAGCGGGCTGTTGCGCGTGGCCGAGAGCTGCATCTGCATCACATTCTTGCCTGTTCCCCTCCGACCGGCGCCGCGCCAGGATCTCCCTGCCGGAAAAGCCCTCACGGCGCCCATGGTCGTTAACTGTCTAACCCTATGCTAAGAAACGTTAATATCGAGTTTCGAGAGCGCGCGAAGCGTGCGTAGGTAACCCTTCCTGATCGGATCAATTGCACCTCACCGTTCTATTTTTGTTTTTGCTTTGTGCAGTGTTTTGTGGAATTGCCCACGATCTCTGTGGGGTTTCCGATACGCAGCCGGGCGCTTTTTCTTGGGATAAAAAGCGATGCCCAGCTTTCGGGGATAAGGGTTGGCCGCTGAGCGAGAGCTCAGCCATCGGATGCTTGACAGCCGGCTGCCAGACGCGCCTGTCTGCGTCCGCCGGAAACAGCTTACTCGGAGCGCCACCATGCGCGGCTTAGCCATCCTCCGCGGCCTGCTGGTCGCGCTCTTCCTGCCGCTGCCGCCCGCGGCGGCGCTGGACGCCGAGACGGCCTCCTCGATCGGACGGCTGAACTATGCCGGCTTCAAGGAGCAGCAGCATTGCACCGCCTTCCTGGTGGCGCCGCAGGTCGCCATGACGGCGGCCCACTGCCTCGACGGCCTCGAGCCCGATCAGGTTCACCTGCTGCTCGGCTACGACCGCGGCAGCTGGCAGGAGCATTTGCGGCCCAGCGGCTTCTGGCGCAGCCCCGACGGCAAGGACCTCGCCGCTCTCTGCCTGGCGCAGCCCGCGCAGGCCGTCCCCCTCGCGGTGACGTCGGGTGAAGCAGCGCCTGGGGAAGAGCTGGCTGTTCTCGGCTATGGCCTCCCGAGCGTCCACCTCCTGTCGCGCCGGGATTGCCTGGTCGAGGCCAACTCGCCAGAAGACGGCGTTCTGCTCAACTGCCCGGTCAGCGAAGGCACGTCGGGCGGGCCGGCGTTCTCGCGAACCAGCGAAGAGGTGGTGGCCGTGATCTCGGCGACGACTGAAGAGCAGAGTATCGCGGTCCCAGTGCCGTCGCTGCTCGACGTCAACGCTCTCTGCCCCGGACCGTAGGACTCAGAAAACACCGGCATCAAGGCCGGCCGCCATCAGCAAGCCGAGCTCGCGACAATCCTCGACGAAAGACTCCTGAAAACCGCCGCGACAGATCAGCGGTTCGCGCACCGCACGCCAGCGCAGCCCGGTGACGATGGTCTCGACGCCGCGCCGGGTGCCGGTGCCGTCGTGTCCGGCCCGCACATAGAGCGCATAGGGCAGCCCTTGGGTCTTCTCCAGGCAGGGATAATAACAGCGGTCGAAGAAGTCCTTCAGCGCGCCGCTCATATAGCCGAGGTTCTCGGTGGTGCCGAGCAATACCGCCTGCGCCGCCAGCACGTCCTCCGGTACTGTCTCCAGCGGCGGCTTGGCGATCACCTGGACGCCTTCGATCGCCGGATCGCGCGCGCCCGCCACGGCGGCATCGCGCAGGCGCAAGGTGTTGTCGGAGGGCGCATGGGCGACGATGAGGAGGGTCTTACTTGGCTCCATGGACGCTACATTAAGCAAGGCCACGGCGAGGCGCCAAACCCTTGCGCGTGTCGCTTAGAGCATGGCACATCACAGCGACGCTGGTAGCCGCTTCCAGTCTGATGAAAGCCGAGTTCTATCAAAAACCTTTGCCAAATCGATTTGGATTATCAGCGAGTCTCTCTTATTTCGCTCATTTCACATCGATAGCTGGGCGATAGGGGCCGCAGCCGGACCGCTCGGCTGCGGACACAACACAAGGAACTTCCATGCAGCGCTTCAAGAACGTTCTGGTGGTCTGCGACGACCCGGACTCCGACGAAGCGCTCATGCAGCGGGCAGCCCTGATTGCCCAAAACAACGACGCCAGCCTGTGCCTCGTCAGCACGCTGAGCGCGGAAGAGGGCGAGCTGAGCCGACGCATCAGCGGACTGTCGGGCGCACGCGAACAAAACGGCGAGAGCGAGCTGCTGACCTTTCGACGCAATCAATTGCAGGTCGCTGCAGATGACCTTCGACAGCAAGGCATCGAGGTGACGACCGCCGTGCTGCAAGGCATCCCCTTCATCGAGATCATCAAGCAGGTCTATCGCGGCGGCCACGACCTGCTGCTCAAGACCGCCTCAGGGCGGGTCGACGGCTACCATCGGCTGTTTGCCAGCGTCGACCTCCACCTGATGCGCAAATGCCCCTGCCCCGTCTGGATCATGCAGCCGGGCAAGCGTTTCCACTACGACCGTATCCTGGCGGCGATCGATCCAGACCCGGACGACCCGGAACGCCATGCAATCTCCCGCCTGATCATGGATCTCTCCACCTCGTTGAAGCGGATCGACGAAGGCGAGCTCCACGTCCTGCACGCCTGGCGCATGGTCGGCGAAGAGGACATGCGGGCCAGCGCCTTCACCAAGATTCCGAAAGCCACGATCGATAAGCTGTCGGCGGAGGAGCAAAAGAAGAGCAAGGACAAGCTGGACCGGCTGTTGTCGAGCTACGACGACCGGGTCAACAGCTCGGAAGTGCACCTGATCAAAGGAGAGGCGGCCGAGGTGGTCTCGGCCTTCGCCCACGAGCAGGACGTCGACGTGATCGTCATGGGGACCATCGGGCGAAGCGGGGTCCAAGGCTTCTTCATCGGCAACACGGCCGAGACCGTGCTGGGCGAGGTTGCCTGCTCGGTGCTGGCGGTGAAACCGCCGGGCTTCGTCTCGCCGGTTCAGCCTTCGTAATGCCCGGCTCGGCCCATACAACAGCAAGCCGCGGCGTTTTCCCTGCACTGCAGATAGACAAACTCAACAAGGTTCCTCGCACACAGCATGCACGTCCATCACCTCGTCATCATCTTGAGCCGTGATTCGCTGGACAAAGGCGGCGCGGCATAGCAGTTCTGGCGCATAGGGCCGATTAGAGAGCGGACCTGCCGATTTCCCTCCCCCATCTCTTTCTGGGTTCCTTCCAAACGAGAGCTTGATGTCACACGGCGCCCTCCCAGCAAACACGCAGTGGATCTGCGCACGTGCGGCCATGCGCGGCTTGGCCGGACGGCTCGACGCAGGCTGGTTGCCGTGAGCGCCGCGGCCGCGACCACTCAGGACGGCGCCGCGCCCACAGGCCCCTCGTGGCTTGCCGGGGCTTTGCCCATCGCACTGCATCTGCTGGCTTTCATCGGGCTGGCCACGCTGATCCCCGACATCAAGGCGGGTGAGATCGTCGTCTTCCACCTCAACTGGATTCCGAGCCTGGAGATCGGCCTCACCTTCCTGGTCGATGGCCTCAGCCTGATCTTCGGGCTCTTGATCAGCGGCATCGGCGTGATCATCGCCCTCTATTCGGCCCGCTACCTGCAAGGCCACCATCATTTCGGGCGCTTCTTCTTCTATCTCTGCCTCTTCTCCTTCGCCATGCTGGGACTGGTGCTGGCCGGCAACCTGATCACGCTGTTCGTGTTCTGGGAGCTGACGACCATCGCCTCCTACCTGCTGGTCGGCTTCGACCACCGCTCGGAGAAGGCGCGGCGCTCGGCGCTCCAGGCGCTGCTGGTCACCGGCGGCGGCGGCCTTGCTCTGCTGGCCGGCTTCATCCTGCTCGGGATAGCCGGCGGCAGCTTCGACATGGTGGAGTTGCTCAACGCCGGCGACGTGATCCGCGGCGACTCGCTCTATCTCGGCATCCTGATCCTGGTGCTGGTCGGCGCCTTCACCAAGTCGGCGCAGGTGCCCTTCCACTTCTGGCTGCCCAACGCCATGGCGGCGCCCACCCCGGTCAGCGCCTACCTGCATTCGGCCACCATGGTGAAGGGCGGCGTCTATCTGCTCGCCCGCCTACATCCGGTCCTGAGCGGAACCGACGAGTGGATCTGGACCCTGACGCTGTTCGGCGCCACGACGGCCATCCTCGCCTCGGTCCTCGCCCTGCGGCAGACAGACCTCAAGCTGGCGCTGGCCTACACGACCCTGATGGCGCTCGGCACCCTGACCATGTTCCTGGGCGCCGAAGCTTCGGTGGCCATCGCCGCCGCGGTGACCTTCCTGTTGGTCCACGGCCTCTACAAGGCGTCGCTGTTCCTGGTCGTCGGCTCGGTCGACTTCGCCACCGGCAGCCGCGATGTCGACCGTCTCGCCGGGCTGATGCGGGCCATGCCCCTGGTCGCCTTCGCCGCATTCGCCTCGGCCTTCTCCATGGCCGGCTTTCCACCCTTCCTCGGCTTCATCGGCAAGGAACTGAAGTACGAAGGCGCATTGGCCATCGCCTCCGAGCCCATGTTCGTGGTGGCCGTCGCGGTCACCGCCAACGCCCTGATGGTGGCCGCCGCCGGCGTCATTGCCCTGCGCCCCTTCCTCGGCCGGCCGACCGCCGAGACCCCCGCGGTGCGCCGCCAGGTGCCCTGGCAGCTTTGGAGCGGCCCCTTGCTGCTCGCCGTGCTCGGTCTCGCCTTCGGCCTGTCCCCCTCGCTGATCGACGAGAGCCTGATCCAGCCGGCCGTCACCGCCATCCTGGGCCAGCCGGAGGTCGTCAAGCTCAAGCTCTGGCACGGCGTGAACCTGCCGCTGATGCTGAGCATCCTGACAGTTCTGCTCGGTGTCGTGCTGTTCCTGCTCAGCCGCCGCCTGCGTGCGGCCATGGCCCGCTTCGAAGCGGCCTATCCCTTCTCCGCCGACCGCGCGTGGGATGCCTTTCTCGCCGGCCTGATCGCGTTGGCCGAATTCCAGACCCGCATCCTGCAGAGCGGCGTGCTGCGCTACTACGCCTTGACGATCCTGGCGACCCTGGGCCTCGTCGGCGGAGCAACGCTCGTCGTCTTCGACATCCTGGTCCTGCCCGGCGACCTGCGCGGCCTGTTGTTTAAGGAGTGGGTCATTCTCGGCCTTATGGCCGGCGGCGGCATCCTGGCCGCCATGACGCGCTCCCGCCTCACCGCCATCTGCGGTCTGAGCGCTGTGGGTGTCGGCGTCGCCCTTGTCTTCCTGACCTTCGGCGCGCCGGACGTCGCCATCACCCAGCTCTTGGTCGAAACCCTGACCGTCGTGCTGGTCGCCGCCGCCATGCTGCGCCTGCCGCGCTGGACGAGCAGCAGCCCCTTCACCTGGCGCTGGCAATCCGTGCGTGTGGTCACCGCCGGGCTTGCCGGCCTGGTCACCTCCATCACCCTGCTTGCCGTCCTCAGCCAGCCGCTGGACCGCCGGCTGAGCGACTTCTTCGAAGAGGCCAGCGTGCCGGAAGCCTTCGGCCGCAACATCGTCAACGTCATCCTGGTCGACTTCCGCGCGCTCGACACCTTCGGGGAGATCGCCGTCGTTGCCATCGCCGCGATCGCCGCCTTCGCGCTCATTCGCCGCTCTGCCGGCACAGACAGAGAGCAGGAGCCGAGCCGATGAACTCCCTCATTCTCAATGCGGCCACGCGCATCCTCGTCGCCCTGATGCTGCTGTTCTCGGTCTTCATGCTGCTGCGCGGCCATAACGAGCCGGGCGGGGGGTTCATCGGCGGCCTGGTCGCGGCCATCGGTCTGACGCTCTACGCCATCGGCCACGGCACGCGGGAAGCGCGCCGCGCCCTGCGCGCCGACCCGCGCGCCATCGCCATGGTCGGCTTGGCGCTCGCCATTCTCGCCGCCGTGCTGGCCGTCATTGGCGGCGACCCCTTCTTCACCGGCCAATGGCTGTTCATCGGCGGTGGCGAGGGCGAAAAGGGCCTGCCCATCAGCAGCGTGCTGCTGTTCGATATTGGCGTCTATCTGGTGGTGATCGGCTCGGTGCTGGCCATCGTCTTCGCGCTGGAGGACGAGGTCTAGGTTATGGAGGTCGCGCTCGCCCTCATCGTCGGCCTGCTGGTCGCCTGCAGCATCTACCTGATGCTCTCGCGCAACGTGCTGCGCTTCATCTTCGGCCTGGTGCTGCTGAGCAACTCGGCCAACCTGACAATCTTCACCGCCGGCCGCCTGACCCGCGCCGAGCCGCCGCTGGTTCCCTCCGGCCTGCCCTTCCCGACCGAGCTGGTCGCCAACGCCTTGCCGCAGGCGCTTATCCTGACCGCCATCGTCATCGGCTTCGGCCTCTTCGCCTTCTCCCTTTCGCTGGTGTTTCGCGCCTATCGCGAGCTCGGCACCCTGGACAGCGACGCCATGCGCCTGGCCGAACCGAGGCCCGGGGGAGAGGCGGAGACCGAGGGTAGGGACGCCGAGCAGCCCGAGGCCCCGAGGAGTGCGGCATCGTGAGCTGGCTTCTCGTCGCCCCGATCATGCTGCCGATCATCGTCGCCATCCTGGTCTTCCTGGTGCGGGAGAAGGGCGGCTGGGGCCGCTGGCTGAGCGTCGTCGGCTGCGTGCTGCATCTCGCCGTCTCCATTGCGCTGCTCCTCGAGGTTTGGAAGCAAGGCGTGATCGCGGCCCAAATGGGCGGCTGGCCGGCGCCTTTCGGCATCACCCTGGTGGCCGATCTCTTCGGCGCGGTCATGGTGCTGATCGCCGCCATTACCGGTCTCGCCGTCGCCGTCTATGCCCTGGCCGACATCGACCGGCGACGCGAGCTGCTCGGCTATCACGCGCTCTTCCAGTGCCTGCTGACCGGCGTTTGCGGCGCCTTCCTGACCGGCGACCTCTTCAACCTCTACGTCTGGTTCGAGGTGATGGTGATCGCCTCCTTCGGCCTCCTGGTCCTCGGCGGCGACAAGGAGCAGCTCGACGGCGGCGTCAAGTACGTCACCCTCAACCTGATCTCCACCGTCCTTTTCCTGGCCGCCATCGGCATGCTCTACGGCGTCACCGGCACGCTCAACATGGCCGATCTCCACACGGCGGTGGGCGAGGTGGAGAACCAGGGCGTGGTGGTCATGATCGCCGTGCTCTTCATGATCGCCTTCGGCATCAAGTCGGCGGTCTTTCCGCTGTTCTTCTGGCTGCCCGCCGCCTACCACACACCGCCCGTCGCCGTCTCGGCGGTCTTCGCCGGCCTGCTGACCAAGGTCGGGGTCTACGCCCTCATTCGCGTCTTCACCCTGATCTTCACCCAGGATGTTGACTACACCCACGGCATCCTGCTGGCGGTCGCCGCCTTCACCATGCTGACCGGCGTGCTGGGCGCTGCGGCGCAGACCGAGTTCCGCAAGATCCTCTCGTTCCACATCATCAGCCAGATCGGCTACATGGTCCTGGGCCTTGCGCTCTACACACCCTTGGCGCTGATCGGCGCGGTCTTCTACCTGGTCCACCACATCATCGTGAAGGCCAACCTCTTCCTGGTCAGCGGCGTGGCGCGGCGCATGACCGGCTCCGAGAGCCTGTCGCTGTCCGGCGGCCTCTATGCCGCAAGCCCACTGCTGGCGATCCTGTTCTTCATCCCGGCCTTCTCGCTGGCCGGCTTCCCGCCGCTCTCCGGCTTCTGGGCCAAGTACCTCCTGGTCAAGGCCAGCCTGGATGTCGGCCACTACGTGATCGCCGCCGTGGCGCTGGTGACCGGCATCCTCACGGTCTTCTCCATGACCAAGATCTGGGCCGCGGTGTTCTGGAAGCCGCATCCTGAGACCAACGGCAGCGGTTTGGTCCGTCTGCCCCGGCAGGAGTGGCTGAGCCTGGTGTTGCCCATCGGCTTCCTGGCCGGTCTGACCTTGATCATCGGCTTCTTCCCGGAGCCCTTCTATGTCTTCGCTGAGCGGGCGGCGAACCAATTGCTCGATCCCTCGGCCTATGTCGCGGCGGTAACGGGAGCGGACTCATGAACCTCTTGGCGCTGAACGTCTTCCTGGCCATCGGCTGGGCTTCGCTGATCGGCAGCTTTTCCCTCGGCAGCCTGGCGACGGGCTTCGTCGTCGGCTACATCGCGCTTTGGGTCGCACGGCCCCTGTTCGGTGAGAACACCTACTTCCTGCGCGTCTACCGCGTCATTCGTCTCGCCGTCCTCTTTCTCTACGAGCTGCTGGTTTCGAGCCTCAGGGTTGCCTGGGACGTGGTGACACCGGCCCATCGCAGCCAGCCCGGCATCATCGCCATGCCGCTGGACGCCAAGGGCGACACCGAGATCCTGCTGGTCGCCAGCCTGATCTCGCTCACCCCCGGCACACTCAGCCTGGACGTCTCGCCGGACCGCAAGACGCTTTATGTCCACGGCATGTTCGTCGAGGATCCCGAGGCGCTGAAGCAGGAATTGAAGCAGGGCATGGAACGCAGCGTCATCGAGGCAATGGAATAGCCATGGCAGAAGGCGGCATTCTCGACCTGGCGATCACCGCAGGCTACGTCATCATCAGCCTGTCGTTCCTGATCGGCTTCATCCGATTGGCGTTGGGGCCGAGCCTGGAGGACCGGGTGGTGGCGCTCGACCTCCTGACGCTGCTGGCCATGGCCTATGCCGCGCTCTATGCCATCGCCTCGGACGAGCAGGCTTTCCTGGACGTCTCCATCGCCCTGGCGCTGGTCGCCTTCCTCGCCACCGTGGCCTTCGCCCGCTTTGCCGAGCGGCGCAGCGTGCGCGGGGTCGAGGACATCGGCGAGACGCGCCCCTTGCCCGGCGACCGTCAAAAGGACGGGGAGGCACAGCCATGATCGACTGGATCATCGCCATCCTGATCGTGGTCGGTGCGCTCTTCACCCTTGTCGCGGCCGTCGGCGTGCTGCGCCTGCCGGACGTGCTGATCCGCATGCATGCCTCGACCAAAGCGGGAACTCTGGGCTGCGGCTTGATCCTGCTGGCGCTCGCCATCGGCTCGGGCGGCGACACGGGAACCATCGCCCGCGCGCTGGCCGCCTTCATCTTCCTGCTGCTGACGGCGCCGGTGGCGGCGCACATGATCGGCCGCGCGGCCTACCGCACCGGTGTGCCGCTGTGGGAGAAGACCCGCATCGACGAGCTGCGCGACGCCCAGGAAAAGCAGCGCCAGGAACGGTCTTAGACTCCTAGCGCGCCGCCCCTTCGGAATAGGTGTCGAGGCCGCAGGGCGTGCGGCCGCCCCGCTCGCACGCGAAGTCGGAAGGGCCCAAACCTGCTGCCGCGGACCAGATGCTGGGCAGGGTGAAGGTCGAATCGGTCTTGGCGGCGCGGGTGTGGCAGGCAGCGCAAGAGCTGCGGGCGGTCACCTCGAGATTGGGCCGTGAGGCGGCGAAGGAGCCGTAGAGCCAATCGCCCCCGCGCTTCTGCTTGTGAAAGACGGTGCTGACACGGTCCGGCCGGTAGTAGGTCTCCATTAGGATCCGCGTGCCTTCCGGCAGCGCGTCGCCATGCTCGAGTGCATCCAAGCTCTCAGGCGTGATGAGCATGCGCCGATAGCTACCATCGTTCCGCTGGACCCTGGCATAGGCGAGGAGCGCCGGGCCGTAGTCGGAGACCGTCTCCAGCCCACTCTGTTCCACGGGCTCTGACGACGATGCCTTGCTCGTGAGCTGCCCGAGCGTGGCTGCCGTGATCAAGGCAACGGCGAAAACCGGCAGAGCTCCGGAAAAAGCTACGGCTGCACTCACGACATCGCTCCCTGTCTTCACGCCACCCGGCGCTGGTCTCCGTGCATATGCTCTTCGGTTCGCACTGGACATGGCGTTAGGGTAAAGCACTAAAACCGCTCACTGCTGATCGTGTGATTAGAATTCGTGAACAGTGATTTGGAACTCAAGCTGCTGCGCAGCTTCTGCACCGTCGCCGAAGAGCTGCATTTCCGGCGTGCCGCCGTCCGGCTCAATGCCACCCAATCGGCCGTCAGCCAGCAGGTGAAGGAGCTGGAGCGGCGTCTGGGCGTGCCGCTGTTTCGCCGCAACCGCCGGCTGGTCGAGCTGACCGAGGCCGGCGCCACGCTCTACCAGGATGCCGGTGAGATCCTGGCCAAGGCGGAGCGGACGGTTCTCAGGGCACGCGAAGCGGCGCGTGGCCTACGCGGCACCGTGACCTTCGGCCTGATCGGCGCGGCCACCTTCGAAGCCATGCCGCGGCTGATGGCCGAGGTGCAGAGCGTCGCCCCCGAGATTACCTTCCGCTTTCGCGAGATGACGGCGAAGGAGCAAATGACCGCTCTGCGTGAAGGCACCATCGATGCTGGCATGGTGCGCGCCGAGCCGCGCGGCGCCGGCTTGGCGCTCAAGACGGTGATGACCGAGCCGGTCATCTGCCTGCTGCCCGAGGGCCACCCCTTGGCCCGCAAGGAGCGCATCGCCATCGCCGAGCTGGAGGGCGAGCCGATCCTCAACCTCTCACGCGACTACGACCCGGCGGCACACGACTTCTACGTGGCGCTCTACCGGCAGGCCGGCTTCGAGCCGCGCATCGTGGAGCAGGTCAGCCAGATCGCCACCATCCTCTTCGTCATCGCCACGGCCGGCTGCGTCGGGCTGGGACCGGCCGGCTGGCGTGTCCTGCAGCGGAAAGGCGTCGTCATCCGCGACTTGGAACCTCCCGTCCCTCGCGTCTCGACTCGCTTGATCTGGAACCCTTCCCGCGTGGGACGGGCATTGGAGGTAGTCCTGGCCGCCGGTGATCGGCTACAGGAAAGGCTTGGCGCATGATTGAGTGAAGTCGGAGGGGGGCGTGCTGAACGTCAACGAGAATACCCGCAAGTGGTGGATACTTGCTGCGATGGGGGGCGTCCTGGGGATCGTCGTGTTCGACGAAACCGTGGTCGGCGTCGCCCTGCCGACAATCGACAACGAGCTCGGTCTGACGCTGAGCGAGTCCCACTGGGTGGTGAACGCCTATCTTCTGGTGTTCGCCGGCCTTGCCGCGGCAGCGGGACGGCTGGGCGATATCATCGGGCTGAAAAGGCTGTTCGTGATCGGCGTTCTGATCTTCGGCCTTGCCTCGCTCGCGTCGGGCTTCGCCGAAAGTGGTACTTGGCTGGTCTCGATGCGTGCCGTGCAGGGTGTCGGAGCCGCGGTGATCTTTCCCGCTTCCTTGGCCATCATCACCCACGCCTTTCCACCCGAGCAGCGCGGCATGGCGATCGGAATCTACGGCGCGATCGGCACCTGCTTCCTCTCCCTGGGCCCGATCGCCGGCGGCTTCTTTTCCGAGCTCATCTCCTGGCGCTGGATCTTCTGGATCAATCCGCCGATCGTCGTGGTGATTGCCCTGATGGTCCTGGCCCTTTGGAGGGATCCGCCCCGGGAGGGCGCCGCGATCAAGCTCGACAAATCCGGCGCGCTGACGCTGGTGGCCGGACTGAGCCTGGTCGTCTTTGCGGTCATGCAAGGTCCCGACTGGGGCTGGCAGTCCATCGCGATCTGGGCGGCGCTGGCGGCCGGGTCGATCGTGCTGGTCCTCTTCGTCATCATCGAACGGCGCGTGCCGCAGCCTTTGATCGATGTCGTGCTGTTCAGGAACGGCGCCTTCACGGCCTTCAACCTGACCATCTTCGCCGCTCAATTCAGCAAGATGGCGGTGTTCGTCTTCGTCGCGCTCTACCTGCAGAACAGTCTCGGCGTCGGTGCCCTGATAGCGGGTGTCGTTCTGCTCGCCTCGACCGTGCCGACCATTCTGACGTCCTTGCCGGCCGGCAAGCTGCTCGATCAGGTCGGCGCCCGCGTGCTGGTGCTGCGCGGCGCGGCGGCATCGGCCCTTGCTATGTTGTGCCTGGTCTTTGCCGTGATCTGGCAGAGCTATGCCCTGCTGGTGCCGGCCCTGATCGTCTGGGGCGGCTGCATGTCTTTCCTCTTCGTGCCCTCGCTGCGCGAGGTCATGAACACCGTCCCGCCCGACAAGCGCGGCGAGGCCGGCGGCGTTAGCATGACCGCTCAGCTGCTCGGCGGCACGGTCGGCATGACGGCCTGCAGCACGCTCTTCGCCATGACATCGGCCTACTGGCCGATCTACTTGCTGACCGCCTGCCTCTTTTTGACCGTGCTGACCCTCGGCTGGCTCACCATTCCGAACGACCGCCCAACCGCCGCAAAGACCTAAATGTGAGGCCTCAGCCTGCGTAGATCGGAAAGCGCTCGGTCAGCCGCCGCACCTGCTCCTTGACCTCGGAGAGGACGGGCTCTTCGCCGGACGCGATGCGCTCGGCCTCGAGGACAGCGCCGATCATCTGACCGACCTCCTCGAACTCGGCCGTGCCGAAGCCGCGCGTGGTGCAGGCCGGCGAGCCGACACGAATGCCCGAGGTGACCATGGGCTTCTCCGGGTCGAAGGGGATTCCGTTCTTGTTGCAGGTGATGAGGTGCCGGCTGAGCGCTGCCTCGGCCGCCTTGCCGGTGACACCCATGGGCCTGAGATCGACCAGCGCCAGGTGCGTGTCGGTCCCGCCGGAGACGATGTCGAGCCCGGCCTGCTTGAGCGTCTCGGCCAAGGCTTGCGCATTGCTGACGACCTGTGCCGCATAGCTCTTGAACTCCGGCCGCAGCGCCTCGCCGAAGGCGACCGCCTTGGCGGCGATGACGTGCATCAGCGGCCCACCTTGCAGGCCCGGGAAGACGGCGGAGTTGATCTTCTTGCCGAGCTCCTCCGAGCGCGAGAGGATCATGCCGCCGCGCGGTCCGCGCAGCGTCTTATGGGTGGTGGTCGTGACCACGTCGGCATGGGGGATGGGGCTCGGGTGCGCGCCGCCGGCGACCAGGCCGGCGAAGTGCGCCATGTCGACCATGAAGTAGGCGCCGACCGCATCGGCGATCTCTCGGAAACGCGCGAAGTCGATGTGCCGGGCATAGGCCGAACCGCCGGCGACGATCAGCTTCGGCTTGTGCTGCTCGGCGAGACGCGCCACCTCGTCGTAGTCGATCCGATGTGTGTCCTCATGGACGCCGTAGGGCACGGCGTTGAACCACTTGCCCGAGATGTTGACCGGCGAGCCGTGGGTCAGATGCCCGCCCGCCGCGAGGTTGAGGCCGAGGAAGGTATCGCCCGGCTGCAGCAAAGCGAAGAAGACGGCCTGATTGGCCTGCGCGCCGGAGTGGGGCTGCACGTTGACGAAGTCGCAGCCGAAAAGCTCGCGGGCGCGCTGCCGTGCCAGGTCCTCGGCGACATCGACGTACTCGCAGCCGCCGTAGTAGCGCCGGCCGGGATAGCCCTCTGCATACTTGTTGGTGAGCACCGAGCCCTGCGCTTCGAGCACGGCGCGCGAGACGATGTTCTCCGAGGCGATCAGCTCGATCTCGGTCTGCTGCCGGTGCAGCTCGTCCTTGACGGCTTGGGCCAGCGCCGGGTCGCTCTCGGCGAGGCTGGCCGTGAAGAAATCCGACTGTTGGTCGTCAGCATAGGCAACGGCATTCTGCAGCATGATGTCCTCTCACTTCAGGGTAAGGGTTAGCCGGTCCAGCCGAGGCCACTGGCGATGCAGTTCATCGACATGAGGAGCGGTACGATGGTTTCTTCGCGGGCCGGGTCGCCAGGCGGCCGCCGGCGCAGATCGCGCAGCAGCTCGACCTGCTGACGGTTGGTCGCGGCGACCAAGTCGCGCACCCGGTCCATTCTCTGCCGGAAGGAGGGGAAGCGCTCGGCGATCTCGCCGCTGCCGGTCAGCGACCGGATCTCCTCGCAGGTCCTATCGTATTCCTGGCGCACGCTGGTCAGGATATCGCCTGCCGGGACCTCCGCCGGGGCCAGCTCGGCATAGAGCGCGGCGATGTCCATGTCGGCCTGGTAGAGCGTCTTTTCCGCTTCGTCGACGATCAGTCGGAAGACCGGCGACTCGGCGAAGAGTTCCGCCAGCAGCTTGCGGCCTTCGCTGCCGCGCACGTCGACGAAGGCCTGAAGGGCGCGGCCGATGCCGTACCAGCCGGTCAGGAGATGGCGGTTCTGGGTCCAGGCGAAGACCCAGGGGATGGCACGCAGATCGGCCAGGCTGGCGGCGCCGAAGCGCCGCGCCGGGCGCGAGCCGATCTTGAGCAGAGCCAGTTCCTCGACCGGACTGGCCGACTGGAAGTAGCCGAGAAAGCCTGGCTGAGCGAGCAGCTGGCAATAGGCGACCTGCGACAGGCCGGAGAGCGCTTCCAGCGCCTCTTCGAACTCCGGCTTGCTGGTGGCGGCGCTGCTCGAGGCCGGCCGCAGCGAGTGGGCCAGCACGCTGGCCGACAGCAACTCCATCTGGAACCGCGCCGTCGGGCCGTTGGCGTACTTGGAGGACACCACCTCGCCCTGCTCGGTCAGCCGCATCGCTCCGTTGACGGTTCCGGCCGGCTGCGCGGCCACGGCCCGCCCGGTCGGCGCGCCGCCACGGCTGACCGAGCCGCCGCGGCCATGGAAGAAGCGGACGCCAATGCCGAGCGCCTGGCCAGCCGCAACCAGCTTCTTCTGCGCCTTGCTGACCTCCCAGGTGGAGCAGAAGAAGCCGCCGTCCTTATTGGAGTCCGAATAGCCCAGCATGATCTCCATAGCGTTGCCCTGGGCACGCAGAGAGCGCCGGACCAAGGGCACCTCCAGGAAGCCGCGCAGGATCTCCGGTGCGCGGCGCAAGTCGTCGATGGTCTCGAACAGCGGCACCACGCGCAGGGCCAGCGGGCCGGTAACATCGCCGCCGACGTGCAGATTGACCATACGGGCCAGGAGGCAAACGGCCAGGAGGTCCTCGGCCGAAGTGGTCATGCTGAGGATGAAGGCGCCGATCGCCCGCGGGTCCGTGCCGTTCTCCACGTCGCGCAGCAGCGAGAAGAGCGCCACGGTCTCGCGGCTCATCTCCGACAGCTCTTCCGGCAGCGAGGGTGCGGGCTCCTGCGCGTTGAGGGCCTGGCGCAGGGCGGCGGACCAGGCCGGCGTCCCGAGCTCCAGGCCGTCATGGCCGTTGTGGCGCAGCACCTCCAGCGCCGCCTGGTTGATCACCGTGGCGTTCTGCCGGATGTCGAGCGAGACGCTGCGGAAGCCGAAGGTCTCCACCTGCCAGCGCAGCGGGCGAATGAGTCCGCAAGCCAGGCTGTGTGAGCCCAGCTCGAGAAGCGCCCGCTCCATGACCAAGAGGTCGTCGGCAAGCTGTCGCGGGCTGCGGTAGGCCAGGCTTCGGTCGCTGCCCCGCTCCTGCATCGCCGCCAGCTTCTTGTCGACGGCCATGAGATACTGGCGGAAGAGCTCTGCCGGGTTGCGCTTGGCCAGAGCCTTGCCGCTGTCGCACTCGGCCTCAAGCTGGGCCAGCCGCTCGACGAGTGTCGTTGGGATAGCGATCGCATTGGCGCTGATGCTCAACACACGGACCAGCTCGCCGACCTTCTCGCGATAGTGGACGACCGCCGTGGCCCGGTTGCTGGCCAGGGCGGCCCGCGTCACCTTCGCGGTCACGTTGGGATTGCCGTCGCGGTCGCCGCCGATCCAGGAGGCGAAGCGCATGAAAGCCGGGACCCGCACGCCGCCCTCGGGGTAGTGGCGCCCCACCGCCTGCTCCAGCCGCTCATAGAGCAGCGGCGTGCTGTCGAACAGCACATCGCGGAAGAAATGCTGCCCCCAGGCGATCTCCTGGTCCAAGGTGGGGCGGTCGAGACGCAGCTCGCCGGTCATCCAGAGAAGATCGATCTCGTTGCGCAGATCGCGCACCAGCTGCTCGCGCTCGCCGGCAGTCCAACGCTGCGTTTCCAGCTCAGCCAGCTTGCGATAGATGCGCCGATGGATTTCCAGCACCGTCACCCGCTTGGCTTCGGTCGGATGCGCCGTGATCGTCGGGCCGATATCCAAGGCAGCGAGCAGGCTTGCGACAGCTGCCGGCTCGGTGCCTTCGGCCGCCGCCTCCGCCAGCACGCGAGAGAAAGAGCCTTGCGCCGCGTCCGGGCCACCGCCCATCTCGATCAGGCGACGCTGCCGCGTCACGTTGCGCTCGTTGGCGATGCCGAGCAGTTGAAACCAGATGCCGACAGCCTGCAGGGCCGACAGTCGCCGTTCGCCGCGCAGGGCCTGAGCCGTCGCACCGCCCTTGAGCACATCGCGCACGGGGGGCGCATGCTGCTTGATCACGCCTTCCAGAAGACCGTGCAGCAGGTCGATGACCTCCTCGCCATGGCGGTCGGTGACGACTTCGATCGGCTGCGCGTCGGTCGCAGCCAACGTCATGACGTCGGCTTGCGCCGCAAACATCAGATCACCCGATCACGCGGCGTGCGGCCAGCGAAGAAGTCCTGCAAGTTCTCGATGACGCGAAAGCCCATGGCCTCTCGCGTCTCGAAGGTGGCGCTGCCGAGATGCGGCAGCAGTACGGCATTGTCGCAAGCCCGCAGGTCCGGATGCACGGAAGGCTCGCCGTCGTAGACGTCGAGGCCGGCGCCGGCGATGGTCTCGAACCAGAGCGCCTGGGCCAGGGCCTTCTCGTCGACCACCTCGCCGCGCGCGGTGTTGATCAGGTAGGCGGTCGGCTTCATCTGGTTGAGCCGCCGCGCGTCGATCAGATGCCGGTTGTCGGCGCCGCCCTGGCAATGCAGCGAAACGAAGTCGCACTGCGGCAGCAGTTCCTCGAGGCTGGCGACCTGCTCGGCGCCGAAGGCGCGCAGCACGGCCGGATCGACCGGCGAGCGGTTGAAGACCTTCACCGTCATGCCGAAGCCGTGGTGCGCCCGCCGTGCAACCTCGCGGCCGATACGCCCGAAACCGACCAGGCCCAGCGTCTTGCCGGAGATCTTGGTGCCCAGCAGATGGGTCGGCCGCCAGCCGCTCCATTCGCCATCGCGCACCTCGCGCTCACCCTCGGAGACGCGGCGTGCCGCCATCAGCATCAGGGTCATCGCGAGATCGGCCGTGCACTCGCTCAGAACGTCGGGCGTGTTGGTGACCACCATGCCACGCCCCTTTGCCGCGTCCACGTCGATGTGATTGAAGCCGACGCCATAGTTGGCGAGGATCCGCGTGCGCGTGTCGGCGGCCTCGAAAAGCGAGGCGCCGATGTGATCGGTCACGGTCGGCAGGATGGCGTCGACCTCTTTGAAGGCGAGCTTGAAGTCGTCGTTCGACAGCGGCCGGTCGGACTCGTTGAAGATGGCGTCGAAGCGGTCTGCGATGGCGGCTTCGACAGCTTCCGGCCAGCGGCGCGTCACCAGTACCCTTGGCTGAGTCATCATTCTTCTCTCCCTTACGCGGCCTTCTTGAGGACCTGCGAAACCGTGTTGCCGATGTCCGCCGGGGTTTCGGCGATGGTGGCGCCGACGTCGCGGAGGATTTCCACTTTCTCCGGCGCGCTCTCGCCGAAGGCCGAGATGATCGCACCGGCGTGGCCCATCTTTTTTCCTTTTGGAGCGCTGAGGCCAGCGACGTAGGCGACGACGGGCTTGCTCATGTGCTTGAGGATGTACTGCGCGGCAGCGGCTTCCTGCGGCCCGCCGATCTCGCCGATCATCACCACGGCGTGCGTCTCCGGGTCTTCCTCGAAGAGCTGCAGGATGTCGCGGAAGGAGCTGCCGTTGATCGGGTCGCCACCGATGCCGACGCTGGTGGAGACACCGATGCCGGCCTCTTTCATCTGCGAGGCGGCCTCGTATCCCAGGGTGCCGGAACGCCCGACGATGCCGACGTTCCCCGGCACGTAGATGTGGCCGGGCATGATGCCCATCAGCGCCTTGCCCGGGCTGATGATGCCGGCGCAGTTGGGGCCGATGAGGCGCATGCGCCGCTCCTGCCGGTAGCGCCACATGTAGCGCTTCACCCGCATCATGTCCTGGGCCGGGATGCCGTCGGTGATGGCGATGCAGAGGCGGATGCCGGAGTCGGCGGCTTCCATGATCGAGTCCGCCGCATAGGGCGGCGGCACCAGCACAAGGCTCGCCTTGGCGCCAGTGGAGGCCACCGCCTCCTTCATGGTGTCGAACACCGGTAGGCCTTGGGCCGTCTCGCCGCCGCGGCCGGGGACGACGCCGCCGACTACGTTGGTGCCGTACTCCAGCATCTCCTTGGTGTGAAAGGAGGCGATGCGCCCGGTGATTCCCTGGACCAGGAGGGGAGTCGTTTGATCGATCAGAATGCTCATGACGAGGCCGCCAGCTTGACGTCGTGTTCGTTGTTTTGCTTCCAGGCGTAAACGGCGCGCTCGGCCGCCTCCGACAGGGTCGCCGCACGGATGATCGGCAAGCCGCTCTGAGCCAGGATCTTGCGGCCCTCCTCGACGTGCGTGCCGGAAAGCCGGACCACCACGGGGATGCCGACCGGGTTGTTCTCCAAGGCCTGGACGATGCCCTCGGCCACCCAGTCGCAGCGATTGATGCCAGCGAAGATGTTGACCAGGATGGCCTGGACGTTCTCGTCGGAGCGCACCAGGCGGAAGGCCTTGGCCACCCGCTCAGGCGAGGCGCCGCCGCCGATGTCCAGGAAGTTGGCCGGGCTGCCGCCGGCCAGCTTGATCATGTCCATGGTCGCCATGGCAAGACCGGCGCCGTTGACGATGCAGCCGATGTTACCCTCGAGTCCGACGTAGGCGAGCCCGCGGTCGGCGGCCTGCGTCTCCCGGGGGTCCTCCTGGCTCTTGTCGCGCAGCTCGGCGATTTCCGGGCGGCGGAAGAGCGCGTTGTCGTCGAAGGACATCTTGGCATCGAGGGCGATCAAAGTGCCCTCCTCCGTGACGATCAGCGGATTGATCTCCACCATGGTGGCGTCGAGATCGCGGAAGGCGCGATAGCAGCCGTTGATGATCTTGACCGCCTGCTGCACCTGGCTCGGATTGAGATCCAAGCCGAAGGCGATCTCGCGGGCCTGGAATTCGGTCAGGCCGACCGCCGGGTCGATTACGGCGCGAATGATCGAGGCCGGTTGCGACCGGACGATCTCTTCGACCTCCATGCCACCCGCCTTGGAGGCGACGACCATGATCCGCTCGGTGGTGCGGTCGAGCACCAAACCGAGATAGAACTCTTTCTCGATGTTGGCCGCCTCTTCCACGTAGACGCGGTAGACCACCTTGCCGCCCGGGCCGGACTGATTGGTCACCAGGCGCTTTCCGAACATCTCGTTGGCCGCGTCAAACACGGCATGCTCGTCGCTGCACAGCTTGATGCCGCCGGCCTTGCCGCGCGCCCCACTGTGGATCTGCGCCTTGACGACCCACTTTTCGCCGCCGATTTCGTGGGCCCGGTAGGCCGCCTGCTCGGGGCTGTAGGCCAGCCCGCCACGCGGCGTCTTCACGCCAAAACCAGTCAGAATCTCCTTGGCCTGATACTCATGGATATCCATGGCATCCCTCCCTCGCCGCTCGTTGTTTCGGAGCCGCTAGGCGGCGATGTCGCGGATGTTCTTATTGCTTTCGTGCAGATACTCCACGGCCGCGGCAACACCGCTGCCGGTCTGGAAGGCGACGTCGAAGTCGCGCATCACCAGCTCCGTCGCGCCGATGATCGAGAGGATCATGGTTTCGTTGAGCGCACCGAGATGGCCGATACGGAACACGCGCCCGGCGACCTTCGACAGGCCGACACCGTAGGAGATGCCGTACTGTTGATAGGCGTACTTCACGAAGGCACCGGAATCGACGCCCTCCGGCAGGTAGATCGCGCTCACCGTATCCGAGTGCCACTTCGGCTCCGTAGCACAGAGGCTGAGCCCCCAGGCCGAGACGGCGCGGCGCACGGCTTCTGCCAGGCGGTAGTGGCGAGCGAAGACGTTCTCCAGCCCTTCCTCGAAGAGCATGTCCACCGAGGCGCGCAGGCCGCGGATGAGCGACATGGGCGGGGTATAGGGGAAGTAGCCGTCCTTGTTGGTGCGGATCATGTCGGCGATGTCGAAATAGCAGCGGCGCGAGGTGGCACTGCCCGCCGCCTTAAGCGCCTTCTGGCTGAAACAGACGATGGCCAAGCCAGCCGGCAGCATGAAGCCCTTCTGCGAGCCGGAGACGGCGACGTCGACGCCCCACTCGTCCATGCGGAAATCGATGCTGGCGATGGAGCTGACCCCATCGACGAACAGCATGGCCGGATGGCCGGCCGCATCGAGCGCGCCGCGCACGCCGGCGATGTCGCTGGTCACGCCCGTCGCTGTCTCGTTGTGGGTGGCGAGCACCGCCTTGATCTCATGCTCTGTGTCGGCGGCCAGGATCTCCTGGAAGCGCTCGACCGGCACGCCCTCGCCCCAGTCGACGTCGACCACCTCGACATCGAAGCCCTGACGCTGGCAGAGATCGACCCAGAGATGGGAGAACTGGCCGAAGCTGGCGATCAGCACCTTGTCGCCCGGCGACAGGGTGTTGGTCATGGCCGCTTCCCAGCCACCGGTGCCTGAGGACGGGAAGAGGAAGACCTGGCCACTTTCGGTTTTGAAGACCTTCTTGAGGTCGGCGAAGAGCGGCAGAGTGAACTCGGGCAGGTCCGGCGCCCGCTGGTCTTCCATCGGAATGTCGATCGCGCTGCGCACGCGCTCGGGGACGTTGGTGGGCCCCGGAATGAAGAGAGCAGGGGTGCCGACAAGGCTACGAGTCATCTGGGCTTTCCTCCTGAGCTGCGCGTTGGCGCGATTTGGCGTGGTCTTTGGAACCTTGCCGCCTTGCCTCCAGATCACATGGAAACCATCAAGGGCACAACACCCAGAACTCCTACCTTCGAGTATCTTTATGGGTGGGTATTTTCCCACCCTTATGTATTGTTTTTGCAGTGCAGCGTGCTAGAGTACCACCCATTGGGTGGGTGAAAGGCCGCAATGAGACTGGCGTTATGAGCGACGCGACGAGAGCCCGTGCTGCAGTGAACGTGGCATTGGCCGACAGCAATCCCTTGATGCTGGGCGCCCTTTCCGAGTTCCTGGAACGCGATCCGCGCTTCAGCCTGGTGGCGACGGCCAAGACGGCGGAGGGCTTCCTCGAGCTGGTCCTGAGAACCAGCGTCGCGGTCGGCATCATCGATTGGACCCTGCCGAACCTGGGCGGCGAGCGGCTCTTGGAGATGCTGCGCGCGAAGGACACGCCGCCGCGCATGGTGGTCTATTCCCACGACCCCCAGGCAGAGGTCGCGCGCCGCGCCATGGCCGCCGGGGCGGCCGGCTTCTGCGATCGCAGCGAGCCGCCGGAACGCCTGCTCGACATCGTCGCCGAGGTTGCCGCCGGCCGGATGGTCTTCCCCTTCCTGGACGTGCGCACCTTGAAGCGGGACCCGATGGACACCCTGACCCAACGGGAGCGCATCCTGATGGGCATGCTGGCCAAGGGCTACAGCAACAAACAGCTGGCGCGCGAGCTCTCGATCTCGGTGAACACGGTGAAGTTCCACCTGCGCAGCATCTTCGAGAAGCTCTCGGTCAACAGCCGGGCGCAGGCCATCGCCTTCTACTATTCCTCGCCGAGCTACATGGCGCCATTCCAGACGGACAACGACGAGGACTAAAACAGACCTTTCGGATGCTAGTCCTGGGTTCGCCAGCGGCGGCGCAGGTCGAAAAGGTGTGCCGCCAAGGCGGCCAGAAGGCACAAGGCAACCCAGAGCCAAGCCCCTTCACCGACCCAGATGCGGAAGGCCAACAGCAGGAAGAGACCTGAGAGCACCGGCGGCAGCAGATCGGCCAGCGGCACGCCACCGCCCCTCAGGCTGCGCCAAGCGAGCAGCAGCAGGGCTTCCAGGACGAGGACGGCGATAACCAAGTCGAAGAGCGCCGGGCCGGCGAGGAACTCCATCATGAGGGCAATCACTCCGGCGTTTTTCGATGAACGCAGCTTTCCGGCTTAAGAGCAGAAGCACCCCACGGCAAGCAGCCCGTCCTCGCTTTGCTGAGCGCTGCAGTTGCGGTGCCAGCCATGCGCCCCCGACAGGCTTGGCGCGCATACCGGTTTTGTCGACAGATTGTATGTAAAGTTCTATCCTCCTGCGACCGGATGCGATCCGCTGCTTCGATCGCATCGCAAGAGGCTCATGCAGGGAGGCCAAATCATGAAAATCGGGACTGCATTACTGGCAAGCGCCGTGATCGGCTTGTTCGCGCTCGGCGAGGTAGAGAGCGCCAAGGCCGACAAGCTGGACGACGTGATCAACGCGGGCAAAGTCCGCTGCGGCGTGGTTCTGGATTTCCCGCCGATCGGCTTTCGCGATGCCAACAACGAGCCGGCCGGCTTCGATGTGGAATACTGCAAGGACCTGGCGGCGGCCATGGAGGTCGACTACGAGATCCTGCCGCTGACCTGGGCCGAGCGCCTGCCGGTCATCGTCACCAATCGAGCCGACGTGGTTTTCGGTGCCACCTCCGACACCCTGGAGCGGGCCAAGACGGTCGGCTTCACCATCCCCTACGCCATCTACTACGCGCAGGCGGTGGTCACCCGGGACTCCGGCATCGCAACCTTCGAGGACATGAAGGGTAAGCGCGTCGGTGCTGCCGTCGGCACAGTACCGGAGATCGAGTTCCTCAAGTACGCCAAGGAATGGGGCACCGAAGACCTCTACCAGGGCTTTCAGAGCGAGAACGAAGTCTTCCTCGCCGTCGCCCAGGGCAAGATCGACGCCGGCATCACCACCAACACGGCGGTGAAGCCGATCACCGATCAGTACGAGAACGTCATCGCCGGTCCGCGCATGCCCTGGACCACCGACTACACCTCCGTGGTCGGCCCGCGGAAAGACTTCGGCTGGCTCAACTACCTCAACCTCTTCATCACTCACCAGGTGCGCTCGGGCCGCTACCAGGAGCTTTGGGGGCAGTTCGTCGGCGGCGAGGCGCCCGACCTGAGAATCCCAGGCGTCATGTACTGACCCACGGCGCTTCCGTGATAGTCTGAAGTTCGACCGCCCCCGACCGCGCTAACCTTGGGTCGGGGGCGGTCCGTCTTCGCGCCGGCGCTCTCGCCGGCTGCGAGCTGAGTCGGGCAGGGCGCGTTGGAATATACCTTTCACTGGCGACCGGTCTTCAACAGGCTCCCCGATCTGCTGGAGGCCGGCCTGATCACCCTCGAGGTGTCGGCGCTCTCCATGGTGATCGGCATTGCGCTGGGGCTCGGCCTCGCCCTCATCCGCATGTCGGGCAATCCGGCGATCGCCTGGTTCGCCATCGGCTGGATCGAGATCGCCCGCAACACGCCGGCGCTTCTGCAGCTCTTCTTCTTCAGCTTCGGGCTCGGTGCCTACGGCATCCACCTGACACCCTACATGGTCGTGCTCTGCGGCATGGCCTTCAACAACGCCGGCTATCTCGCCGAAAGCTTCCGCGGCGGCTTCGCCGCCATCCCGGACACGCAGATGAAGGCGGCCCGCTCGCTCGGCATGACGGCGACCCAGGCCTATATCCGTATCATCATCCCGCAGGTCCTTCGCATCGTCTATTACCCCATGACCAACCAGATGGTCTGGGCCGTACTGATCAGCTCGCTCGGCATGCTGGTCGGCTTCCACGAACTGGCGGGCGAGACCCAGCGGCAGGCCTTCCGCAGCTTCCGCCTCTTCGAGTTCTTCCTGGTCACCGCGGTGATCTACTACGTGATCGTCAAGATCATCATCCTCAGCTCGCGCCTGATCGCCTGGCGCCTGTTCCGCTACTGAGGCCGGGGCGATGGGAAGCGGCGGCGTCCAGTTCTTCTTCGAGTTCACCGAGCGGGATCTGCTGATCCTGGCCGAAGGGGCCAAGCTGACCCTGATCATCTCCTCGCTCGCCATCGTCGGCGGCACCATCCTGGGTGGGCTGTTCGGGTGGCTACTGTCGATCGGCGGGCGGGTCGGCGCCATTACCCTGGGCTGGGTGCTCGACATCTTCCGCAGCGTGCCGCCGATCGTTCAGCTGGTGCTCTTCGTCAACTTCTTCCCGATCATCGGCTTCCCGCTGGATGCCGCCGAGGCCGGCACCCTGGTGCTGATGATGTACTGCAGCGCCCTGGTCGCCCAGGTCGCCCGCGCCGGCATCGAGGCTGTGCCCAAGACCACCCGCTGGGCCGGCCGCTCGCTCGGCATGAGCTACTGGCAGGACCTACGCTATGTGGTCCTGCCCATCGGCCTGCGGGCCGTGCTGCCCTCCTGGACCGGGGTCGCGCTGGGCGTGCTCAAGGACTCGGCGCTGGTCTCGGTGCTCAAGGCCGGCGAGCTGATGCAGGTTTCCCAGGAGATGATCACCCGCACCCAGCAGCCCTTCCTGATTCTCGGCATTGCCGGGCTGTTCTACTTCGCGCTCTCCTTCCCGATCGCCCGGCTGACGGAGCACCTCGAACGCAGGTGGCAACATGATTGAGATCACCGACCTGCAGAAGAGCTACGGCAATCTGGAGGTGCTGAGGGGCATCAACCTGACCGTCCGCAGGGGCGAGGTCATCAGCATCATCGGCGCCAGCGGCTCCGGCAAATCCACCCTGCTCTACTGCGTCAATGGCCTCGAGACCATCCAGGGCGGCAAGATCGAGGTCGACGGCATCGACGTGCACGCCCGCGGCACCGATCTCAACAAGCTGCGCCAGCGGCTCGGCATGGTCTTCCAGCAGTGGAACGCCTTTCCCCACCTGACCGCCTTGGAGAACGTCGCGCTGGCGCCGCGCATCGTCAGAGGACTGAGCAAGGCGGACTCCCGCGCGGTGGCGGAGAAGCAGCTCGTTCATGTCGGCCTCGGCGACAAGCTCGAGGTCTATCCCTCCAAGCTTTCCGGCGGGCAGCAGCAGCGCCTGGCCATCGCACGGGCGCTGGCGATGGAACCGGACTACATGCTGTTCGACGAGGCGACCTCGGCGCTCGATCCCGAACTGGTGGGCGAGGTACTCGACACCATCCGCCTCCTGGCCGAGGAGGGCATGACCATGATCGTGGTCACTCACGAGATGGGCTTCGCCCGGGACGTCTCCGACAAGGTCGCCTATTTCGACGAAGGCCAGGTCGAGGAGATCGGCCCGCCCGATCAGATCTTCGGCGCGCCGCACTCGGAGAAGACCAAGCGCTTCCTCGCCAAGGTGCGCTAGCGCCATTTCGGACTGTCACCCTCGACCGCACCGCCCCTCCGCTCGTCATCCCGGACGCGGGCTTCGCGTCAGCGAAGGCCGTGAGCCGGGAACCATGTTGGGGTCCGCGCAGACCGATAGATGGACCCCGGATGTCGCCTCTCGCGAGGCTCCTCCGGGGTGACGAGGGAGGGTAAATGCGCACCGAGCTTCGCGTCAGCGATTTCACCTCCTCTCGTCACCCCGGCCAAGGGCTTCGCGCAAGCGAAGGCCGCGAGCCGGGGTCCATGGCGGGGCCAGGCGCAGACGGTCGAACGGTTCGCGCGGGCCGATAAATGGATCCCGGCTCAAGACCGGGATGACAGTCTGTAGTGCTGCAACGTCAGGGCTATAACTCGCCCGCGCCGAGCTTCACGTCGGCCGTGCGGCGGGTGCCGAGGTAGGCCAGGAAGCGCTCCCCCACCTGCATGGCATGCTCATGCGCCAGGCGCTCGGCGAGATCGGCATCCTGCGCCTCGATGGCGTCGATGATCTTGCGATGCTCTGACTCCAGCTCCGGCGGCAGGCTGTCGCCCAATGAGAAAAAATAGAGACGCAGCATGCGCCGGCCTTCGTCCAGCAGGCGCGCGTAGAGCATGGTGAAGTGCCGGTTCTTGCCAGCCTCGCTGATGGCGATGTGGAAGTTTCGATTGGTCTCGATCATGGCCAGCGCGTCATGCTTGGCCAGCGCGCGCTCGAAGGCCGCCTGCTCCCGCTTGATGCGCACCAGATCGTCCTCGCTGCGCAGGCTGGCGGCGAGACGGGTGGTGACCCGCTGCATCAGATCGAGCGCATCCAGGTAGGCGGGAAACTCCTCGATGTTGAGAGAGGCGACCATGGCGCTCTTGTTCGGCAGGGTCTTCACCAGCCCTTCCGCGGTAAGGCGGATGAGCGCCTCCCGCACCGGCGAGCGGGAAACCGCATAGCGCGAGGCGATCGTCACCTCGTCGAGCAGCTCACCCGGCGGCAAGGCCATGGTCAGGATATCGTGGCGCAGGCCTTCGTAGATGCGCAGCGCGCCGCCGCCCCGCGAGGGCTTCCTGTCTGGCTGGTCACTCACCTGCTTCCTAGGCATTTAGAGCCTTTCTGAATGCAGGGCTTGCTTGATTTTGCATACAGCCTGCGTACTACTCCAGCTACTGCCTGCACGCAAATCGGAAACCGGCCGCTCGGCTTCAGCAACAGGGGGTAGCCATGCGCTCCAGCCGCATCGTTCACATCGTCGGCTGCCATGCCGAGGGCGAGGTCGGCGATGTCATCGTCGGGGGCGTGGCGCCGCCGCCGGGCGAGACCCTGTGGGAACAGTCGCGCTTCATTGCCCGGGATGAGACGCTGCGCCGCTTCGTGCTCAACGAGCCGCGCGGCGGCGTCTTCCGCCACGTGAACCTGCTGGTCCCGCCCAAACATCCCGAGGCCCAGATGGGCTTCATCATCATGGAGCCGGCGGACACGCCACCCATGTCCGGCTCCAACAGCATCTGCGTCTCCACCGTGCTGCTGGAGACCGGTATCCTGCCGATGCAGGAGCCGGAGACAGTCCTGACCCTGGAGGCGCCGGGCGGCCTGATCGAGGCGCGCGCCCGCTGCCGCGGTGGCAAGGTCGAGGCGGTCACCGTGCGCAACCTGCCCTCCTTCGCCGCACAGCTCGACGCCGTGCTGGAGGTCGAGGGTCTCGGCACGCTCAAGGCCGACACCGCTTACGGCGGAGACAGCTTCGTCATCGTCTCGGCCGAGGATCTCGGCTTCGCATTGACCGCCGACGAGGCCCGCGCGCTGGCTGAGATCGGCGTGCGCATCACCGCCGCCGCCAACGAGCAGCTCGGCTTCCGCCACCCGGAGAACCCGGACTGGTCGCACATCTCCTTCTGCCAGATCGCCGCCAAGGTCGAGGAGGTCGAGGGCATCAAGACCGGCCGCAACGCAGTGACGGTGCGCCCGGGCAAGATCGACCGCAGCCCGACCGGCACAGGCTGCAGCGCCCGCATGGCGGTGCTGCACGCGCGCGGCGCGCTTGCGGTGGGCGAGCGCTTCCGCGGCGTTTCGATTATCGACTCCGTCTTCGATTGCCGCATCGAAGCGGAGACCACGGTCGCCGGCCAGCCGGCCATCGTGCCCTCCATCACCGGCCGCGCCTGGCTGACCGGCAGCACGCAGCACTACCTCGACCCAGAGGACCCCTGGCCGGGCGGCTACCGCCTGAGCGATACCTGGCCCCATAGTGATCGGGCGTGATCGAAAGATCCCAGGGATCTTTCGACGGCCGACATGCCGCCGTCGCGAAATCGTACTACATAGCGAGCAGGCGCGGCCGCTGGACGCCGCAGCGAAGAGGGAAGCTTGGGAATGCGGTACTTCGTGGAGGGCGCGCTGCAGGGTGACCGATTGCAGGACACCCTGCGGCGCAGCACCATCATCGCCATCATCAGCTTCCTGACCCTGATCGACCTCTTCGGCAGCCAGGCGCTGCTGCCCCAGTTGGTCGAAGCCTACCAGGTCGACACCTCGACCATGGGGGTGGCGGTCAATCTCTCCACCCTCGGTATGGCAGCCTCGGGACTGGCCGTCGCCTGGTTCGCCGACCGCATCGACCGCAAGCGCGGCATCTGGCTCAGCCTGGCGCTGCTCTCCATTCCCACCTTCCTGCTCGGGATCGTCGACGACGTCGCCCTCTTCGCCATGTTGCGCATCCTGCAGGGCGTGTTCATGGCGGCGGCCTTCACCCTGACCATGACCTACCTTTCGGAGCAGTGCAGCATCACCGCCGCCTCCGGCGCCATGGCCGCCTACATCACCGGCAACGTGGCCAGCAATCTCTTCGGCCGCCTGATGGCCGGCTCGCTCGCCGAGTCGGTCGGGCTCGCCGGCAGCTTCTTCGCCTTCGCCGCGCTCAACTTACTGGGTGCCGTCATCGCTTTCGTGCTGATCGGCCCCTCCTCGGGTGAGCGGCCGGTTTCGGGACAGAAGCCGGGCAAGGCCTGGGCGGCGCATCTCTCCAACCCGCGGCTGCGGGCCAGCTTTCTGATCGGCTTCGTCATCCTGTTTCTTTTCGTCGGCCTCTTCACCTACGTGAACTTCGAGCTGGTCGGCCCGCGCCTCCAACTCGACCCGCTGCTGCTCGGCCTCGTCTATTTCGTCTTCCTGCCGGCCATCTTCACCACGCCCATCGCCGGAAAGCTGGCCCGGAAATGGGGCGCCCGTAACAGCTTCTGGCTCAGCGCGGCGGTGACCTACGCCGGCATCTTCGCGGTCTGGCTCGGTAATCTCTGGGTCGTGCTGCTCGGGCTGTCGCTGATCGGTATCGGCCTCTTCTTCGCCCAGGCCGCCGTCGCCGGCTATGTCGGGCGCGCGGCCGGCCACTCCCACGCCGCCGCCAACGGCCTCTATCTATCGAGCTACTACCTCGGCGGCCTGTTCGGCGCCTTCACCCTCGGCTTGGTCTACGAGCATCTGGATTGGACCGGCGTCACCGTCGCCGCAGTCCTTGCGCTCGGCATCGCCATGCTGCTAGCCAGGGCGCTGCGCGAGGAGGTCGCGGCGGAGTCAATCAAGGCTTCCTAAGGCGTTTCAATAGCGGAACATCATGACGGTCATCACGGTTTGCACCACCTGCCGCCGCGGCGAAGCGCGGGAGGACAGGACCTTGCCGCCCTGCGGCGAAGCCATGCTGGCGCTGGTCGAGGACAGCGCTAGCGACGCGGCAGCCGTCACGGTGCGCGGCACCGCCTGCCTGATGGGCTGCGAGCACGGCTGCAACGTGGCGATTTCGGCACCGGGTAAGATGTCCTACGTGCTCGGCAGCTTCGCGCCGGAAGCCGAGAGCGCCGAGGCGCTGGTCGCCTACGCCGCGCTGCATGCGGAAAGCGAGGAAGGCGTCGTCGCCTACAAGCAATGGCCGTCCGGCGTGAAGGGGCACTTCGTCGCCCGGGTGCCGCCGCTCGATTAGAGTCCATCAGCCCTTCAAGACGAGGGGCAAGCCGGCAGCCACGAAACGCACTTCGTCCACCTCCTCGGCCATACGCTGGTTGAGTCGCCCTTGCGCGTCGCGGAAGGCACGCCCCAGCGGCGTCTCCGGCACCAGGCCGAGCCCCACTTCATTGGACACCAGGATGACCGGCTGCTGCGCCGCCGCCAGCGCCGCCACCAAGGCGTCCGTCGCTGGATCGACGTCGCGCTCGCCCAGCATGACGTTGGTCAGCCAGAGCGTGAGGCAGTCGACCAGGACCACATCGCTTTCGGTGACAGTTCCCAACGCCGCCGGCATGTCGAGCGGCGCTTCGAGGGTCTGCCAGCCTTCGCTGCGCTCCGCCTGGTGCTGGGCGATGCGCGCCGCCATCTCCCCGTCGCGCGCCTCGGCGGTGGCGAGATAGGTGCGTCGCGGCCCCGTGGCCTCGGCCAGCGTTTGCGCGTGGCGCGACTTGCCCGAGCGTGCGCCACCCAAGACGAGCCTGTGTCTGACCCCTGCCATCGCTGATCACCCTGTGTTTTCTGTCGGGCTCTTGATAGGCATAGAGGCTGCGACACACCAGTCTTGGGAGACGCGCCGCATGAGCTGGGCGCTTGTCATGCTGATTGCCTTGGCGATCGATGCCCTGGTCGGATGGCCGGATAAGCTGTATCGGGCCATTGGCCACCCCGTGACTTGGCTCGGCGCCCTGATCGATCGGCTGGACAAGCGCCTCAATCGGGACGCCGACAGCCCCGCCAAACGCCGCAAGCTCGGCGAGGCTTCTGCCTGTCTGGCCATCGCCGCTGCGGCCGGGGCCGCGGGCCTGGCCGCCTGGCTGCTGCCCGATGGAACGCTCGGGCTCATGCTGGCGTCCGTGCTGGCTTGGCCGTTGATCGCCGCCCGCAGCCTCCATGACCATGTCGCACCGGTCGCCGAGGCACTGGCCCGCGACGATCTCGATCAAGCACGGGCGGAGGTGGCCAAGATCGTCGGCCGGGACGTCTCCGTCCTCGACGAGGCTGGCATCTCCCGCGCCGCCATCGAGAGCCTGGCGGAGAACAGCTCCGACGGGGTGGTGGCGCCGCTCTTCTGGGGCCTGCTGCTCGGCCTGCCCGGCATCGCTGCCTACAAGGCCATCAACACGCTCGACAGCATGATCGGCCACCGCTCCCCGCGGCACGAGGACTTCGGGCGCTTCGCGGCGCGCCTGGACGACTGGGTGAACTGGCTGCCCGCCCGCCTGACCGGCCTGATCTTCGCCGCCGTCTCCGGCAATCCGGGCCACGCCGTCACGATCATGCGCCGCGACGCCAAACGGCACCGCTCGCCCAACGCCGGCTGGCCGGAGGCCGCCATGGCGGCGGCGCTCGACTGCCGCCTCTCGGGCCCGCGCGCCTATCATGACCGGGTGGCCGAGGAGCCCTGGCTCAACCCCGACAGCCCCGACCCCCTGGCCCCCGACCTGAAGCGGGCGCTCGCTCTCTATCGGCGCGCCATGTGGCTCGTTGCGGCCATGCTGGCAGCGATCGCCCTTCTGGTCGGCTTCTAGTGAACGCGTGCAAGCGGCTGTACCAGCAGTCCGTCGGGACCCTCCTCGATGCGCGCGGTGATGCCGTAGACCTGCTGCAAGCGCTCGGCGGTCAAGACATCGGCCGGCGCGCCCTCGGCCACGATATGCCCACCGTCCATCAGGGCCACGCGGCCGCACCAGCGCGCGGCGAGGCTGAGATCATGGAGCGAGGCCAAAACACCGCGGCCCTCCCGGGCCAGCGCGGCGAAGGTCTCCATCAGCTCGATCTGGTGCGAAGGGTCGAGGCCGGCCGTCGGCTCGTCGGCGATCAGGAGCGGCGCCTCCTGCGCCAAGGCACGCGCGATCAGCACCCGGGCCTGCTCACCGCCCGAGAGATCGGTCGCCGGCCGCCTGCGGAAGTCGGCCACATCCATGCGGCTGAGCGCAGCTTCGACCGCGGCACGGTCGGCGGCGTCCGGCGGCGCGAAGCTCTTGCGATAGGGCGCGCGGCCCAAGCCGACCAGGGTTTCGACGGTGACGGGCCAAGCGATCTCTCGCCCCTGCGGCAGATAGGCCACCCGCCGGGCACGCTCTCCCGCCGGCAGCCGCTCGATTGGCTCCGCGCCGATCTGGCGAGCGCCACCGGAAGGGATGAGGCCGAGGGCCGCGCGCATCAGAGTGGACTTGCCGGCGCCGTTAGGGCCGATCAGGCCGACGAACTCGCCGGCGTCCACCTCCAGCGAGACACCCCGCAACACCTCGTTGCCGCCGAGCTGGGCGGTGATGTCCGAGAGGGCCAGAAGGCTCATGCCAGGCGTCTCCGCGTCTTGATGATCAGCCAGAGGAAGAAGGGCGCACCGACCAGGGCGGTCAGCACGCCGAGCTTGAGGTCCTTGCCGGGCGCGATCAAGCGAACGGCCAGATCGGCTGCCAACAGCATGGCGGCCCCACCCAAGGCCGAGGCGAGCAAAAGCCGCGAGGGGCGCGCGCCGACCAGGGGCCGCAGGAGATGCGGCACCACCAGGCCGACGAAGCCGATGGCGCCGGCGACGGCGGTCGCCGCGCCGACCGAGGCCGCCGTGCCGAGCACGGCGAGGCCGCGTAGACGACTGAGCCGCACGCCCATGGAGGCGGCCGCGTCCTCGCCCAGGGTCAAGGCGTCGAGGCCCCGGCCAAGCACGATCAGCATGGCCCAGCCGACGATCATGAAGGGGGCGGCCAGCTGGACATGCAGCATCGAGCGGTCGGCCAGGGAGCCGAGCATCCAAAAGACGATCTCCAACGCCGCGAAAGGGTTGGGCGAGAGATTGAGGACCAGCGAGGTCAAGGCACCGGCAAAGCTGGAGAGCGCGACCCCGGCCAGGATCAAGGTAATGGCGCCGCCGCGGATGCCGGCCATGGCCTGCACAACCAGTACCGCCACCCCGGCGCCGGCCAGAGCGGTCAGCGGCAGGGCGAGGGGAAAGGCGGCTGCGAGGCCGGTGAAGATGGCGATGACGGCGCCGAGCGAGGCGCAGGGCGCAACGCCGATCAAGCCCGGCTCCGCCAAGGGATTTCGCAGGTAGCCCTGCAGGGCCGCGCCCGAGAGACCGAGGGTGGCGCCGATCATCAGGCCGAGCAGCGCCCGCGGCAGGCGAATTTCCCGCATGACCAGCACCTGCGCTTCGCCGCGGCCGCTAAACAGCGCCTCAAGGCTCTCCCCGAGCCCGAGGCCTGCCGGGCCGACCAGCAGCGAGACAGCGAAGAGCAGCGCGACCAGCAGGCAAAGCCCGGCGATCAAAAGCCTGTAGCGCGCTGCCTCGCTCATCGCCGTTCAGAGCCGATCAGAACTGAGCGCGAAAGCCGGCATAGGCCGCCAGATCGGAGGTTTCGAAACCGTCTACGCGCTGGTAGTTCTCGTCCAGGATGTTAACGACCCGCACATAGAGCGATATGTCCTCGACCACCTCGTAGGCCGCTACGGCATTGAGCACGAAGAAGGGGCTGAGGTCCTCGCCACTGTCCCGCACCTCCCCGAGATAGGTGGCGGTGCCGGTGAGCGTGACCCGCTCGATGGGTCGCCAGACCACCTTGGTCGTGACGTCGTGGCGGGGCGCGAACTCGAGTTGGTCGCCGTCCGGCTCCTCGGCGTTGAGGTAGGTGTAGGCGACATTGACGTCCAAGTTGTCGAAGGGCCGTGCCTGCAAACCCAGCTCGACGCCGCGCCGCTCGGTGTCGCCTTCGATCTGCACGAAGCCCTCGCCGAAGCGAAAAGCGATCAGGTCCTCGGTGCGAGACTGGAAGTAGGTCGCGGAGGCACGGGCACGGCCGCCGAAGAAATTCTGGTCCACGCCGATCTCCCAGGTGAAGGAGCGCTCGGGCTCCAGGTCCGGGTTGCCCACCGGGCCGAAAATACCCGGCGGCGAGAAGAGCTCACGGTTTGAGGGCGCGCGAAAGCCCGTGGCGACGGCGCCGCGCACCACCGTGCCCTGCAGCGGCTGCACCGCCGCCGTGCCGCGCCAGGTCGGCTCGCCGCCGAACTCCGAATGGTGATCGTAGCGCCCAGCACCGGTAAAGGTCAGGTAGCTGGTCGGCTCGAACACCATCTGCAGGAAGCCGCCGGCGATCTGGCTGTCCTCGTCCACGCCGTCGCTCGTCTTCACGTCCTCATCGGTCCAGTCGCCGCCCAGCACGAAGTCGATGCCCTCGGTGACGTCCCAGCTGCCGAGATACTCCAGCTTCAAGCGATCCCCCTCGAACTTGCTGTCGGTCGCTTCCTTGAACTCCCGAGTCGAGGTGAGGAACTGCGCGGAAAACTCGTTCATGAACTGCCCTTCGAACAGGCCGACGCGGGCGAAGCCGCGCCCAGCAGCGAGCTCACTCTCCACCGAACGCCCGTCGGCATCCACCGGCAGGCCGCCCGCAATGCGATCGATCTGCGTCTCCCGCTCCACGTAGCGTGCGGCCCCACCCAAGGTCACGAACTCCGTCACGTCAACCGAGCCGACAGTCGAAAGTGTGACGTTCTCATAGCCGTCCCGCTCCGACGCGCCGGTCTCCTTGTCCGCCGCGGAGAAGCCAGCGGAGCGCGCGCCCTGCACCGAGGCGGAGAGATCCCAATCCAACTCGCCGAGCCCGACGGTGGCGCCGCCGACAGCGGTGTTGTAGCTGCCGCCCTCGCCGAAGAGCTTGAGCGTGCGGCCGGTGCCGCGCCCGACGCCGGAGGTGATGTCGATCACCCCGCCGATGGCCTCGCCACCGTAGAGCGCGCTCTGCGCGCCCCTCAGCACCTCGATGCGGTTGACGTCGCCGAGCAGAATCTGTCCGAGGTCCGACTGCACACGCAGCTCGCCCGGGTCGGCCAGCTCGATGCCATCGAAGCGAACCAGGATGTCGGACTGATCGAAACCGCGGACCGAGATCTCCGTGCTGGCGCCCAAAGAGCCGCGCGGCGCCACCGCGACGCCCGGCACGGTCTCGATCGCCTCGGCGACCGTGTTCTGGGGATTGTCCTCCAGGTCCTGCTGCGTGATGACCGAGATGGAGGAGCCGGTCTTGGCTGCCTCAATGGGCGTGCGGGTGGCCGAGACGACCACCGGGTCGGCCAGAAAGACCTCTTCGGCCACGACGAACGGCGGCAGCACAAGCCAAGCTGCCGCACCAAAGACAAGAGTGCGCTCAATCTGTTTTCGCATACGACGTCCCCTTAGCTGCCGGGCCTTGGGCCCGGTGTTGCGAACTCGGTCGTCGCCGGCGAAATGAAGAAATCGACGCGCGGCGCGACCATCAACGACGGACGTCACCGCAAGCGGAAGACCGCCCCCTTCGCACACCCCGTACGGAGGGACAGGTGACCGCGGACGGCAGGTCTCCTGGCTCGCGGGTCTCTGCGTCGCTCCAGCCTTCCCGCGCCGATGGCGCAGTGGCGTGGTGGGAGCGCGCTCGCCGCTTACAGTTGCGGGGGCAGCCGCGGATTTGGCCCCCGCACCCGGGTCGACCGCACCGCGTTCCCTTTTCATCCCAAAGCCGCCTGGCCGAGGGAACCGTTCGCTGGCGCAGAGTGGGGCAGGCCGGCGCGCATCTTGTCAACGACGATTTTTCCGGTTGACAGTAAGGGCATACCTGCCGCTTGCTTTCGCTTGCGATGGTTCTTCCGCCGAGCGAGCGCGAGGCGGAAGCTAAGAGGGAAGCCGGGTGTGGTCGATCCGCAAAGGAGGCCGCCAGCCGGCGCCGCCCCCGCGACCGTGAGTGGAGAGCGCTCTCCACCGCTGCCACTGGAGCCAGATCTCCGGGAAGGTAAGGAGAGCGTGCCGGCCCGAAACACAGCAAGGGCCAGATCCGCGAGCCGGGAGACCTGCCGCGCAACGCCGGACCCACCGGCGAGAAACGTGAACGGGCGGGGTGCACCAGGTCACGGATTGCCGCAGCCGGCTCTCGTCGGCGCGCCGATCCTCCTTGCGATCCCGCTGAAGCGACTGAGGAGGACCGCGATGCGCGGCAAAATCCCTGCCACCGTGATCACCGGCTTCCTCGGCGCCGGCAAGACCACCCTCATCCGGCACCTGATGGCCAACGCCGAGGGACGGCGCATCGCCCTGATCATCAACGAATTCGGCGACCTCGGCGTCGACGGCGGCATCGTCCAGGGCTGCGGCTTCGAGGATTGCGCCGACGATGACGTGGTGGAGCTGCCCAACGGCTGCATCTGCTGTACGGTGGCAGAGGATTTCCTGCCGGCACTGACCAAGCTCTTGGAGCGGGAGGTCCCGCCCGACCACATCGTCATCGAAACCTCGGGCCTGGCCCTGCCGCAGCCGCTGGTTCGCGCCTTCGCCTGGCCGGACATCCGCGCCCAGGTCACCGTCGACGGCGTGGTGACGGTGGTCGACGGCGCAGCCGTCGCCGCGGGCCACTTTGCCGCTGACGAGGCGGCAGTGGCGCGCCAGCGCGCCGAGGATGAGAACCTGGACCACGACACGCCGCTCTCCCAGCTCTTCGAGGACCAGCTCGCCTGCGCCGATCTCGTGCTGCTCAACAAGGCCGACCTGCTCGGCGAAGACACCGCGGAGAGGCTGACCGGCGATCTGCAGAGCCGGGCACGAGACGGCGTCTCGGTGGTCTCGGCCGCCCATGGCGCTGCCCCCATGGATGTGCTCCTGGGCCGCAGCATGGGCGCGGAAGATGACATGGACGCGCGGGTCGAGGTCCATCATCGCCACGATCATGACCATAATCATGACGACGAGGATCACGACCACGAGCATGATCATGATCACGGGCACGACGCGTTCGAGAGCTTCATCGTCGAGCTGCCGGAGGCCGCCTCGCCCGAGGCCATCGCCGAACGAGTCCAGCAGGCGATCGCCGCGCACGGTCTGCTCCGGGTGAAAGGCTTCGCCGCGGTGACGGGCAAGCCCATGCGCCTGGTGGTCCAAGCGGTGGGCCCGCGGGTTTCGACCTACTTCGACCGGCCCTTCCGGCCCGAGGAAGAGAGGCGGAGCGCGCTGGTCGCCATCGGCCACGCCGGGCTCGACCGGGAGAGCATTGCCGCGGCACTCGGCGGCTACATGCCCCGACAAGCCGCCGCGGAGTAGAGCTGGCCAGAGACCGATGCATCTGCTTCAGGCGCAGGCGGGTGAGATCAGCGACGGCACGGAGCCGGTCGACCCACAGCAGTCGCCCGCCGATGTGGTCGTTCTCTCGGCCAACGACATGGAGTTGGCGGCGCTGGCCAGCGCCAAACAGCGCCTGGGCGATGCGGTACCCTCCCTGCGGCTGGCCCGGCTCGCCTGGCTGCAGCACCCCTTCTCGGTCGATCTCTATCTCGACAAGACTCTGACCCGCTCGCGCCTGGTGATCGCCCGGCTGCTCGGCGGCGAAGCCTATTGGCCCTACGGTCTCGAGCAGTGCGCCCTGCGCCTGGCCGAGGCCGGCGTGCCCTTCGTCGCGCTGCCCGGTGATGACAAGCCGGACGAGGCCCTGGCGCGCGCCTCGAGCCTGCCCGACGAGACACAGCAGACGCTCTGGAGCTACTTCGTCGAGGGCGGTGCCGCCAACGCCGCCAACCTGCTGCGCTTCACCGCGCATCTGCTGGATGGCGCGCCACCGCCGGCGCGGGCCGTGCCGCTGCTGCGCGCCGGGACCTACCTACCAGGCGAGGGACCGGGCGACATCACTTCCCTTCAGGCGCATTGGACACCGGGCGCCCCGACCGCCGCCCTGGTGTTCTATCGGGCTCTCTTGCAAGGCGCCGGAGCCGAGGTGATCGACCGCCTCGCCGCCGCCCTGACGGCCGAAGGCTTGAACCCCCTGCCTGTCTTCGTCGCCTCCCTGAAGGACTCGCTCTCGGCCGCGACCCTGACGCAGATCTTCGCCGACGCAGCGCCCGACGTGGTCTTGAACGCCACCAGCTTCGCGGTCGGCTCGGCCCAGGCGGAGGACTGGCGCGAGGAGCGCCAGCCGACCGTGCTCGACGCGCCGGGCGTGCCGGTGTTCCAGGTCGTCTTCTCCGGCGGCAGCGAAGAGGCCTGGGCTGAAGGCGACCGCGGGCTTTCGCCGCGCGACATCGCCATGAACGTCTCCCTGCCCGAGGTCGACGGGCGCATCCTGGCGCGCGCGGTGGCCTTCAAGGACGAGGCCTACTTCGACGAGACCACCCAGTTCCCCGTGGCGCGCCACCGGGCGCAGGAGGAGCGTGCGCAGTTCGTCGCCAAGCTGGCGGCCAACTGGGCGGAACTGGCGCGCACGCCGGCAGCCGAACGCCGCATCGGGCTCATCCTCGCCAACTATCCCAACAAGGACGGGCGTCTCGCCAACGGAGTCGGCCTCGACACGCCGGAAAGCTGCGCCCGCGTGCTCGCCGCCCTGGGCGAAGCCGGCTATGGGATCGAGAACGCGCCTGCCGACGGCGCCGCACTGATGCAGATCCTCACCGCCGGGCCGACCAACTGGCTGGCCGACCGGGCCGAGCGCGAGGGCGGCGAGCGCTTGCCGCTCGCCGACTATCGCGAGGCATTTGCCCGACTGCCTGAAAGCGTGCGCGACACCATCGAGTCCCGCTGGGGTCCACCGGAAGACGACCCCTTTCTAGACGGCGAAGCCTTCGCCCTCTCGCTGCACCGCTTCGGCAACGTGGTCGTCGGGGTACAGCCGGCCCGCGGCTATCAGCTCGACCCCATGCAGAGCTACCACAGTCCCGACCTGCCGCCGCCGCACCACTACCTGGCCTTCTACACCTGGCTGCGCGAGACCTTTGGCGCCCAGGCCCTGGTGCATCTCGGCAAGCACGGCAATCTCGAATGGCTGCCGGGCAAGGCGGTCGCACTTTCGGGCGAGTGCCTGCCCGAGGCGATCTTCGGCCCTCTGCCGCACCTCTACCCCTTCATCGTCAACGACCCCGGCGAAGGCACGCAGGCCAAGCGGCGGTCGCAGGCGGCCATTGTCGATCATCTGACGCCGCCGCTGACCCGCGCGGAAACCTACGGCCCGCTGCGCGATCTGGAGGCTCTGGTCGACGAGTACTACGACGCGGCCGGCGTCGACCCGCGCCGGCTGGAACTGCTGCGCAAGGAGATCCTCAGCCTGACCGAGGTCAGCGGCCTGGACCGCGATGCCGGCATCGACAGCGCGGACGATGCGGACAGCCGCCTGCGCAAGCTCGACGACTTCCTCTGCGAGCTGAAGGAAAGCCAGATCCGCGACGGTCTGCACATCTTCGGGGCCGCGCCCGAGGGCCGGCTGGAGTGCGACCTGCTGGCCGCGCTCGCCCGGCTGCCGCGCGGGCGGGACGAGGGCGGTGACGCCTCCCTCATCCGCGCCCTGGCGCGCGACCTGGAGCTGGCGTCCGAGGACTTCGACCCGCTCGACTGCGTCATGTCGGAAGCCTGGCAGGGGCCGCGCCCCGAAGCGCTGCAGGCGCAGTCGGAGGACCCTTGGCGCAACAAGGGCGACAGCGTCGAGCGGCTGGAACTGCTCGCCGGCCAACTGATCGCCGGGACCTGGCAGCCGGCTGAAGACTGGACCGCCACCCGCGCCGTCCTGGAGCGCATGGACAGCACATTGCGCCCGGCCCTGCGCGCCTGCGGCGAGCGGGAGCTGGCCGGCTTATTGGCCGGGCTCGACGGGCGCTTCATCGCGCCCGGCCCCTCCGGCGCGCCGACGCGCGGCCGGCCGGACGTGCTGCCGACCGGGCGCAACTTCTTCTCGGTCGACAACCGGGCGCTGCCGACGCCGACGGCCTGGGCCTTGGGCTGGAAGTCGGCCAGCCGCTTGATCGAGCGTCACGTTCAGGACCACGGCGACTGGCCCAAGGCGATGGCGCTGACGGCCTGGGGCACCGCCAATATGCGCACCGGCGGCGACGATCTCGCACAGGCCTTGGCGCTGATGGGCGTGCGCCCGAGCTGGGACGAAGGCTCGCGGCGGGTCACCGGCTTCGAGATCCTGCCGCTGTCGGTGCTCGGGCGGCCGCGGGTCGACGTCACCCTGCGCATCTCCGGCTTCTTCCGCGACGCCTTCCCAGGCCAGATCGACCTGATCGACAGCGCCGCTCGCGCCGTCATGGAACTGGACGAGCCGGAAGCCGACAACCCGGCCGCCGCGCGCTACCGGGCGGAAGCGCGACGGCTGGAAGCCGAGGGTGTGGCCGATGCCGCCCTGCGCGCCGGCTTCCGCGTCTTCGGCTCCAAGCCCGGCGCTTACGGAGCCGGGTTGCAAGCGCTGATCGACAGCGGCGTCTGGGAAAGCCGCGCCGATCTCGGGGAGGCCTTCCTGGAGTGGGGCGGCTATGCCTACGGCCAGGCGGCTGAGGGCGCTGTCGCCCGCGACTTGCTGGAAAAGCGCCTGACCCAGGTCGAGGCCGTGGTCCAGAACCAGGACAATCGCGAGCACGACCTGCTGGACAGCGACGACTACTATCAGTTCGAAGGCGGCATGGCGGCAGCGGTGGAAAGCCTGAGCGGCCGCGCGCCGACGATCTACCACAACGACCATGCGCGCCCGGAGCGGCCGGTCGTCCGCACCTTGACCGAAGAGGTGGCGCGGGTCGTGCGGTCGCGGGTGGTCAATCCCAAATGGATCGCCGGCGTGAAGCGCCACGGCTACAAGGGCGCCTTCGAGATGGCGGCGACGGTGGACTACCTCTTTGCCTTTGCAGCCACCACCCAGGCGGTGCAGGATCACCATTTCGATCTCGTCCACCAGGCCTATCTTGCGGATGATGACACGCGCGCCTTCCTGGAAGAAGCGAACCCCGCGGCCCTGAAGGAGATCGCGGCCCGCCTGGACGAAGCGGTACGGCGCGGCCTTTGGCAGCCGCGCTCCAACACCGCGCAGGGCCTGATTGCAGAGCTGAAAGGAGAGAAGGCATGAGCGAGAATGACGTCCCGGCCGTCGACGCCGAGGAGCAGGAACGCCACGCCGCCAAGATGGCCAAGAAGGCCCGCGCCCGCGACAAGATCATGGCCGGCAAGACCGAGGAGCGCGGCCTGATCATCGTCCACACGGGCAAGGGCAAGGGCAAAAGCTCGGCCGCCTTCGGCATGATCTTCCGCTGCATTGCCCACGGCATGCCCTGCGCCGTGGTGCAGTTCATCAAGGGCGGCATGGAGACCGGCGAGCGCGCCCTGATCGCCGAGCACTTCTCGGACCTCTGCGCCTTCCATACCATGGGCGAAGGCTTCACCTGGGTGACCCAGGACAAGGCTCGCGACATGGAGATGGCCCAGGCCGGCTGGGAGAAGGCGAAGGAGCTAATCCGCGATCCCGCCATCCGCATGGTGCTGCTCGACGAGGTCAACATCGCCCTGCGCTACGGCTATCTCGATCTCGACGAGGTGCTGGCCTTCCTTGAGACCGAGAAGCCCGAGGACTGCCACGTGGTGCTTACCGGCCGCAACGCCGCCGACAAGCTGATCGAGGCAGCTGACCTGGCGACCGAGATGACCCTGCTGAAGCATCCCTTCCGCGACGGCGTCAAAGCCCAGGCAGGCGTCGAGTTCTGAGGTGCCCTCTGCGCTGATGATCCAGGGGGCCGGCTCGAATGTCGGCAAGTCGCTGCTGGTCGCCGGGCTCTGCCGGGCGGCGCGGCAACGCGGCCTGAATGTCGCGCCCTTCAAACCGCAGAACATGTCGAACAACGCTGCCGTGGCCGAGGGTGGCGAGATCGGCCGGGCGCAAGCGCTTCAGGCCCTGGCCTGCGGCCGCACGCCGACAGTCGACATGAATCCCGTGCTGTTGAAACCGGAAACGGACATCGGCGCCCAGGTGGTGCTGCAGGGCCAGCGCCTGGCGACGGTCAAGGCGCTCGACTATGCCGACCTCAAGCCGCGCTTGATGAACGGCGTGCTGGAGAGCTTCGAGCGGCTCGGCACCGACGCGGAGCTGATCATCGTCGAGGGCGCCGGCAGCCCGGCAGAGGTGAACCTGAGGCTGGGCGACATCGCCAACATGGGCTTCGCCCGGGCGGCCGACGTCCCGGTCGTGCTGGCCGGCGATATCGACCGCGGCGGGGTCATCGCCCAGATCGTCGGCACCCAGGCGGTGATCGACCCGGAGGATGCGGCGATGATCGAGGGCTTCCTGATCAACAAGTTCCGCGGCGACATCCGGCTGTTCGACGATGGCTACCGCTTCATCGAGGAGCGCACCGGCTGGCGCGGCTTCGGCGTGCTACCCTGGTTCGTGGGCGCTGCACGCCTGCCCGCCGAGGACTCTGTCGACCTCGTGAGCGGCAGCAAGCCCGGCAAGCGCAAGATCGTCTGCCCGATGTTCTCGCGCATTGCCAACTTCGACGATTTCGACCCGCTGAAACTCGAGCCCGAGGTCTCGCTGGAGATGGTGCCGCCCGGCCAGGCCCTGCCCGGCGATGCCGATCTCGTCATCCTGCCCGGCAGCAAATCGACCCGCGGCGACCTCGCTTTTATGCGCGAGCAGGGCTGGGACATCGATCTTCTGGCACACACCCGCCGAGGCGGCCGGGTGCTGGGAATCTGCGGCGGCTATCAGATGCTCGGACGCCGCATCGCCGACCCCGACGGCATCGAGGGCCCGCCGGGTGAGAGCGAGGGTCTTGGACTGCTTGCCGTCGATACGGTGATGGGCGGCGACAAGCGTCTGGCCCGGGTAGCCGGGCACCATCTGTCCAGCGGCGAGGCCATCGAAGGCTACGAGATCCACATCGGCCGCACCGAGGGGCCGGACTGCGCACGGTCTTTCCTGGAGATCGAGGGCCGGCCGGAGGGCGCCGTCTCGCCCTGCGGCCGGGTCACCGGCGCCTACCTGCATGGTCTCTTCACCGCCGACGGCTTTCGCGCCACGTTTCTGAGAGAATTGGGGGCTGCCCCCTCCGAGCTCAGCTATGGAGCCGCCGTGGAGGAAACGCTGGATGCCCTGGCTGCCCATATGGAGGCGCACCTAGACGTGACGGGGCTGCTCGCCCTGGCCGAACGCAAGCGCTCGGACTGAGCCACGCTGAGCATGGTCGGCACTTTCTTTGGCTTTGCCCCTGGAGAACTGTTGAACACTGCCCTAGTTTGACGGCAGACAATTTACACCAGGGAGGAGATAAACCCCATGCGCTACGGGAAAATTGGCTTCGTTAGCCTGGTCGCTACGCTCTTTGCCGTGCTGGCATCCGGTCCGGTTTTGGCAGAGGGCGATCCGGCGAAAGGCGAAAAGGTCTTTCGCAAGTGCAAGGCATGCCACGTGGTCAACGAGGAGAAGAACCGCGTCGGCCCGCACCTCGTCGCCATCATTGGCCGCAGCGCCGGCTCGGTCGAGGGCTTCAAGTACTCCAAGGCCATGAAGGACTCGGGCATCACCTGGACCGAGGAAAACTTGACGGCCTATCTGTCCGATCCCAGGGGCTTCATAAAAGGCAACCGCATGGCCTTCGCCGGCCTCAAGAAAGAGGTCGAGATCGTCAACGTCATCGCCTACCTCAGGCAGGCGTCCGCACAGTAGAGTCCCCACAGCCGCGACCCGGGCGGCTGCTCGGGTCGCCTGATTGCGTAGCGGCTACTCCGCCGCTTCGCGCCGCATCAGCCCGAGCTGGGCCCAGACGCTGGTCAGGGCCTCCATCAGGTAGTCGATGTCCTGTTCGGAATGCAACGGTGAGGGCGTGAAGCGCAGGCGCTCCGTCCCGCGCGGCACGGTGGGATAGTTGATCGGCTGCACGTAGATGCCCCAGTCATCCAGCAGGATGTCGCTGATCTGCTTGCAGAGCACCGGCTCACAGACCATCACCGGCACGATGTGGCTCGGGTTCTGCATATGCGGAATGCCGGCCGCATCGAGGCGGGCGCGCAGCTGCGCCACCCGCTCGCGCTGAGTCAGGCGCTCGGCCTGGCTGGTCTTGAGATGCCGCACCGAAGCAATGGCACCCGCCGCCACGGTCGGAGGCAGCGCGGTGGTGAAGATGAAGCCGCTGGCATAGGAGCGCACGAAGTCGCAGAGCGCGGCGGAGCCGGCGATATAGCCGCCGACCACGCCGAAGGCCTTGCCCAGCGTGCCCTCGATCAGCGTCAGGCGATCCATCAGGCCTTCGCGCTCGGCGACGCCGCCGCCGCGCGGTCCGTAGAGCCCGACCGCGTGCACCTCGTCGAGATAGGTCATGGCGCCGTGCTTGTCGGCCACGTCGCAGAGCTCGGCAATGGGGGCGATGTCGCCATCCATGGAATAGACCGACTCGAAGGCCACCAGCTTCGGCCGGTTGGGCTCGATCATCGCAAGCTTGCGGTCGAGATCGTCCGGGCTGTTATGGGCGAAGACGTGCTTTTCCGCCCGGCTGTGGCGGATGCCTTCGATCATCGACGCGTGGTTGAGCGAGTCCGAGAACACCGCGCAGTTCGGCAGTTTCGCCGCCAGGGTCGTGAGACTGGCCCAGTTGGAGACGTAGCCCGAGGTGAAGAGCAGCGCGGCCTCCTTGCCGTGGAGGTCGGCCAGCTCACGCTCCAAGAGCACGTGGTAGTGATTGGTGCCGGAGATGTTGCGCGTGCCCCCGGCCCCTGCGCCGCAGCGCTCCAGCGCCTCGTGCATCGCATCGATGACCGTGCGGTTCTGCCCCATGCCGAGGTAGTCGTTGGAGCACCAGACGGTGACCTCCGACTTCTCGCTGCGTTTATGTCGGGTGGCCCGCGGAAAGTTGCCCAGCTTGCGTTCCAGATCGGCGAACACGCGGTAGCGGCCCTCGGTCCTGAGAGCGTCGAGCTGCTGTTCGAAGAAGGCTTGATAGTCCATGGGTCGTCTTTCCCAGTTGTTTTGTTATCGTTTAGCCGGCGGTCGACGCCGTCGGCCTAAGCAACGCGGTTGGCGGACTGCCGGACGGCAGACCGTTCACTGACACCTCACACTCTGATGCACTTCTAGTTTTCGGCGGCGCGGCCGGCGCAGGGGGGCCGTCGCTCTTGCGCTGCGCCCAGCGCCACAAGACGGCCTCCCGCACGGGCAGGACCAGGAACCAATGCTCGATGATGGCCAGCAGCAGCAGCGTGCCGGCGAGCCCGAGGGCCGCCGTCTCCCACATCGGGGTGGCGGTGTCGATCATGCGCAAGACCACCAGCACCGCAACGGCCGTCGCCGCCGTCACCACGACGGAGAAGAGGGGTGTGACCGGCCGCTTGCGGAAGTAGCTGCTCATGTAGGCGAGATGCGGCTGCAGGAACTCCTCGGCCATGTTCGGGACGCCAAAGAAGACGTTGAGCTTGGCGCTGAGCCGCATGATCCAGAGCACCATGAAGGTCCAGGCGGCAACCTGGTTGGGCGAGTCCCACAGCAGCCAAAGCAGCGCCACCACGGTCAGGGCCAAGGCGATCTCATGGTAGATCACGGTGCGCGTGGCGGCGGAGAAACGGCGCCAGCCGCTGGCGCCCTCAGGGCAATGCTCGGTATTGGGCCCGGTGATGTAACCCAGCAGAAAGGCCAGCTCATGCCAGGCCCAGACACCGATCGCCGCGGCGAAGCCGAGATAGGCGCCGAACATGTTGGCGTTGCCGCTGCTGGTCACCACGCCCCAAACTGCCATGGGCAGCAGCAGGGTGGCGCCGACGAACAGCGTCGGGTGGTAGCGGCGCGGCAGGCTGACCAGCCAGAGGATGGCCCCCGTGCTCCACCACCAGACCAGCACGGCAAAGAGTGCGGGAACGCCGTAAGTTTCCATTCTACCCCTTGGTTCCTTCTTACCAGGCGGGGACCAGGCGGCTGTCGGCCGGCGGCGTGTTGCGCTTGACCGGCAGCAGATAGAGCCGTGCCAAGGTGGTCGCCGCCACACCGGCCAAGCCGATGCGCTTCAGGGCGCCGACAACGCCGCCGCGGCGCTTGGCCTGATCGATCTTCACCGAGGTCCGCAGCAGCAGGTCCATCAGCTGCTTGAAGCGCGGGTTGTCGATGTCGAGGGTCAGCGGGAAGATCTGCTTCGAGATCTCCGTGGTGATGCGGAAGACACGCATGTCGTAGTCGTCGATATCGACGCCGAGCGCCTCATGGAACTCGGGCCGCGCATGGTCGCGCACGTACATGGTGGCGAAGACCGCCAGCAGGAAGAAGCGGATCCAGAGCTTGTTGAGGCCGCGCAGGGTATGCGGCTGCGCCCGCATCAGAAGGGCGAAGGCCTCGCCGTGGCGGAACTCGTCGTTACACCACTGCTCGAACCACTTGAAGATCGGATGGAAGCGCCGATCGGGATGGTTCTGCAGATGGCGGAAGATGGTGATGTAGCGCGCGTAGCCGATCTTCTCCGACAGGTAGACCGCGTAGAAGATGAACTTGGGCTGGAAGTAGGTGTACTTCTTGGTCTTGGTCAGGAAGCCGAGATCGACGCCGATGCCGAAGTCCTTCAGCGTGTCGTTGAGGAAGCCGGCGTGGCGCGCTTCGTCGCGGCTCATGTACTTGAAGAGATCGATGATGTCCTTGTTGGTGCCGCGCTTGCGCATCTCGGCATAGAGCACGCAGCCTGAGAACTCGGCGGTCAGCGAGGAGATCAGGAAGTCCATGAACTCCTTGCGCAGACCCTCCGGCAGATCGCGGATCTGCTGATGCCAGTCTTCGTCGCGCTTGAAGTGCCGCTTGTTCCGATCCTCGGCCAGCTCCTCCAACAAGGCGTCCCATTCCGCGCGCACCGGCGAGACGTCGATCGCATCCAGGGCGTCGAAGTCGGTGGTGTAGAAGCGCGGGCTGAGCAGCGTGTCCTCTTGCGCCGTCCGGGTCGACTCGTTCGGCCCGTTGTCTGCCGTAGCGTCGATACCGTTCTTCGCCAGCTCGGCTTTCACGTACTCATTGTCTGCCGGTACGATGCGGCGAGCGGCTGCGGTCATAGCTTTCTCCTGTCGCTAAAGCTGATATCGAGCAGCTCCATGAATTCGAAGTTGCCCAGAACTCGGGTCACGGCGCGCTCCAGCCAGCTGGCGCGAGTCACCGTGGCGCTGCGTTCGAGCGTAAAGCTCTCGCCGTACGCAGCATGAATGTCGGCGCCGTGCACCCGCACTTCATCGCCCGGCTGCAGGTCGCTTTCCCGGGCGAGGTCGACGTGGGCATGCAGGCTCTCGAAGGTGTTCGCCACCTCGATCCGACAGGGCACCTCGACACTGCGCCGGGCAAAAAGAGAGAAGGTCATTGCGTTACGCTCTCCTGCTTGGCGGAGGCGGCGTTCAAGATCGCCGCAAAGCTCTCCAGTTGGGTCTCACCAAAGGCGTTCATCTCGACGACGTGGCCGGTCGCCGGGTCCGACAGTGTCAGGCGCCCGTCGCTCCAGCTGACCAGCTGGAACGGCGTTTCGTTGCCCAGCCCCTCGAGCTTACGGCCCCGCGCCATGCCCCGCATGACGCCGCGGGCGAAACCGTTGGTTCCCGGCTCAAGCTCCAGAACCACTTGCTGCGTTTCCGCATCGGTGATCACCACGGCCCCGTCGGCGCGGTCGTCGAAATGGAGGCTGTGGACCACGCGCGGCTTGGCCTGCGGGTTCATCACCGTGCCGATGCCGGTGAAACGGCCGAAGGCCACGGCGACCAAGCTGAGGGCGAGCAGCACGCCGGCACCCCAAAGCACCGCCTTGGGAAAGGGGTTGCTGTGGTAGATCTTCTCGGTCATCCGGGACTCTCCCATCAGGGCGACGCTGCGGCGCTACTCGGCGGCGGCCAGGGGCACGGCGCCGGCAGGACGCGGCTCGCCTTGCCAGGGCCGCTCCTTGCCCCGCTTGTCCAAGAGCTCCGGCTCCGCCGTGACGCTTTCAGCCTGCTCCGCGGTCTGGGCCGAGGCCCCGGCCAGCGCGTTCGAGAGCAAAGCGCCGACCTCCTGCACGTTCGGCAGGCCGCGCAGCATGGGCTGCACGTCCTTGAGGTACCAGGGACGCACGTGCGGCCAGAGATGGGCATAGGCAATTCGGTCGCGGCCGCTCAGCGCCAGGACGATGTCGCCGCTCTTGTTGGCCTCGACCTTCATGTTGGCGGAAGCGATCCGGCTGAACGGCACATTGAACGTCATGGGCAAGGCAATGCCGGTGCGGATGACGACGCGCTTGCTGGTGATGCTGTAGATCGAGTTGTGTGCCGTCAGCCAGGCGAGACCGGCGACCACCGCGATCGCCAGGGCGGCGACTGGAACGACGGCCAGTCCGTCCAGCAGCGCCTGTCCCCAGCCCACGCCATCGGACAAGGCCGATACCGTCCACCAGACCGCGAAGATGGCGAAGTAGATGGCAATGGCCCGGACCTTGAAGCAGCGGCGCGCCAAGGCCCACCACGACGGCCTGCCCTGCCAGAGCAGCCGCTCTCCCTCGGGGAGTTTGCCCGGGAGCCCGGGGATTTGCTCGACTTCGATCTCGCACATCGTTCTGTCTCTCCAAAAACTGCGTCGGCGGCCTCGATTGGCGCGTTAGATCAAGGGCTCCTGGCGCTCGGGCTCGGCATAGAGATAGCCGCCGGTGAAGTAGGCCATGACCTTCTCTTCCTCGAGCAGGGTGATCTGGTCGAGACTCTTGGTGCGCGGCACGTCGGCGAACTGATCGCTGCGGATCGAGCCCGTCTTCACCTGCGCGGGCCGAGATGACAGGCGCACCATGGTCATCGGCATCAGCAGCGCGCCCGTTGGAGCCTGAACCACCGGAGCCGGCTGAGGGGCTGGCGCTGTTGGGGCTGGCGCTGCCGGCGCATCCCCACCCATCGGGGCTGACTCTCCCATCGGCGCCACCTCTCCCGTCGGCGCGTCACCCACAGGCGCTTGCGCTGTCGGGGCTTCAGCAACGGCCGGTGCCGGGCTCGGCGCCGCTTGCTTCTCTTGCGGAAGTTCGAGCTCGAGGTAGCGAATGAAGCACTCGCCGCGGTCGAGCCAGATGTCCTTCACTGTTGCGGCGACTTTGCCGTCGCAGGCGATGACGGGAAGACCGCGCGGGTCGATGTCCTGTTCGGCAACCGAGTAATCCGGAAGCAGACGCATGGGCACGATGCGCGGCTCGCCCTCGCCGGTCCGGTCGACCACGTCGCGGCGTTCCACCCAGGCCGCCGCGCCGACCCCGTCGATCATCGGGTCGCCGGTCGGCTCGGAGGCCCCACCGGAGAAGACCTCCATCGGCTTGAGCGCGAGCGGCCGCGTGTCCGGCCGCATGGTGTCGAGCGTCGAACCGTCCGGCAGTTTGAAGACCTTCAACGAAGGGCCGTAGATCGCGCCCGGGTCGATCGGCTCGCCGGTCACTTCGGATTCCAGAGGATAGCCTTCCCGCCTGTCCTCCATGCGCAGGTAGAAAATCAGGCCGGCAAAGAATACCCAGAAGGCGTAGAGAACCAGTTGCGCCACATCGATTTCGTTGGTGATCGCGCCGGTTTCCATGAGACTGAACCTCCATTCAGAAGCTGTTGTGACGCGGCCCTGCCTATCCGGGCAGGTCGGCTAGGCCGAAGCGGCCCGAGCCTTGTCGACTGGCTTGCCAACCGGCCGATGCGCGGCGGCGCACCAGCGGGCCGAGCGCGACCAGCGCCGCGAAAAGCAAAAGAATCTCCAAGTGGTAGACCACCGAGTAACCGATATCCGGTGACGTCAGCCCGGGGCCGAGGTGACCCGCAGCCGCCAGGCCACTCACCAGGTCGCGCAGCAGGCCGCCAAGCGCGATGCCGGCACCCGCTGCCGTCGCCTGCACCGCGCCCCAGGCGCCCAGCGCCAAGCCGTTGCCGGAGGTGTCGCCGTCCGCGATGGCCATGGCGGCGGTCAGGGTGCCGACCGCCAGCAGGCCGCCGCCGAAGCCGATCATCGCCGTGCCGGAGCGGAACAGGCCGGCGGACTCAAGCGGTGCCGCGAAGATCACCGCGGCGAAGGCGAAGATGCCGACCAGGCTGCCGAGTGCTGCCAAGCGGAAAGGATCGAAGCCGCGCGTCAGAGCCCGGGCGGCGAAGGCGAAGCCGGCGAGCGAACCACCCGCCAGGATCGCGGTCAGCAAGGTGGTGGCGCCGACGTTGAGGCCCAAGACCTCGCCGCCATAGGGCTCGAGCAGGATGTCCTGCATGCAGAAGCCGGCCGTGCCCAGGAAGACGGCGACGAGCAAGCGCTTGGTGCGGCCACCGTCTTGGATGTCGCGCCAGGCGTCGGCAAAGCTCGGCCGTGGCAGATCCTTGCGCGTGCGCTCGGGCGCCCGCACTTCCTGCTTCCACAGGGCGACGATGTTGAGCAGGACGGTGACCACCGCCGCTGCCTGAATGATCTGGATGAGCCGGCCCGGGTCGAAGTCGCCGAGCAGCAGGCCGAAGATGAAGGCGCTGACGACCATGCCGAGCAGCAGCATGACATAGAGCAGCGCCACGACCCGCGGGCGCGACTCGGCCGGGGCCAAATCCGTGGCCAACGCCAAGCCGGCGGTCTGCGTGGTGTGCAGGCCGGCGCCGACCAGCAGGAAGGCCAGGGCGGCGCCGATGTAGCGCGCCTCTTCAGGGCCGTGCAGCTGATCGGCGGAGAGCACCAGCAAGGCGAAGGGCATGATCGCCAGGCCGCCGAACTGCAGCAGAGTGCCGAACCAGATGAAGGGGACGCGCCGCCAGCCGAGAGCCGAGCGGTGGGTGTCCGAACGGAAGCCGATCAGCGCGCGGAAGGGCGCGAAGAGCACGGGAAGGGCGACCATGGTTGCGACCAGGCCCGCCGGTACGTCGAGCTCGACGATCATCACCCGGTTGAGCGTCCCGGTCAGCAGCACCAGGGCCATTCCGACGGAAACCTGGAAAAGCGACAGGCGCAACAAGCGGCCGAGCGGCAACTCGTCGCTGGCGGCATCGGCAAACGGCAGGTACCGCGGGCCGAGCCGCATCCAGTTACGCGCAACCCTGTCGCTCAAACCTCTCATCCGCGAGTCAGTTCCTGCGCCTGTGAGGTGTAGAAGCCGCTGACGATCCGTTCGCTGCGGCCGATATGCCAATCGGAGAGCGCCTGCGCGCCGGCGATTCGCCGATGCAGCACGCCGGGGCCGACCGGCTCGATGGCCGGCGAGCGATTGCCGCGCGGGAAGAGCTGACCGACGGTGTGCATAGCGGTGAGCGCCGGGGTGCGCGGCGCGAAGGTGAAGACGAGCGAATGATCGGTGCGATCCGCCAGACGGCCGAGCGCCACAACCATGTCACCGGCCGTATAGTGAATCAGCGAGTCCATGGCGACGACGAAGTCGAAGCGGCCTTCGCCGGTCTCCAGCATGTCGCCCACCTGGAAGTCGAGCTTGGCCGGGTCCACATCCTCGGGCCGCCGTTCGGCTGCCAAGGAAATGAGGCTGGGCGAGAGATCGACGGCGGTGACCGAAGCGCCGCGCCGCGCCGCCTCCACCGCCAAGAGGCCGGTGCCGCAGCCGGCGTCCAACAGACGCGCGCCGCTCAAGTCATGCGGAAGGTAGGACAGCAGCTTCGCCCGCATGCGGTCGCGGCCCTGGCGCACCGTTTCGCGGATCTTGTTGACCGGCGCATCGGAGGTCAGGCGTGCCCAGGCATCGACCGCGGTGCGATCGAAGTAGGCCTCCAGCTGACTGCGGCGCTGGGCGAAGCTTGCGGTTGGCATCAGTTGAACCCCAGGAGATCGAAGATGTCGCGGTCCTTCATCGGCTGCGCCAGGAAGGGGTCGCGCCCGTCCCAAAGGGTCTGGGCGAGCTCAAGGTAGGTGTTCTGGACCTGCTCGACGCCCGGGCTGCCATCCATCTCGAACAGCGTGCGCTTGGCGAGACGCGAGCGGCGGATCTCGTCGAGGTCCGGGAAGTGCGCGAGGATGTCCAAGCCGACGACGTCGTTGAACTTGTCGATCTGATCCGTGTCGGCGCTGCGGTTGGCGATGACACCGCCGAGACGGACGTCGTAGTTGCGCGACTTGGCCAGGATCGCCGAGACGATGCGGTTCATGGCGTAGATCGAGTCGAAGTCATTGGCCGTGACGATCAGCGCCCGTTCGGCGTGCTGCAGCGGCGAGGCGAAACCGCCGCAGACCACGTCACCCAAGACGTCGAAGATCACCACATCGGTGTCGTCGAGCAGGTGATGCTCCTTCAAGAGCTTCACCGTCTGTCCGACGACATAGCCGCCACAGCCGGTGCCGGCCGGCGGGCCACCCGCCTCGACGCACATCACGCCGTTGTAGCCTTCGTAGACGAAGTCCTCGACCTGCAGCTCCTCGCTGTGGAAGTCGACGGACTCGAGCACGTCGATCACCGTCGGCATCAGCTGCTTGGTCAGGGTGAAGGTGCTGTCGTGCTTGGGGTCGCAACCGATCTGCAGCACGCGCTTGCCGAGCTTGCTGAAGGCCACCGACAGGTTGGACGAGGTGGTCGACTTGCCGATGCCGCCCTTGCCGTAAACGGCGAAGACCTTGGCTTTGTCGATCTGCATGCTCGGGTCGAGATGCACCTGGAGACTGCCTTCACCATCGGCCTGCTTGGGAAGAACTTCGGTCATGTTGTCCATTGTCGATCTGCTCCTAAGGGCGGGCGGTTATGCGGGAACGCCTTGGGTGACTTGCGAGGAGGTCTGGCTTTGCGGCAGCCCTTCGAGGCGGTCCTCCAGCTCCTCCCCGGCTTGCCGCAAGGCATCCAGGGTCGTTTCGTCAGGCGTCCAATAGTTGCGGTCGTGGGCCTCCAACAGACGGTTGGCGACCTTGGCCAGGGCCTTGGGATTGAGCTCCGCCAGGCGCTGGCGCATTTCGGGGTCGAGCACGAAGGTCTCGCTGACCTGGCTGTAGACCCAGGGCTGCACCTGGCCGGTGGTGGCCGACCATCCCATGGTGTTGGTGACGGTGGCTTCGATCTGGCGCACGCCCTCGTAGCCGTGGCGCAGCATGCCGTCGTACCAGCGCGGATTGAGGATGCGGGTGCGGGTCTCCAGGCTGACCTGTTCGCTCAGGGTGCGCACGGTGCCTTCGCTGCGGGTCTGATCGCCGATGTAGACCGGGATGACCTCGCCGCGCGCAGTCTGCACCGCCTGGCTGATGCCGCCCAGCGTGTCGAAGTAGTGATCGACGGTGGTGATGCCGACCTCGATCGACTCCAGGTTCTGATAGGCCATGGAGACATCGCTCAGCATCGACTGCAGCAGCTCCGCCTGCTTCACCGGGCGGCCGCTGCGGCCGTAGGCGAAACACTTGCGCCGGGTGTAAGTGTCGGCCAGCTCGCCCTCGTCGCTCCAGGCGCCGCTCTCGATCAGCTGGTTGACGTTCGCCCCGTAGGCGCCGTCGGCGTTGGAGAAGACGCGCAGCGATGCCGTTTCCAGATCGCAACCGTGCGTCTCCTGGTAGGCCAGAGCGTGCTTGCGCAGGAAGTTCATCTCGAGCGGTTCGTCAGCACTGGCCGCGAGATAGCAGGCCTCGGCCAAGAGCTTGGTCTGCAGCGGCAGCAGATCGCGGAAGATGCCGGAGAGAGTGACCACCACGTCGATGCGCGGCCGGCCCAGCTCTTCGAGGGAGATCAGCTCGGCGCCGCAGAGACGGCCGTAGCCGTCGAAGCGCGGCTTGGCCCCGATCAGCGCCAGGACCTGTCCGATGGGCCCGCCCTCGCTCTTCAGGTTGTCCGTCCCCCAGAGCACGAAAGCCACAGAGCTTGGCAGGTCGCCGCTCTCGGCCTGATGGCGGTCGAGCAGGCGCTGGGTCTGGCGGGCGCCGTCGGCGACCGCGAAAGCGCTGGGAATGCGGAAGGGGTCGAAACCATGCAGGTTGCGCCCGGTCGGCAAAGTCTCCGGCGTGCGCAGCAGATCGCCGCCGGGCACCGGGCGGATGTAGCCGCCGTCAAGGGCGTGCATGATGCCTTCCAGCTCGTGCTCGCCTTGCAGCTTCTCGTTGGCATCCGCCAAACCGGTGAGGATGGCGATGAGTCGATCGTCGTCACCGTGTCCGTCCAGTTTCGCGGCCTCACCGGGCGTCTTGCCAGCGACGATGGCTTCAACGGCGTTCATTGAGGGGGCCGAGACCGACTCCAGTTCGGCCATGGCGAAGAGCAGCTCCGCACGCTCCTCGGCGCTGGGCGGCGTGCCGACCACGTGCAGACCGTGGGGAATCAGCGACTGCTCGATTTCCTGCAGCTCGCCGTTGAGGGTGGCGATGCGCTCGCCGGCGTCGCCGTTCCACAACGGCTCGGGCGCGGCGAGCTCGACCTCGGCCGCCTGCGCCTGAATGAGCGGCTCCAGATCGGCCCGCTCCTGCTCGGCGGCAGGCGGCAGGCTGCGCCAGCGGTCGATCGAGGCGCGCAGATCGCTGAGGCCGCGATAGAGGCCGGCGTGGGCCACCGGCGGCGCCATGTAGGTGATCGTCGTCGCGCCGGAACGGCGCTTGGCGATGGTGCCCTCGGATGGGTTGTTGGCGGCATAGAGATAGAAGTTCGGCAGGTCGCCGATCAGCCGGTCCGGCCAGCAGGCGCCAGACACCCCGGCCTGCTTGCCCGGCATGAACTCTAGTGCGCCATGGGTGCCGAAGTGGAGCACCGCATGGGCGCCGAAGTCCTCGCGCAGCCAGCGATAGAAAGCGCTGAAGGCGTGGGTCGGCGCCAGGCCCTGCTCGAACAGCAGGCGCATGGGATCGCCTTCGTAGCCGAAGCTCGGCTGCACGCCGACGAAGACCTTGCCGAGCTGAGCGCCGAGCACGAAGAGATCGCGACCGTCGGTCAGATGCCGGCCAGGTGCGGCGCCCCAAGCCTGCTCGATGTCTTTCAGCCAGGGCTCGCGGCGTACATGGTCTTCGACCGATATGCGGGCGGCCACATTGGCATCGGCGCCGTGACGCTCGGCATTGCCTTCCAGCAGCGCGGCCCTGAGGGCCTCGATGCTCTCCGGCAGGTCGACGTCGTAGCCCTCTGCCTTCATCGCCCGCAGGGTCGCGTAGAGCGAGGCGAAGACATCGAGGAAGGCGGCCGTGCCGGTGGCGCCGCTGTTGGGTGGGAAGTTGAAAAGCACGATGCCGACCTTGCGCTCGGCCCGCTCGGCACGGCGCAGGGCGACCAGCTTGGAGATCCGCGATGCCAGCGCATCGGCCCGGTCCAGACAGGCATGCATGTCCTGCGCGCCGTCCGCATCGAACTTGCAGTGGCGCTCGCAGCCTTCACAGGGCTGGCCCGACCCGTCCGAGCGGCCACCGAACACGGTAGCGCCCACTGCGCCGTCCAGCTCCGGCAGCGCGATCTGGATGGTCGACTCGACGGGCATCAGGCCGCGGGTCGAGCGGCCCCACTGCTCCAGGCTCTGAAACTCCACCGCCTGGGCCGCGATGTAGGGCACGTCGAGAGCGGCCAGCATCTCCTCGGCCGCCTTGGCATCGTTGTAGGCCGGCCCGCCGACCAGGGAGAAACCGGTCAGCGAAACGACGCTGTCGACGACGGGACGCCCGTCCTCGATGAAGTACTCTTCGATGGCAGGGCGGCAGTCGAGACCGACGGCGAAGGCAGGCACGACTTGCAAGCCGCGGGCCTCCATGGCGGCGATCACGCCGTCGTAGTGACCAGTGTCGCCGGCCAGCACGTAGGAGCGCATGAGCAGCAAGCCGACCCGTCCCTGGCTCTTCCCTTTCGGCCTCGGCAGCTTGCTCACCCGCTCGACGATGCTCTTGCCGAGGCGCGGGTGATAGAGGCCAAGATCCGGGTAATCGAGCGGTGGCTGGACCGTCAAAGCACCGTGCAGCGCAGCACGCGGGCCGGCGGCATAGCGGTCGATCAGGAAGCGCACCAGGTTGGCCAGGTTATGCTCCGAGCCGGCCAGCCAATACTGCATGGTCAGGAAGTAGGCGCGCACGTCCTGAGCCGTGCCGGGGATGAAGCGCAGGATCTTCGGCAGGCGCCGCAGCATCGCCACCTGCTGCGCGCCGGCGCTCATGCCGGGCTTCTTCTTGTTGCCGCCGCGCAGGCGCTTGAGCAGGGAGAGCATGCCGCCCTGCCCCGAGCCGTCCATGGCGAAGCGGCCGAGCTTGGTGAGGCGGATGACCTCGCCGGCCGAGACGCAGCCGACCATGGCGTCGCAGTCATCGCGCCGGGCCTGCAGGTCGGGCAGGACGGCCTGGATATGCTCCTCGACGAACAGCATGCAGGCGATGACGATGTCGCCCTTGGCGATGTCCGCCTTGCAGCGCGCCAGCGACTCCGGATTACCGGCCCAGTCGGTCGCGGCATGGAAAGCAAGCTCCAACCCCGGGATGTCGCGCTTTAGCGCCGCCGTGGCGCGCGCGGTGGCGCTGGCCAAATGGCGGTCCAGGGTGATCAGGACCACCCGGACGGGGGTCTTGCTCGTCGCGCTATTTCCCGAAGTGCGCTTTGGCATCGTAGAGCGTCTCTAGTGTGATCGCGGTCAAGCCCAACTGGGCGGCGTATTTCTCCGTGTTGCGCCGTGCCTTGCCCCGCACGAAGAAGGGGATCTTGCGCAACTCCGTTTCGGCCTCGTCGGTCCAGGCCGGCGCCCCCGCGGATTGTGCACTGGCAGGCTGCGGCGCAGCGGGCGTCTCGATCGTCTCTTCGGGTGCGGCCTGAGCCTCCGGCTCGCTGTCTTCCTCCGCCTCGGCGGCTGTTTGCGTCGTGCCTTTCGCCCCGTGGCCGAGGTGGGAGGCGCCGGCCTCGTCGTGGAACTCGAAGTCCTCGCGGAACATACCCAGGAGGTGCTCTTCCAGGCCCATGACCAGGGGATGCACCCAGGTGTCGAAGAGGACGTTGGCGCCCTCCCAGCCCATCTGCGGGGCGTAGCGGGCGGGATAGTCCTGCACGTGGACTGGGGCGGAGATAACGGCACAGCCGACGCCCAGGCGCTTGGCGATATGGCGCTCCATCTGGGTGCCGAGAACCAGCTCCGGCTGCAGCTCCTCGATCTTCTCCTCGACCTCCAGATAGTCGTCGGTGATCAAAGGCTCGACGTCATAGAGGGCAGCGGCGGCGCGCAGCTCGCGCGCCATCTCGCGGCTGTAGGAGCCGAGCCCGACGACCTGGAAGCCCAGCTCTTCCTGGGCGACGCGGGCCGCGGCGATGGCGTGGGTGCCGTCGCCGAAGACAAAGACGCGCTTGTTGGTCAGGTAGGTCGAGTCGATCGAGCGCGACCACCAAGGCAGACGCGAAGGCTCTCCCGCCAGTGCTGCGCTCGGGTCGACGCCGGCGATCTCGGCAACCTCGCGAATGAACTCGCGGGTTGCGCCGATGCCGATCGGCACCACTGTCGTGAAGGGCTGGCCGAACATGCGCTTCAGCCAGCTTGCAGTGGAGCGCCCGATCTCCGGATAGAGCACGACGTTGAAGTCCGCCTCGCCGACGCGGGCGATCTCCGCTGCCGTGGCACCCATGGGCGCCACCACGTGCACGTCGATGCCGAGGGACTCGAGCAGCTTGCGCACTTCGATCACGTCGTCGCGGTGGCGGAAGCCCAGCGCCGTCGGGCCAAGGATGTTGCATTTGGGCCGCGTCTCAGGGTCACGCGCCGGGCGCTCTTCGCCGGGCTTGGGCACGTGCGGACCGGCGAGGCCGCGGACCAGTTGATAGAGGGTCTCGGCGGCGCCCCAGTTCTCTTTCTTGCTGTAAGAGGGCAGCTCCAGCGGGATGACCGGCAGCGAGAGGCCGAGCGCCTTGGCGAGCCCGGCCGGATCGTCCTGGATCAGCTCGCCGGTGCAGGAGGCGCCAACCAGGATGGCCTGGGGCGCGAAGCGCTCGACCGCGTCGCGCGCCGCATCCTTGAACAGCTCTGCCGTGTCGCCACCCAGGTCGCGCGCCTGGAAGGTGGTGTAGGTCACCGGCGGGCGCTTATCGCGGCGCTCGATCATCGTGAACAGCAGGTCTGCGTAGGTATCGCCCTGGGGTGCGTGCAGCACGTAGTGCACATCCTCTAGCGCGGTGGCGATGCGCATGGCGCCGACGTGCGGCGGTCCCTCGTATGTCCAGACGGTGAGCTGCATCGCCGTTCAGACCTCCAGCTTGGCTTTGCGGAGCAGGGGACGGGCGAAGAGCTCGGCCAGGTCGCCGGCCTGGTCGAAGCCGTGGATCGGCGTGAAGACCAGCTCGATCGACCACTTGGTCGTCATGCCCTCGCTCTCGAAGGGATTGGCGAGACCCAGGCCGCAGACCACCAGGTCCGGGGTAGCGGCGCGGCAGCGGTCGATCTGCTTGTCGACGTGCTGGCCTTCACTGAGCTGCGTGCCGGCCGGCAGCAGCTCCAGCTCCCGCGACAGGTGCTGGCGATGCAGGTAGGGGCTGCCGACCTCGACCAGCGTCATGCCGAGCTCGCGCGCCAGGAAGCGGGCGATCGGCACCTCGAGCTGGGAGTCGGGGAAGAAGAAGATGCTCTTGCCGCCCAAGCGCTCGCGATAGTGCTCCAGCGCCACTTTGGCGCGGCGCTGGGCCGGCGCGATGACCTCGCGCAGCCGCTGCCCATCCACACCGAAGGCTTCGGCGGCGGCCTGCAGCCACTCGGTGGTGCCCTCGACGCCCAGCGGGAAGGGTGCTTCGAGCCGCTGCGCACCGCGCTCCTCCAAGAGCCGCGCGGTCTCGCAGAGGAAGGGCTGCGCCAGCAGCATCCGGGTCTGCGGCCCGACGGCGGGTAGCTCGGCCGAACGCCGTGGCGGCAGGAAAGAGACATGCTCGATGCCGAGCGCCTTGAAGGTGCGGGCGAACTGGTCCTCGACCACGTCGGCCAGGGCGCCGACCACCAGCAGCGAGGGCGCGGCGTCGGCAGCTTCGGCCGGCATCTCCGGCACCAGCGACGCCAGGCACATGTCCTCGCCCTGGGTGAAGGTGGTCTCGATGCCGCTGCCGGTATAGTTCAGCACCCGCACCTCCGGCATATGCTGCCGGGACAGGCGCTGTGCCGCCCGCGAGAGATCGAGCTTGATCACCTCTGAGGGGCAGGAGCCGACCAGGAACAGGGTCTTGATATCAGGCCGCCGCGCCAACAGCCGGCCGACCACCCGGTCGAGCTCGTCGTTGGCGTCGGCCATGCCGGCCAGGTCGCGCTCCTCGATGATCGCGGTGCCGAAGCGCGGCTCGGCGAAGATCATCACGCCGGCGGCGGACTGCATCAGATGGGCGCAGGTGCGGGAGCCGACGATGAGGAAGAAGGCGTCCTGGATCTTGCGGTGCAGCCAGATGATGCCGGTCAGCCCGCAGAAGACCTCGCGCTGTCCGCGCTCTTTCAGAACCTCGGGTTCCGCGCAGCCGCGTTCCGCAGCCGTGGTATCGCGCAGGGCCAGCTCGCTCATTTCGCCACCCCCATGGCGGCGTTCCCCGCCGGCACGCTTGTCTCGCTTCGCTGGCCTTCCAGGCGGGCCATGCGCAGCTTCCAGAGGAACTGCGCGGCGTTGATGACGTAGGCCAGGTAGGCAACCAGCGCGAGCACCATCTGCCCGACATCGCCGAGCCAGCCGGTCGCCAGCGCGATCAGGTAGGCGGTGTGCAGGGCCAGCACCAGCATGCTGACCATGTCTTCCCAGTAGAACGCCGGCGCGAAGAGGTAGCGCCCGAAGACGTCCTTCTCCCAGATCGAGCCGGTGATCATGATGGTGTAGAGCAGCAGGGTCTTGATCACGATCGAGACGTGCGCCGCAACCAGGCCCTCTCCGCTGATCAGATAGCGGATGACGAGGCCGAGAGAGACCAGGAAGACGAGAAACTGAATGGGGGCCAGGATGCCCTGAACCAGGGTCCACTTGGATGCGTCGCGCCGGGCACGCTCTTCCTCGCTGTAGAGTCCGCGCCTCCTGTTGCTTTCAATCGCAGGTGTCATCCCCGCGTTGTGCATGCCCTGGCTCCCGAATTGGTGCACTGACAAGACGGAATTTAAGTCGGCTTTCCTGCGGGTGTCAACCAAACTTGACGTTCATCGAACTTTACATTTGGATATTTCTAACGCTAGACTAGGCGCGAGTTCGGAGTTCCGCCCTAGTGCTTGGCGATTGCCTCGAAACCGGAGGGAGAACGTCGATTTGCTGCCTGAACGAGCCACATTTCCACAGGCTGGAGTACGAGTGTCAGGCTTGGTTGACGTTTTCGAATAGACAGGAAACCCCGGTCGTGGTGAGGTAATGGTCTGAAAAAGCGCGCAGCCTACAGGCTGAAGTCGCAAAACAGAGGGCGGGGAGGACCGCAAATGGGCCGAGTGATTAAGGATTTCCGGCTAGGCCAGTCAGTCTCCGAGCATGGCGGTGCTGAAGGCACGCACCGCGTCGACAGCCCAGAACACAATAAAAAGGCTACTGGCGACCGTCTCGATAGCCACAGCAGTGCGGAGACCGCACTGGATGCAGAGCAAGGCGCGCGACTGGCGCGCACCATAGAAGGTGAGATCATCCCACGGTTGAAGCTGGCACACAGTGGCGAGTCCCACACGCACGTCACGGCAGACGGCGGCACGCCGCCGATCACCGCGGATGACGTGCAGGCTTTCGCCGAGCTGGTGCTCAACCACGATGTCGGTGTCGCCTTGGCTCACGTCGAGCTGTTGCGCGCGGAATACGCATCCCTGGATTCGATCTTTCTCGATCTCCTCGGGCCGACCGCTCACCTGATGGGCGATCTTTGGCTCGCCGACGAGTGGAGCTTTGTCGACGTGACCATCGGCTTGGCGAAGCTGCAGCAGATTCTTCATCACTTGACGCCAGACTTCGAGCCCTATGCAACGGACGAGGCACACCCAAGGCGCCGGGCGATGCTGCTGCCTGCCCCAGGCGAGCAGCACAGCTTCGGCGTGTCCATGGTGGAGCACTTCTTCCGGCGCGCCGGTTGGGAGTTGGTGGCGACACGGCAGATGAATGGCTCGGCAGAAGCGGCCGTCCGAGACGAGTGGATTGCCTTGATTGGCTTTTCCCTCGCCTGCGAGGACTTGCTGGATACCTTGCAGTCTGCTATCGGGCGCCTGCGGCGTTCGTCGTGTAACCCCAACTTGATCGTAATTGTCGGTGGGTCCGCTTTCGAGCGACAGCCTGAACTATCCTCGCAGATCGATGCGGACGGAATAGCGGGCAACGCCCCTCAGGCAGTGTTGCTGGCAGACAAGCTGCTGGCCTCCAGACGCGCGATGGGAGGAGCACCTCGCGCGAAGAGACTGTAGGGACGCAATGGAGCATCGGGCCTCTCAAGACGATATAATACCTTTCAGCGAACCAAAATCGGCTCTTGGAGATCTCGATGCTGACATGGCGGCACGACTGATCGCCACGGCATCCGATATCGCCCTGCTCCTCGACCCTGACGGAACGATCTGCGACGTAGCCCTCGGTACCGAGGGCGGCGGGCTGGAGGACGTTCGGCGCTGGATCGGCTATCCCTGGGTCGACACGGTGACGGCGGAAAGCCGCGCCAAAGTCGACAGCCTGATGAAGGCGGCCAAGGGAGAGGAACCGACCCGCTGGCGAGAAATCAATCATCTCGCGGCCGAGAATCTAACAACGCCGATCCGCTATACAGCGCTTCAGGCCGGTACCTGCGGCCGGATTGTCGCGATCGGCCGGGATTTGACCGCGGTCGCGGCCACCCAGCAGCGCTTCATGGGATTCCAGCAATCGATGGAGCGCGAGTACGCGCGCCTGCGCCATGCGGAAACCCGTTATCGCCTGCTGTTCCAGATCTCCTCGGAGGCCGTCGTCATCGTCGACGCCAACACCATGAGCGTCGTCGATGCCAATCCCGCGGTCGGCGACCTGCTGGAGGGCGACGAAAGAACGCTGGTCGGCAAGTCTTTCATGGAGATGTTCGGGACAGCGAGCCGGGCGGGACTGGAAGCGCTCTTGGCCACGGCGCGGGCAATCGGGCGCGGCGACGAGGTGAATGCCGCGCTTGCGGCGAACGATCGGCAACTCAGCGTCTCGGCCACGCTGTTCCGGCAGGAGCGGACGGCGCACTTCCTGGTTCGTCTGCATCCGCTGCGCGGCGTTCTTAGCGATGTGAACCTGCTCAAGACCGAGCCGCGAGCGCTCAAGGTGATGGAGCATATGCCCGACGGCTTCGTCGTCACCGATCCGACCTGGCGCATCCTGACGGCCAATGCCGCCTTTCTTGAGATGGTTCAGCTGGCCAGCGAGGCGCAGGCCAAAGGCCAGTCGATCGAACGCTGGGTGGGGCGCCCCGGTGTCGACACTCAGATCCTGTCCAAGGCCCTGCGCGATCATGGCGCCATCAACAACTACGGTTCGGTGCTGCATTCGGAGCTCGGCACCACCGACGAGATCGAGATCTCGGCCGTCTCGGTAGAGAACGGCGAGGAGCCTTGCGTCGGCTTCGTGATTCGCAACGTCGGCCGTCGTGTCGGGCTCGACTTCCGCATGAACCAGGAGCTGCCGCAGTCGGTCGATCAGCTGACCGAGCTGGTCGGGCGCGTCCCACTGAAAGAGCTGGTGCGAGAAGCGACCGATATCATTGAGCGGCTGTGCATCGAGGCCGCGCTGAAGTTGACCGGAGACAACCGGGCATCGGCGGCACAGATGCTCGGCCTGAGCCGGCAGAGCCTCTACGCCAAGCTCCGCCGCTACGGCATCAGCGTCGCCAGCCAAGACATCCAGTAGTCCCATTTCCGACCGGTAAAGCCGCCGTTGTGCGTCACGGCCGCGGCAAACTTTCGCGCTGGATGACTGTCAGTTTAACTTGACACTTTTTACCGTCAATTCCAAGCTACAGGCATGAGCGATCATGTCATCCGGCCAACCTCGCGCAGCCTGCCTGAGCCTGCTGCCCTGCTGCAGTTGCTCAAGCCGATAACTTGGTTTGCGCCGATGTGGGCCTTGATGTGCGGCGTGGTCTCCTCCGGCGTGCCGCTGGCCGAACGCTGGTGGGAAATCCTTCTCGGAATCGCTCTGGCGGGCCCCCTGGTTTGCGCCACCAGCCAAGCGGTGAACGACTGGTTCGACCGCCATGTCGATGCGATCAACGAGCCGAACCGCCCGATACCGTCGGGCCGCGTGCCCGGGCGTTGGGGCCTCTACACGGCGATCGTCTGGTCCATTCTCTCGCTCGCGGTCGCCTGGGTGCTCGGCGTCTGGGTCTTCTATGCCGCTGTCCTAGGCCTGGTGCTGGCCTGGGCGTACTCCATGCCGCCGGCGCGCCTGAAGCTGAACGGCTGGTGGGGCAATTCGGCCGTGGCGATTTCCTACGAAGGCATTCCCTGGTTCACCGGGGCGGCGCTGATGATGGCGGCGGCACCGGATTGGAAGATCGTCGTGCTGGCCGGCCTCTATTCCCTCGGCGCCCACGGCATCATGACCTTGAACGATTTCAAGGCGATCGAAGGCGACCGGCGGATGGGCGTGCGCTCCTTGCCGGTGCAGCTCGGTGTCGCCGGCGCCGCTCGCTTGGCCTGCATCGTCATGACCGTCCCGCAGCTCGCGGTGATGTGGTTCCTTATCGATTGGGGCCATCCGGTCCATGCCGCCATCGTCGCCTCGCTTCTGATGGTGCAACTCGCCCTGATGGCCCGGCTGATCCAGGATCCGCGCAAGTACGCCCCCTGGTACAACGCAACGGGGACCACCCTCTACGTCATCGGCATGCTGGTCAGCGCCTTCGCCATTCGCCCCGACATGGCCGCGCTGGCGCAGGGAGGCTGAGACCATGAGCCACGCGACCCTCGGCTGGTTCGGCATCGTCCGCCTGGGTCTCGTGCAGACTGCGCTCGGCGCCATCGTCGTCCTGACCACCTCGACCATCAACCGCGTGATGGTGGTCGAGCTGATGCTGCCGGCCATGCTGCCGGGGGCTCTGGTCGCGCTGCACTATGCGCTGCAGATCATGCGGCCGCGCTGGGGCTACGGCTCCGACAAGGGCGGCCGGCGTACCCCTTGGATCGTCGGCGGCATGGCGGTGCTGGCCCTCGGTGGACTGATGGCCGCCGCCGCGACCGCCTGGATGGCCACCAACACCGTTGGCGGCATCGCGCTGGCCACCCTGGCCTTCGTCCTGATCGGCGGCGGTGTCGGCGCCTCCGGCACCGCGCTCTTGACCCTCTTGGCGACCAACGTCGCGCCTGAACGCCGAGCGGCGGCGGCCACCACCGTGTGGCTGATGATGATCGCCGGCTTCGTCGTCACGGCAACCGTGGCCGGCCACTTCCTCGACCCCTTCTCCTTCACGCGCCTGGTCGTGGTTTCGGGCAGCGTCTCGCTCGCCGCCTTCCTGCTGACCCTGATCGCCATCGCCGGAGTCGAAGGCCAGTCTCGGCCGGCAACCGCAGCCGAACGGCCGCGCGCCGATGCCTCCTTCCGCGAAGCGCTGACCCATGTCTGGGCAGAGCCGGCGGCGCGGCGCTTCGCCATCTTCGTCTTCGTCTCGATGCTGGCCTATAGCGCGCAAGACCTGATTCTCGAACCCTTCGCCGGCACGGTGTTCGGCCTGACGCCGGGCGAGTCGACCAAGCTGGCCGGCGTGCAGCACGGTGGCGTGTTCGTCGGCATGCTGATCGTCGGCATCGTCGGCAGCTGGCTGCGCAGCCGGCGCATCGGCTCACTCCATGCCTGGATCGTCGGCGGCTGCATCGCCTCGGCCTTGGCCATCGCCAACATCGGCGTCGGCGGGCTGATCGGCGGAAGCTGGCCGCTGCAACCCTCGATTTTCATCCTGGGCGTCGCCAACGGCTGCTTCGCCGTGGCCGCGATCGGCTCGATGATGAGCCTCGCCACCGCCGGACAGGGCGCCCGCGAAGGCGTCCGCATGGGCCTCTGGGGCGCAGCGCAGGCGGTTGCCTTCGGTCTGGGCGGCTTCCTCGGCACCGCGGCCATCGACGTGGCGCGCCTGTTCATCGAGTCCCCGGCCGCGGCCTACGCCACGGTCTTCCTCTGCGAAGCGCTGCTGTTCCTGGTGGCGGCGCACCTGGCGGTCGGGCTGACCCGCCGACAGGACGCAGATCTGCGCAACACACAACTGAGCGTATCCGCCGCCGGCTAAGCCGGAACGAGCCAAAGGAGAAAAACGCGATGAGCGAGCGGACAGAGGCAAGCTTGGACCAGCCGACCGATGAGGTCTTCGATGTTATCGTTGTCGGCGGAGGGCCGGCAGGCGCCACCGCAGCCAGCACGCTGGCCAAGGACGGCCACTCGGTCCTGCTGCTCGATCGCGCCGGGCGCATCAAGCCCTGCGGCGGTGCCGTTCCGCCTCGGCTCATTCGAGACTTCGCCATTCCCAACCACCTGCTGAAGGCCCGCATCACCTCGGCCCGCATGGTCTCGCCGAGCGACAAGGCCGTGGATATGCCGATCGAGGGTGGCTACGTCGGCATGGTCGACCGCTGCGAGTTCGACGAATGGCTGCGCGAACGCGCCGCGCAAGACGGCGCCGTTCGCCGGACCGGCCGCTTCGAGTGCTTTTCGCGCAATGCCGAGGGCGAGGCCGTCATCGCCTACAGCACGGGCGCCGGGCGCAACAGCCAGGGGCTGCGTCAGGCGCGCGCCAAGCTGGTGATTGCCGCCGACGGCGCCCGCTCCCAGGTCGCCAAGCAGGCCGGCATCCCCAATGCGGAGAACGTGCCCTGCGTCTTCGCCTATCACGAGATCGTCGCCTCGCCGGAAGAGAGCTCGGACGCCTTCGCCGGCGACCGCTGCGACGTCTACTACCAAGGCAAGCTGTCGCCCGACTTCTATGCCTGGGTCTTCCCGCACGGCGCACAGACCTCGGTCGGCGTCGGTTCCGCCAACAAGGGCTTCCCCCTGCGCGGCGCCGTCGCCGCCCTACGCGGGCAGACCGGCATGGAGGGCAACGACACCATCCGGCGGGAAGGCGCACCCATCCCGCTCAAGCCGCTCAAGCGTTGGGACAACGGCCGTGACGTGATTGCCGCCGGCGACGCCGCCGGCGTCGTGGCGCCGGCCTCCGGCGAGGGCATCTACTATGCCATGCTTTGCGGTCAGATGGTCGCGCAAGCGGCGGCGGAAGCGCTCGTCGCGGGCGACGTCCGCCTGCTCAAGCAGGCGCGCAAGCGCTTCATGCGGGAGCATGGCCGAGTCTTCTGGATCCTCGGCATGATGCAGAAATTCTGGTACTCGACCGACAGACGCCGCGAGCGCTTCGTCTCGATCTGCCAAGACCCGGACGTCCAGTACCTCACCTGGCAGGCCTATATGGAGAAGAAGCTGGTGAAGGCCCGTCCCGGAGCGCACCTGCGCATCTTCATCAAGGACATGGCGCACCTGCTGCGCGTCGTCTCGCCGTGATTCAGAGCCGGGAGCTGGGAGAGGCCGCGACCAAGGGTCGGCGCTCCTGGCTTCCCCTCGGCCTCGGCGCGCTGGCTGCCTTGGCGGTCGCCGCGATCGGCGGCAGCATGACCGACGTGGGGCCCTGGTATCAGGCCCTCGCCAAGCCGGGCTGGAAACCGCCCGACTGGGCCTTCGCGCCGATCTGGACGGTGATCTTCGCGCTGGCGGCACTGTCGGTCGCAAACGCCTGGTGGGCGGTGCGCAACCGCGGTGCGCGCGCCGCCATCATCATCCTCTATCTGCTGACCGGCATCCTCAACATCGCCTGGTCGGCGCTGTTCTTCTCACTCAAGCGGCCGGACTGGTCGCTGTTCGAGGTCGTCTTCCTCTGGGCCGCGATCGCCACCTTGATCGTCGTGCTCTGGCGGCGCGCGCGTATCGCTGCCCTGCTGCTGGTGCCCTATCTCCTCTGGGTCAGCATCGCGGCCTTCCTCAACCTCGAGATCGTCCGCCTCAACCAGCCCTTCGGTTGAACGAAAAGCGGACAAAGAGATGGCCGCTCACCCGAAGGGCTGCGGCCAGAGTTGAGGGCGACTCGTTCCTTTGGTCAGCGGCTACTCGCTGACAACCTCGCTGCGTATCTGCGTCGGAACGCTTGAGCCCGGGATGAGGGCGGCCGATTGCGGCGGCACCCAGAGGCTCGGATAGTCGGCCGCCATCGGCGCACCGAGCAGCGGCTTGTTCACGCCTTGATGGCAGGTCGTGCAGTTGGTCTTGGCCACGTCGCCGAGCGGCCCGAGACGTTCTTCGGGGAAGACCCCGGTCAGCGGCTCGAGATAATCCTGGTTGATCTCCCGCACCATCTGGATGCCGAACCAGGCGGTCATGCGTTGCGGCGTGCTCTCCGCCCAATCATTGAAGACGCGGCTGTTGTGGCAATAGGTGCAGTTAACCCCCAAGCCCTCGCTCATGTGGATCATCAGGGAGAAGGTGCGCTCCGTATCCTGGATCGAAGCCACATGGTCTGAGGGCAGCGCCTGGGTCGCCTCGACGCGGATCTCTCCGTCGTCATTGAGCAGGGCCGAGAAGGGGTCCGTGTGCAGCGAGGTCGCGCCGATCGACACCGTATTCTGGCCGGCGGCGTAACCCAGCATGCCCTCGGACGGCACGGCACCGGCGTCCTTGAACCAGATGTACTCCGGTACCGGTTGGCCGCGGTGGCAGGTGTAGCAGGTGACCCCTGTCTCCGCGACGTGCGCGTCCCACCCGGAGTTGATCGCCTGGGTCATCTGGAACATGCGCCGGGCGACGATCTTGGTGTAGACGTTGTCGTCGGCCAGGTTATCCGGATTGTGGCAGTAGGTGCAGCCTTCTTCCGGAGACACCCACTCGGTGACCGCAATCATCAGCCGGGTGAACTGGTCTTCGCCCAGATCGCCCAGAACCTGAACGTTCTCGTAGACATCGCCGGCTCGCGGGCCGCTGGTGTCGAGCTCCCAAGGCGCTTCCGGAACCTGGTTCATCGCCTGCTCGAGCCGGACCTGCTCCCGATCGTCGATCTGGACCATGCCGGTGCCGCGAAAGCCGGTCTGTACGTCGTCGGTCGGCGGCAGATCCCAACCGGCTGTGGTGAACATCGCAACGGTCAGGAAGCCGGCGATGATCGCGAGGAGGCCCAGCGGGATCTTCATCATTGCCCTGCTCCCATGGACGGGTCGGTCAAGCCTTGGTGATACTCCGGATAGGGCGGCACGATGCCGTGCTTGATGCCCCAGAGGTACCAGTTATCGACCACCGTTCCGGACAGCAGGATACCGATGCCGCCGGTCAGCGGAGTCAGCACCGCGAACCACCATGCCCAGCGATGGATGGATTCCATGGTGGCGTTGAAGCCCATGGTCCAGCGCCAGAACAGGGCGGCGCGCTCGGACGCCGTGCCGCGATCGTAGATCTGATCCAGTTCCCGGTCGCCGCCGAGGCGGGAGACGGAGAGGATGGTTCCGCCGTGCATCGCGAAGAGCAGCGTCGAGCCATAGAGAAAGACGATCGAGAGACAGTGGAAGGGGTTGTAGAAGAGGTTGCCGTAGCGGATCGAGAAGGCCGCGGTCCAATCGAGATGCGGCAGGATTCCGAAGGGCACGGCCTCGCTCCAGCTTCCCATCAGGATGGGCCGGATGAAGCCGAGCACGAGGTAGAGCCAGATGGCGGCCGCGAAGGCCCAGGCGACGTGCGTGCCCATCCCGAGGGCAACCGCCCGTCGGTAGGTTCTGAGCCACCACAGCAGGATGGACGCCGTCAGGAAGAAGCCGGCGATCAGCCACCAGCCGCCTTCGCGCAAGGGCGGCAGAATCTGCAGGCCGTATTTCGGCGGCGGCGGCTCAAGCGCGAGCCAGGGCAGTTGGCGGACGAACTGCACCGGGTCCCAGCCGACCGAGGCCCACATGTTCATGCCCATGATGACGATGGCGATCGCGCCGCAAGCCAAGGACACCGTGCCGGTGGTGCCTAGGAAGATGGGGCCGATCTGCGCATTCCCGAAGCGGCCGAACAGGTGGACGAAGCCGGGTTTGCCGAGGCGCGGCCAGAGCTCC
>JANQMX010000066.1 GCA_028279885.1 Rhodovibrionaceae bacterium | reverse complement strand
ATCTTCGTGCTGGCCACGGGCGGGGGACGGAACATCGTCGACGGCGGCAGCGGCGGCGGCAACTCGGTCTCGCTGACCTCGGCCAATGCCGGCGTGGTTCTGGACCTGAGCGTGGCGGACGACCTGAGCGACAGCGTCGCCCAGGCCTTCGCCAACGGGGATACCAGCCTCTACGACACGCTGTCGACGAACTATGTCGACGAGAAAATTCCCTACGGCCTGACCTACTACTCGACGGCTAGCGACTCCGACTCGGCGGCCATCCTGTTCAGCGTCGACGACGTGGTGGCGTCGAGCTTTGACGATGTCATCGTCGGCAGCGACGGCGACAACGTCGTCACCGGCAAGGGCGGAAGCGACGTCATCGTCGGCAAGGGCGGCAGCGACACAGCCGTGTTCGAGGGCGCGGCGTCGGACTACGAAATCGCCCGCGTCGACGACCACGACGTCAACGGTGGGAACGCGCTGCTTGCGGCCGCGCTGGCGGCGAAGGGTCTGCCGGCCGACAGCTTCGATGCGGACCAGCCGATCTTCCAGGTGCGGTATGTGGGCAGCGACCCTGCCCTGGCCGGGACCAGCTTTGTGCAGACGGAGCATCTGCGGTTCACCGGCGACGGAACCATCACCTACTCGATCGAGCTTGACGGTGCGAGCTACGTCCTGAAGCTCGACGATGCGGGTGTGATCTATAATTCGATCGAGGATTTGCTGGCGGCGGACCATGTCGTCGGCGGCGCCGGCGCCGATGCGATCTCGGGCGGAGACGCCAACGATACGCTTTCGGGCGGCGCGGGCGCGGATACGTTGGAAGGCGGCCTGGGCGCGGACACGCTCGACGGCGGCGAGGGCAGCGACACCTACCTGGTGCCTGTCGAGTACCAGAACGACGCTGGCGGCAGCCTCGGCGCTGGGCTGGAGGTAGGCGATGTGATCGCCGACAGCGGCACCGGTGTGGGCGATAGCGACCGGATCCAGATCCAGGGGGCCGGCGCGCTCGACCTGAGCGTCGCCAGCATCTCCAGTGTCGAGCAAGTGCTGTTCGCAGCTGCCGGCAACACGGTCACGGTCGACAACCAGCAGGCCGATGGGCTCGACTTCCAGGGCGGCACGGCCGCGGACCGTTTGATCGTCCGGATGGACGCCGCCGGGGCTGCGGGCCTGACGACCTCGGGCGTGGAAACCGTCGAGGTCCATACGAGCGGCGACAACACGCTGGCGCTCGGCGCCTCCGATGCGCTGACCGTCGAGGTGGCGGCGGGCCTGGCTACGGACTCGCTGACCCTTGAGGGTGTCGACGCCGACGTGGACGCCAGCGCTTATCTCGGCACGCTTCGGGTCGACGGCCGGGACAGCGGCGGCTTCGTGGTTACCACCGGGGCCGGCCAAACGGACGTCACAAGCAATGCCGCGTGGGTGGTTCAGGTTGCGGTGGATGCGACCGAGCTGGCGAACGACGTATCGCTTGGTCTGGAAGGCTCCGGCATCTTCACGGTGACCGGGCTGCAGGGAGACCTGGACGCGGCGGCGACCACGGGACCGCTGGCGATCAGCACCGCGAACAACGCCAGCGACGACGATATCTCGATCACCACCGGTTCCGGCCAGACGAGTGTTGCGACGGCCGGCGCCAACGATACGGTGACCGTCGCCGCTGCGGCGTTGGCGGAGGACACTCTGTTGACCCTCTCGGGCAATAGCGCCGTGGAGGTAACGGGACTGGTTGGAAACGTCGGTGCAGCTTTACTTACGGGCGAACTGACGGTGACGACGGCCGATGCGGTGGACAACGACGTCAGCGTCACCACCGGCTCGGCGGCAACGAGCATCACCGGCGCGGCGGCCGACGATACCATCACCGTCGATGCGACCGCTCTCGGCGAAAGCGTGGACCTGACCCTGGCGGGCGCCAGTGTGGTCGACGTTTCCGACGTGAAATCCGATGTCGCGGCGGCGTCCCTGACCGGGCAGCTGTCCATCAGCACCGCCGACGCGACGGACGACGCCATCGCGATCGCCACCGGTTCGGCGGCGACCGAGATCGACGGCACGGCTGCCGATGACATCGTGAGCGTCGATGCCTCCGTGCTGGCGGAGAACACAAGTCTGACCGTCAAGGGTAGCAGCGCTTTCGAGGTAACCGGTGTGGTCGGTGATGTCGCAGCGTCGACATTGACCGGTGAGCTGACGGTGACCACGGCGGACGCGACCGATAACGTCATTGACATCACCACGGGGGCGGCGGCGACCGAGATCACCGGCACGGCCGCCAGCGACCGCGTGGAGGTCGACGTCGGGGCATTGGCGGAAAACACCACCCTGACACTGGCCGGCGACAGCGGTTTCAGGGTCGCCAATCTGGTCGGCGATGTGGAAGCCGGGCTGCTTGATGGTAGTTTGACGGTGTTTACGGAAGATGCAGTCGACGATGCCATCTCGATCATCATCGGCTCTTCGGCGACGAGTATCAGAGGCACCGGCGCCGACGATACGGTGACGGTAGACGCCACCGCGTTTAGCGAGGACACGAACTTGACCCTCGCGGGGCAGAGTGAGTTCCAGGTGACCGGCTTCGTCGGCGATCTCCAAGCCGGGCTACTCACCGGCGGACTGACGGTGACGACGGCGGACGCGAGCAATAACACCATCATTGTCGATACGGGCTCGGCCTCGACGAGCATCAATGGCACCGCCGCAGACGATAGGGTGACTGTCGATGCCGCGGTGCTGGGGGCGTCCGAGACACTGACGCTGCAAGGCGCGTCGGACTTCGAGGTCAACGATCTGGCCGGCGACCTCGTGGCCGGCGGCACGACCGGCGACATCACGGTGACCGCAACCGGAACGGCAGGACAGACGCTGGAAACCGGCAGCGGCGCCGACGTACTGACGCTGGGAGCCGGTGACGATGATGTCACGGCCGGTGCCGGCGACGACACGATGTATGGCGGTGCAGGGAGCGACGTCCTGCGGGGCGGCGAGGGCAACGACCATCTCTATGGGGGCGCAAACGCCGCGTTGGAGGTGAGCTACCTTTTGGGCGGTGCCGGTACCGAAGACTACGCGCTGTTCGATGGCGTCCTGGGCGACTACCGGTTCCGGGAAGGCACGTTCGACGTCGATGTCGACGGCGACGGCATGGTCGAGACCGGCGTCACCGGCATCGAGATGACGCACCGGGAGACGGGCGCCGTCACCTATGTCGACGGGGTGGAGAACGTCGCTTTCCTGGGCGACAACCCCGCCACCGGCTTCGACCCGAACGACCCTCAGACCTTCGTCGAGATCCAGGATGCGGCGACGGTCGGGCGCGTGGTGCTGAATACCAGTACCAATGCGCGCTACTACACTCTCGAGGATGCGATCGCCGTCGCCTCGGAGGGAGATACTTTGGCAATCGACAGCGGTGCCAACCTCTCCGACGAAGGCGTCATCACCATCACCCAGGAAGGCTTGACGATCACCGGCGGTGCCGGGGTCACCATCGCGGGACTGACGATGGGCCAGGTCGGCGGCGGCGGTCAGGATGTCGTCGCGCTCTATCTGAAGGACATCAGCACCAGCGTCACCGGCAACAACGCCGACAACGTGATCATCGGTTCCGGCGAGACGGCGAGCTATCGCTTCGACGGTGGTGCCGGCAACGACACGCTTCTCGGCGGTGGCGGGGACGACACTTTGCTGGGTGGTTCCGGCAACGACCTGATCGCAACGGACGGTGGCGACGATGTCATCGTCGCCGGCGCCGGCGACGACCGGGTCGTGCTTGCCACCAAGGATGTGGCCGGAGAGGAAGACGGCGACGTGACCGTGATGCTCGGCAGCGGGGTCGACGAACTGATCGTCGGTCTGACCGAGCCGGGGTCCGGCCTGGATATCAGCGCTGTGATCGCCGACTACCATCGCGGTGTCGACGTTCTGAACGTCGGCAACCTGGAGGAGAGCGGCGGCGCACTGACGCTGGAGGATATCCAGGCTGCCTTCGGCATGGACCCCAAGCTGGGGACCCACATCGATCTCGACGCCTTCACGGTCGAGGGCGGCGGCACCGTGGCCGGCGATGTTCACCTGAACATGGTCAACGAGGATCGCCTGGTCGGCGACGACTTCAGCTTCGTGCATGACGAAAGCGCGGCTGGAAGCTGGCTCCAGGACCTCAACGCCGCCTTACCCGAGTAGCGGAGGAAGAGAGAGAAGCGCAAGACGGGGGGATGCTCGCCGACGCCGCCTTTTTGGGACGGCCGAGGCGGGCATCGTGGAGGTCAGTCATGAAGCAAGCCGCATCACGGCTAAAGAGTCGGCGAAAGGCTGAAAAGCTGGGCCCGCTGTCGAGCATTTCCCTGCTTTCGCTGTTGGCAGCGTGCGGTGGCGGCGGAGGCGGCGAGGGGGATGCCCAGCCCGTCTTCACAGCTCAGAGTGGGCAGGTCGTCAAAGGCTATATCGAGGGGGCTGCGGTCTTCCTGGACCGGGACGGCGACGGCCTGCCGGACCCCGGCGACGAGCCGGTCTTTACGGATACGGAAGGCCGCTACACCTTGCAGACGGAGACTGGAGCCGAGGGCACGATCATTGCAATCGGCGGTGTCGACACCCTGACTAACGTGCCGTTGGACGACACGATCTTCAAGGCTCCGGCCGGGGCGACGGTGGTGACACCCTTGACCACCCTTGTCGCTGAGCTCGCGGAATTGGATGGCATAAGTATCGATGAAGCTGAGAGCCGGGTTCTCGAGGCTTTCAATCTGACGTTGCCGGACGGTACCGATCTGATCGCTTTCGATCCTCTGGCCGACATGGACGGCGCCGGGGCAGCGGTGGAAGATACCTCGGAGATCGTGCTCAACACCATCTTGTCGGTGCAGTCGGTCCTGGAAGGCGCGCAGGTCGAGGGGGCTGCCGAGAAGGCCCTGACCGCCGTCACCACCGCCATCGGAGAAGGCGCGTCAACCGACCTGTCGGACATCGCTGCCGTGGAAGCGATCCTCGATCAGGCATTCGACAAGAGCGGCCTCGGCGCCTCTGATGCTGCGGACCTGACGGCGCTGGCGGAGGCGATCGCCGCGACGAACGGTGAGCTGGCCTCCCAGTCCGGCCTGGACGAGGCCGCGCGCTTGGCCACCCGCTATGCCTTGTCGGAGTTTCAGGACCTGATGAAGCAGATCGGGGCAGGCGCCGAGACGAACGCGACCGACCCGGAAAACCAGTTCCTCGACATCTCGCTTGTCGATCAGACCGTGAAGGATGATGTGGAACAGGCTGCCGACGACCCGGCGACACTCATCGAGACGTCAGGCGAGACGACAATTTCCTTCGAGGTTCGCCAGGAAGACGAGGCCTTTTCGCTTGCGCTGAGCCCGGCGCTGAAGTTCGTGGACGGCGAACTGGCCGATGTGGAGAGCGTCACCTTTCGTTTTCTCCAGGCCGGTGTCGTCGTCGAGCGGGTGACCGTCAGCTCGGACGGAGAGACACGCGAGACGATCGTTCCAGATAACGGCATCTACAGCATCGACTATGATGATTTGGACAAGGTCGAAGTCACGCCGCCGCAGGACTTCAACGGTGAACTGCAGGTCGAAATCGGCCTGTCCTACGACGGCATAGCGGAGGAGCCGCCGGAAACCTTCCGTATCGAGATCACACCGGTCAACGACGCCCCGGATATAGTCGACGGCGCGGAGATGCAGTCGTTCGCCGGTTCCTCGAACGGCACTTTGGCGTCCGAGGGAGTGCTGGTGGAGACGCTGTTTGCCCCGGCGCTGGATGACGGGCATGACAGTGTTCCATCGACCGGCGGCAGCAGCGCCAACGATCTGGCCGGCGTGGCGGTCGTTGCCAATGCGGCGTCTGCCAGCCAGGGCGTGTGGCAGTACTCGACCGACGGTGGCGCGCAGTGGCAAGACCTCCCGGTAGTTTCCGAGGGGGCCGCTTTTGTCTTGGCCGCCGATGCCCGCATCCGTTTCTCACCGTCCGAGGGCTTCAGAGTTGGCGAGCCCGGTGCCCTGGCGGTTCGCTTGGTGGATGACTCCGGCGGCAATGTCATCAGCGGCGCCGTGGTCGACCTTTCCGACTCCGGAGCCGTGGGTGGGGAGACCGTCTATAGCGCGGACACGATCTCGGTCGTGACGTCGTTTGATCTCCGGTTCATCGAACCGCCGACAGTTTCAGAAGCCATCGTCGACGGCATCAACGCCGCTGAAGCCGCGGCGGGTGTTCCTGTCACCATCTCGCTCGCCACCAGTACAGCCATCGCAGGCGACCGCGTCGAGCTACTGCTTGATGCAGCGTCGCTTTCTCCACCTGTCACCGAAGTGATTTCGGCCGACGACGTTGCCGCGGGCGAGATCGTTCTAACGATACCGCCGGGCGGCCTCGGAACGGACGGCACCAAGGAGCTGTCCGTCAAGCTGATCTATCCTGAGGGCGGCGGCGAAGCCGTTTCCACCTCCATCGAAGTTCTGTTGGATACGCAAGCACCTGATCAGCCGGTTTTAGACCAGGTCGACGGCACCATTCCGGGCGAAGAAGCAGAAGCCTTCGTAATAACGGGCACTGCTGCAGGTAGCTCCTCGGTCGAGGTGACGTTGGTGGGGGCCGGCGGCGATCCGATCATGTTGGCATTCAGCACGGATTCCGCCGGCCGCTTCCACGCCCGAGTCGACCTTAGCGCAGTTGCGCCATCGCTTAGTGGTGGCGTCCTCCTGTCCGTCGTCGGTCTGGACGCGGCCGGCAACCCATCCGCCGCCGCGACTCTCGATCTCATCGTCGGCACGGAAAACCCGGCGACGATGCACAGCGGTACGCCGACCGGAGTCGTCATCGAGGGCAGCGAAGCACGGGATGCCTTTGCGCCCGACGACGCCACCAACGAGTCGTTCTTCCTTGGCGGCGACGGTTACGACAGCCTGTCGATGACCGATCTTGCGAGTTCTCAGGTAAGGGTTTCTCTGGTTCCGGGGAGCAACCGTGATGCCCTGGAGACAATCCTAAATGCGGCCGGGGCATCACAAAACGTCAACCTTCCCATCTGGCGGGTGTCGGAGCTGAGCGGGAGCGCCGAGTTCTTCATTCAAGCGGAGGAAGTCGCCCTCGCCGACGCCATCCTGCGACTCACTGAAGATGGCGTGGTTGCCGACGATGGCGGCAACGTCTTGAGTGGCGGATTCGGCAGCGAACACCTTGTCGGCGGGAGTGGCGACGACCGCCTGTTCGGCGGCGATGGCGACGACAATCTGATCGGTAATGACGGTGACGATGTGCTGGTCAGTCAGGGCGGCGATGATGCCCTGAAGGGCGGGGCCGGAGACGATTTGCTGGTCGTATTCGGGGGCGCAGCCGCAGAGGACAGCGCAGTTGTCCTCGAGGGCGGAGCGGGGAAGGATGAATTCATTGTTGCGCCGTCCGACGGCTTCGCCCGCGAGGTGACGATCGCGGATTTTTTCGTAGGCGAGGATCTGATCGATCTCTCAGCCTTCCGCCTGGACGACGGTGGCGGGCCGCGTGCCTTGACAGCCGCCGACCTCGATCTTGCCGCTTTGTCCGCAGCACTGGAAGCGCAGGGCTTTTTCCATATCGACTTTGCCGACGCACAGTTCACCACAGCAGCCGGAGACCAGATCGACGGAAGCTTGCGGGTCGAGCTGGCGCCAGCCAGCGAAGCTAATCTTTCTACAGAAGACTTTGTTTTTGCCGCGGCAGAAAGCGCGTTGGCGCAGGATCCCAGTATCGAAGCTCATGCGGCGCTGGTGATCGGAAGCTGACGCGGCTCAACTCGCCATTTTCATGGGAGGTACATTTGTCCGTACAGAGAACCGTTCTTTCCGCATGCATCTGCATCGGCATACTCTTCGCCGCGACCGCGCAAGCTCAGGGCCTTTCGAAGTCGTTCGACCTGTTTCCCGTCGCTCCGGGCCCCGAGAGTCCGGAGGCGCAGCGGTTTCTGACGCTTATCATCGAGGCAGCCCGGAGGCATCCGGACTTCGGAGAAGCCTTGGCGCGGGTCGGGGAAAACCAGGGTACTCTGCGCGAAACCAGGTCGGTGCGCTATCCGCAGATCGAAGCCGGCTTCGATTCAATCGGCTCGCTGACCAATCGGACGTCGGTTGGCGGCGAAGAGGAACGCATTCCGAATCAGACCGTGCTGCGCCAGGATGCAGTGGTTTCCGTCAGCCAGCTGATCTTCGATGCGGGCAGCAGCTACCATCGGGTTTCGGCTGTCACGGCTCGAACCGAGGCCGCTCAAGCGGCCGCCGCCGAGACCTTGAACGATGTCGCGCTGCGGGCGCTGGCGACTTACTTCGATGTCCTGCGCTATCGGTTGGCGGTTGAGCTTGCAACCGAGAACCTCGAGGAACATCAGCGGCTGACCGGGTATGTCGTTGAACGTGTCGAGATGAGGGCGGGGTCTCAGAGCGACGTTCTCCGCGCGACGAGCCGCTCCAACGAGGCCCAGGCGCAGTTGATCCTGGCAGCCAGCGAGCTCAAGCGGTCGCAGGCCGCCTACGTGGAGATGTTCGGGTTGCCCGCAGAAGTCCTACCGTTGCCGTTGCCGCTGCCCCCGATCTTACTCGATGAGGCCCGTGCCATAGAACTGGCTTTGGCGCAGAACGCCTCTGTCGAAGCGGCCCGAATGCTGGTCGAAGCCGCCCGCGATGAATTGACGGCGGAACGCCGCGCTGCCTATCCAAGCGTCAGCCTCGAGCTTAACGGGCGTCAGTTCGACGTCACGTCCTTCGGCGAGCTGCGCTACGATGTTGGAGCCCGTATCGTCGTGCGCTACAAGCTATACTCGGGCGGCGCCGAACAGGGACGCCGAGAGCGGGCGGCGGCGCAGTTGCAGCAGGCTCGCTATCGCGAGGACGCTCGTCGGTTGACCATCGAACGGCTGGTGACATCCAGTCTGGCTGATCTCGCGGCGCGCGAGGAGCGTGAGCGTGCCTTTGGCTTGACCGTTGCCGCCAACCTTTCCGCCAGACAGGCTTATGAGGAGCAGTTCGTGCTGGGACGCACGAGCTTCATGGACATGCTGGATCTTCAGGGTGAGCTGTTTACGGCGGAGCTGCAGTGGATGAATGCTATCGTTGATCTTCACCTTGCGCGATACAGCATGGCGGCCGTCACTGGGGATCTGCTGCCTTTCCTCGGTCTGGACAAAGTGGCGAGAGCTGAAAGCGGCATTGTGCCGTGAACCGAGTTGCCCCCGGTGTTTGCCGAACATGAGCCGAGACGCAATCGAGCGACGTAGCTCCCCGTTTGGCCGCACCCGAGTGACGAAGCCAACAATTAGAAACCGCTTCAGTTATCCGGATCCAGGTGTCCCATAATGGCGCGGATGGAAGCTTCACGTCATTCCGAAGCAGTCGTTGGCCGAAGCCGCCTGCGGTCCATCGACGATGTAACCTGGGGTGCACAGCGGCCGGAAGACGAGGATCATCTTGCCCATCGCTTGGCATTGCGCAGCGTCGCAGCCTATGTGGCGCATGAGATCAATCACCCGCTAGGTACGATCGCCAACTTGGCGTCATTGCTGGGTCGACGGATCAACGATCCCGTTATCCGCCCAAGCGAGCTGGCTGCGCAGATCGAGTCCATCAAGCTGGAAACGAGGCGCGCAGCCGACGTGATCAAGAACCTTCGGGTCTTGGCCGGCGGTTTGCACGGCCATCGCGAAACGGTGAACGTTCATGACTTGCTGCGGGAAGCGATATGCCGGTTCAGGCGTAGGTATGGAAAGGAGACGGTCCGGATCCGTATGGAATGCCGTGACCGTATGCTCAACGTGCAGGCCGTCCCGGAGTTGCTGCATATCGCGCTCTACAACCTTCTGATCAATGGCGTCGAGGCGGCGCAGTCTGCATCCATCGAGAGGCCGAAGCTGACGTTGCGGACGAAACGGACGACCGTTGACCAGGTGGTGATAGACGTGATCGACAATGGGCCGGGTGTGGCCGATGCGATCAAGAGTCAGATGTTCGAGCCGTTTGTTTCGGACCGGGCCGGAGGCTCCGGTCTGGGTTTGGCCATTTGCCGAGATGTCGTCGAATGGCACGGCGGTATCCTGTCATACGAGACCATGATGGCCCGGCGCGGAAGTTGCTTCCGCATCGCGCTCCCAAACGAGTGACCCGATGGTTGGGCATGTCTATCTGATCGACGATGATGCCGGCTTCCGTCGTTCCTTGGCGGAGATCATCAACTCGATTGGCCTTTTGCACGAGGAGTGGGCGTCCCCGGAGGGCTTCATGGCACTTGAAGACTTGAAGCGCCCCGGCTGCGCGGTCATCGACTATCGTCTTCCGGCGCTTTCCGGCCTGGAGGTACTGAAGTCGCTTCGTGCCCACTCGTCGATACCGGTCGTGATCATAAGCGCCTACGCTGATGTCCGCTTGACGGTGGCCGCCATGCAGGCTGGCGCTGCAGCTGTTTTCGAGAAGCCGCTGGACGACAACGAATTCTTGGGCTTCATCGAGCGCCTCTGTTTCGAGGACCGGATGCGCATTCAGAAGAGTGATGAGTGCCGCGCCGTGCGGGAGAAGATCGCCACGCTGTCCGAACCGGAGCGGCAGGTTTTGAACCTGATGCTGCAGGGGCAGCCAAACAAGATCATTGCCAACACGCTCAACAAGAGCGTCAAGGCGGTCGAGCGCAATCGTCAGAATGTCGTGTCCAAGCTTGGCTGCCGATCAGCGCACGAAGTGCTGCTGACCGTCTCGCGTTGCCCGATGGTGCAGTCGTCTCCACTGAATTGCTCCACTAAGCCTTGCCCGCTATCTCGCTTTGCGGTGACGCCGACGAATCCGGTGTGCACCACGCCAGCCGATCCACGACCGGCAGACGAGCTTCTGAAGTCTACATACGCCGTATAGGCCATAGAGGAATGCTCGCTCGCATTCTGTCGATCTTGCGATGCTGAGCATCGAATTGCTGCTGCATTGATGCTGGTTGGAGATACACGGGATAACCCGCACCAGATGCGGGTTATCCCGTACCCAGTGTCCGATCTTCCTTATGGATTGCGGAATCTCCCCGGATGAACCTCTGGCGCGCGTCTGTAAGGATGCGCGTGCTCTTAAAGCACTTCAGAGCCGTCTTACAGTGAGGGAGAAGATAAGTATGGCCATTGAAAAAGTGAACGCATCGAGCAGCCTCGCCGAGGTGGTCGATCGCATCCTCGACAAGGGGGTTATCGTCGATGCGTGGGCGCGCGTCTCGCTGGTCGGCATTGAGCTGCTGGCGGTTGAGGCCCGGGTCGTCGTTGCCGGCGTGGACACATACCTGAAGTATGCCGAAGCAGTCGGTCTGACAGCCGGGGCTCAAGCCGCTTAGTGAACCGCGATGCGCAGGGGGCGGGCCCGTAAGGGCGTGGCCCCTGCTGTCGATGCAATAGCCTGCAATACTGAAGGGGCGCAACAACATGAGTCTAGCGAGCAACATGACACAACTGACGGAGAAGCTCGAAGCGGCTCAGGAAGCGCGGCTCTCTGCAGTGTACGAGGGTTTGGCCGAGGTTATGGCCGAGCACGCAAGGCGGGTCGATTCCGATTTGAAGGGGATCTTCAGCCAGGCGGCGATTATCCGTGGCCGGGCCGACGATCTGATCGATGGATTTGCGGCGGAGCGGCGGAGCAGTGGCGAGCGACTGAGGGGCGAGCTGGCGGAATTCGCATCCGGTCTGCGGTCGTTTGTGGATGAGTTGATGGACGGCTATGCAAGTGACCGGGAAACGATGAGCGCGCGCGAAGCGGCCAACCGAGCAGACTATTTGGCCGATCTTCGTGCAAGGGTCGAGGTGACGCTCGCCGAAGCCGAGGATCTCGTCGGCGCGTTGAGAGAGGACCGTTCTCGCGCAAATCGCATCTGGCAACAGCACGCTCGTAAGCAGCGTAAGCACTGGGCCGACAAAAGCTCTTCGAAAGCTGCGGTTTTGCGCGCCAAGGCACCATTGAAGCCAAAAGCGGCGAAGCCCGCAGGCGCTGCATCTAAGCCTGCGATTGCCACGTCGAAGCCAACAGGTGCGGCAGCGAAACCCGGAAGTGCAGTGCCGAAATCCGCGGATACGTCGCCGAAACCCGATGGCGATCAGACGGCAGGATGACCGTGCAGGCCGAAGCCTGCGGGTGGCTTGGTGCCTAGGGTGCCAATGATGTGTCCAAGGAATGGGTGACTAGAATGCCGACAGCGGTTGCCGCTGAGTACCCGGATGGAGTCACGACGTTAACGCCGCGAGCACGTGGCGACTTCGTGCAGACTGACAGCGTCAAATCAATCGCCAATCGCGCGCTGGCCTATCTGAATGCCGGCTTCTCGGTGCATTTCCGCGGGCCGGCCGGAACGGGCAAGACCACGCTCGCCCTGCACACAGCCGCGCAACTCAACCGGCCGACGGTGATGATTACCGGTGACGAGGAAATGGTGACCTCGAACCTGGTGGGTACACAGCATGGCTACAACTATCGCCGGGTCGTCGACAAGTTCATACATACGGTGACGAAAGTTGAGGAGAGTGCTGACAAGCGTTGGGCGGACCATCGCCTAACCACAGCCTGCCGCGAAGGCTTTACGCTGATCTATGACGAGTTCACCCGTTCGCGCGCTGAGGCAAACAACGTCCTGCTCAGTGTGCTTGAGGAAGGGCTGCTGGTGCTGCCGGCCCAGAATCAGGAAGAGCCCTACATCAAAGTGCATCCCGACTTCCGGGTGATCTTTACCAGCAATCCGCAGGAATACGCCGGGGTGCATGAAGCCCAGGATGCGTTGGGCGATCGTATCGTAACGATAGATGTCGATCGTGCCGACCGTGAACTGGAAATCGCCGTCGCTACGGCCCGGTCCGGCCTGCGTCGCGGTGAGGTCGAGCCGATCGTTGACCTGGTGCGCGAGTTCCGTGACACGGGTGAATACGATCAGGTGCCAACCTTGCGAACCAGCATCATGATCTCTCGGGTCGCGGCTCAACAGAAGCTGAAACCATCTATCGAAGATGCCTATTTCGTTCAGGTTTGTCTCGACGTCCTGGGCTCTAAATCTGCGTTCGCCGGAAAGTCTTCAAACATGCGTGCGCAGCAACAGAAAATGCTGCTGAGCCTGGTCGAGCATCACTGCCCTGCGCTTACCGCACGCTCTTCGACCGCCAAGTCTGGAGGGCAGCAGAAGACCCAAGATAAGATCGCTGCCATTCAAACAGAGGGTGGGCATGGGTGATCGGCGAAAGAGCGGCGCCAGAAGCATTGGCGAACTGGTGACCATGCAGACTCTCGTCCGAGCGGAACTGCCACGCGAGCGGCACCAGCAGGTCACTCGGTTTGTTCGTCTGGAGAACGAGCGGGCGAGGCTGGAGCGAGAGCTCGGCATATGGGAGCAGCGAAAGGCAGCGATCGAGAAAAGGTTGGATGAGGTTTATCGACAAATCGATGCCATGGGCTCGCTGTTGCTCGAGGACCGGTCCACGCGGTCCAAAGAGCTTCCGCCAACCGTCAAGCGGCGGAAGCCCGCACTGGCAGATGCGGTCGCGCCTTATGTGAAAGAGAGGCGGGACATCTCGATCGACTATTAGACGGTTAGCAATGTGATTTCTTGTGTCTGTCGCTAAAGCCAGGATCAGCCATGACCAATGAACGGAACGGAGAGGGCACGACGGAGAGTGGCGGCAATTTGAATGACGTCGCGCTCGACTTCGGAGTGTTGTTTCGGCGGCTTGGCAACTTCGCTGATCTGCTCCGCAAGCTGGTCGACGCGGGAGAGGCTCATATCGAACGCCGCGGCGAATTTCGTGTCTGGGGGTTGGGTGACCAGGCGCGCGGGGTTTACGGCCTCAGCATCCGTAGCGGAATCGCCGGTGGAGAGCCACGCATCGAGGCCTTCGGCAATCTGCATCCGCGTGAGGACGGCTTTATCGTCGGCGATGTCCATGAGCCGTTGGTCGATGTACTGGATGAAGGCGACGAGATCATCGTCAGGGCCGAGCTTCCGGGCGTCTTCGAGGATGAGATCCTGGTCCGGGTGGACGGTGAGAGGCTGACAATCAAGACCATCGGTGAACGTCAGTATGCCAAAGAGTTGTGGCTGTCGGCGCCGGTCGCTGAAGACAGTCTCGGAATGAGCTACGGCAACGGTGTGCTTGAAGTCCGGGCCGGGAAGAGGATGGCGCCCTAATGGAGCCGGAGGTGGCCGAAGGCAAGTACCTCTATGCGATTATCGAGTGCCCGGAGCCGCGCGAGTTCCGTGTGCGCGGCATCGGCGAACGTGGCGACCTGGTTCATACCATCAATCACAGAAGATTGGCGGCCGTGGTCAGCGACTCTCCCGTGATCGAATATGACAACAGCCGGCGCAATTTGATGGCGCACATGCTGGTGCTTGACGAGGTGATGGAGGAGTTCGATCTCCTGCCTGTTCGTTTCGGCACCATCTCGCCGAACCCCGAGGCAATCAGAACGAAGCTCCTGGCGCCGCGCTACGACGAATTCACGCAGCTTCTCGGTGGCATGGAGGGCCGTGTCGAGCTCGGTTTGAAAGCATTCTGGTACGAAGGTGTCGCCGTCGAAGAGGTGGTGCATGAAAACGAAGCCATCCGAAAAATGCGCGATGCGCTTGAGGGGCGTTCGTTGGCCGAGACCTATTATGAGCGGATTCGGCTTGGTGAGGCGGTGGAAAAGGCGCTGAGCCAGAAGCGTGTGCGCGAAGAGGAGGCCATCCTCTCCTGCATTCGGCCTCATGTGTACAAGACACGCACCAACAAGATCACGAGCGACCGCATGGTGCTGAACGCGGCGTTGCTGGTCGATGCGGCGAAGGAGCCGGACGTCGACGCTGCGGTGCAGGCGCTGGACGAGAAATTCCGTGACCGGCTGATGTTCAAGTATGTCGGTCCTGTGCCGCCCTACAACTTCATCAATATCGTCGTCGATTGGAACGCCGAGGAGAGGGTTTGAACATGCTCGGGCGAGTTCTTACCGCACCGGTGTTGGGGCCGCTTCGAGGGGTGCTGTGGTTGGCCCGAATGATCGACGACCAGGCCAGAGCCGAACTCTATGACGAAGACAAAATACGTGGCGACTTGGCGGAGTTGGAGTTGCAGCTCGATCTTGGCGAGATCGAGCTCGCTGATTTCGAAGCGCAGGAAGAGGTGCTTTTGCAGCGCCTGAAAGCGGCAAGAGAGGTCAGGGCCGATGTCTAAGCCGAATTCGCCTGCCGGGCCGCGTGAAGCTGTTAAGCCGGGGGTGGCTCCAAGTCAGGCGAAGACGCCCGAGGCGGCCGCCAGTCCGGCAGGCGGAACGGAAGAGAGGGCGACACCAGAGAGCAAGGCGCCTGCCATGCCTCGGCTGCGACCGGTCGATTTGATCGAGAAGGGCAAAGGACAACTAAAGGAGTTAACAGGTTACCCGATCGACAGTGTCTCCGAATTCGGTCGCGTGGAAGATGGCTGGCGAATGACGATCACGGTGGTCGAGCTGAGTCGGATCCCGCCGTCCACGGATGTGTTGGCCGAGTATGTCGTGGGCTTGGATAGGACGGGCGACATTATCGATTATCGCCGCGGTCGACGCTATTTCCGTGATCAGGTGGGAGAGTCGACGTGAGGCGAGGCGCTTCGGGGAGAGCCGGGATCGACTGTCCTATCGATCTGTTCGGTCCTACAGAACGCGAGATCGAGGAGATCACGGCCTCCATCAACCAGGCTCAAAGTCCGGCGGCCAAGGCACCATTGGCGAGCGAACTGCGACGCACCGTCGGTAAGCTGCTCAGCTGCACGGCCTATGACCCCGACAATGCGAACTGCCGCTTGTGTCAGGAGGTGTCACAGCTGCGGGACAAGACGGCTGCTCTGGTTGAGCGGGCCGCCGGTCTTGATCGTTGAGCGCCGGGCCAAGGTAAGGAGGAGAGAATGAATAACGGGAGCATGGAGCATTCGATCCAGTCCGTCGGGTTGGCCGATGTCCTCGATCGGGTCCTCGATAAGGGCGTGGTCATCGCTGGCGATGTGACGATTTCACTGGTCGGTGTGGAACTCCTCAACATTCGCCTGCGTTTGCTGATCGCGTCGGTCGACAAGGCGATGGAGATGGGCATCGACTGGTGGCAGAATGATCCGTTTTTGGCTACGTCGACAGCAAAGTCCGACGAGCAGAATGCCGCTCTGCAGGATCGGGTTGCCCGTCTTGAGACGCTGCTGGCGCAATCGTCCGAACAGGAGCGGAGGTAAGCGTCATGTCGAGCAGCAATCCCGACACAGCGCGCTATCTCTATGCGATCTTGCCGAATCCCGAAGGGGAGCGGCTTCCCGATTGGCTTGACGGTGAGGTCTATCTGATCAAGGGCAGACACTTCGCTGCCGTCGTAAAGAACGCGGCTACTTCTTCGCCTGTCACCGGCGATCGCCAGGAGCTGGCCCGGATGCTGCTGGCGCACCAGCAAGTCATCGAGCGTGTCATGGCATGGACGCCGGTCCTTCCGGTCAAGTTTGGCACCTTGGCCCCTGATCAAGGAAGCGTCGTGCGCTGCCTCGCAAATGGTGCCGCAGCGTTCGCCGATGCATTCCAACGGATGAAAGGAAGAAGCCAGTTCGAGATTCTGGTAACTTGGGATCCGGAGCCCGTTTTCGCCGGGATCGCCGCCACCCCTAAGATCGTCGAACTAAAGCAGCAGTTGACGGCGGGCGCTGGTGCGCCCGATCCCGTCGCTGTGGCGCGGCTTGGTGTGCTCGCCAAACAGTTTTTCGACCGGCGCCGTGAGGAAGTGAGTGACGCTATCGCGGAAGCTCTGCGGAAGACAGCAGAGGACGCCGTCACCAATGCGCTTATGGACGACCGAATGGTCTTGAACATCGCACTGCTGATCGATGACCAGAAGACCGCCGCGCTTGATGATTGCCTCGAAACACTCGATGCGTCCTATGGCGGCAAGTTGACGTTCCGGTGCATCGGCCCCTTGCCGTCGTACAGCTTCGCTGCTGTCGAGTTGTCGTTCCTCGATGCCGATAGAATTGCCCGAGCCCGGCGGCTGCTGGAACTGGATGTCATTCAAGACGCGAAGACAGTGCAAGCGGCCTATCGACGGCTCACCAAGCTGGTGCATCCCGATACCTCGGGCGCTGTTGACGTTGGAGGCCGTATTGCCGAACTGAACGATGCGTTCACGACACTCTCCTCATATGTCGATGCCCGCGGACCCGTCTTAATCGCGGTGAACCGGACTGAGTCGGCATTTGCCGTCGGCGATGGATAGGGACACCATCATGTCGGCACAACATTCCGTCGTATATGTTTACGGGGTCGTAAAGACTGTTCCCGATGTCGGGTGTGTCGAGGGGCCAATCGTCCTGTCCGGCGCGACCTTCGCGCCGCCCCGCTTCTTGTCTTTTGGCCACTTCACGGCAGTCGTTAGCGACCTGACGTTGCGCCATGGTGCATCGCTCAGCGCGCTCTTGGAGAACCGTGGTAATGCTGAGAGCCTAATCCTGCAGCACCACCGGGTTCTGCAGGGGCTATCCGACAAGGAGTCGGTGCTGCCGTTCCGCCTCGGTGTCATGTTCAACGATGATCAGGGCGTGCTGGATGCGCTGGCACGGAACCATGACGCGCTGCGCGAGGTGATGGAACAGATTTACGACGCTGTCGAGTGGGGCCTCAAGATATACTGCGCCCGTGATCGACTCGCCCGGTTGCTGGCTGACGAGACCCCGGAGATTGTCGCGCTCAAAGCCGAGATCGATGCTGCGGGGGAGGGTAGGGCATTCTTTCTGCTACGTCGCTACGAGCGGCTCGTCGAAGAGGCGATCGAGCGGGCAATCATACAGTGCCTGAAGCATACGGGCGAGCAACTGGAGAGTGTCGTGCGCTCGTTCGCCTTCGGCAGGCTTCATCGGGCCGAGGAGCATGGGCGCGAAGGCCAGATGGTTTTCAACGGCGCATGTTTGGTTAGCCGGGGGCGGAAGCGGGCGTTCTTTGAACTGGTCGAAGACCTGCGTGGCGCTTACTCGGAATGCGGGTTTGATCACGAGATCACCGGTCCTTGGCCTCCTTATAGTTTTGCGGAATACCAACTGGGCGACGACGAGCATGCCGCTTGACTCTTTCGATCGGCAGGAACTGGCAATCTCCGATCTCCTGGACCGAGCCCTCAACAAGGGGGTGGTGATCTGGGGAGAGGCGACGATTTCGTTGGCTGGTGTCGATCTCATTTATGTCGGCGTTAAGGTCCTGGTGGGCTCGGTCGACGCCGTCCAGCGCATGCGCAAGACGGTGCAAGAACCGCTGTCCACGGGCGTGGAAGGACCGGCATAGCGATGCTCTACGTCTATGGAATCATAGATGGTAGCGAGATCCGCACGACCATCCCCCGCGGTCACCACCGGTCGAATGTGGCGGCACTTCCGGTGGGCGGTCTCGCTGCCGCCGTCAGCGATGTTGCTCAGTCGGATATGGCGCCAACCGCTGAAAACGTCTGCCGCCATGACCAGGTTCTTGACGCGTTGATGGAGCTGCATGCGGTGTTGCCGATGCGTTTTGGCACGACGGCGCATCGCGGGCGACTTACCACTGTCCTGGAGAGACGCCAGGTGGCATTGTGCCGCGCGCTCCGGCGCATGAGCGGTATGGTCGAGATCGCCGTTCGGGTGCTCACGAGTCTACCGGTGGTCGCCGCGCCAATTCGCCGCCATCCGTACGAGAGAGACGACGACCGGTCGTCAGGGACGGCGTATCTGCGGTCGCGAATGGCAGATCGCCGGCAAAGTCCGCCTCTTTGTGAACGGCGCGAGGCGGTCGCCATGTCAATTCTTAGCCGACTGAAGACGTTGTCTGCGGAGGCCACCTGGGATCGTGGGCATGAGTTGCCATTGCTGTTCAAAGCATCCTTTCTGATTGCGAGTGAGGGAGTGCGCGAATTTGTCGATACGGCCGAGGCCTTGGCATTGCGCCATGGTGAAGTTGTGGTGCGCTGCACCGGTCCGTGGGCTCCATACTCTTTCGTGACCGGCATCGGAAAAGAGGAGCAGGCATGATCGACCGGGCGGGCATTGGCGGCGATATGACAAGAAAGGTCTTGCTCGACGACGGAAGCGGGTCGGATGCCAAGGAAGTGCCTCATCGGGCCGATTTCTTGCCGCGGCCCGAAGGCCTTGAGACAAAAGCCGAAGAAGGCGCGGAGGACGATCTTGTGAGGCTCGTCCTGGCCGTGGTCGAAACGGTGCGGCAACTTGTGGAGCGTCAGGCCATCCGCAGAGTTGAGAGCGGTAAACTGTCAGACGATGAAATCGAACGGCTTGGCTTGGCCCTGATGCGGTTGGAGGAACGGATGAGCGAATTGAAAACGCATTTCGGTATTGCGGCCGACGACTTGGCGCTTCACTTGGGAACGGCGCGAGATCTGGTGGCTGTGTTGGCTGACGACGGCCCGGGTAAGAACGGCTTACAAAGTTGATCTGGATGCGGCGGCTATTACGTTGACGATTAAGAGGACGTACTGCAGGAAACGGTGGTTTTCAGAGCACTTGAGGTGTTGCCGGAAAAATTAATGTTTTTTCTAATGCTCGATGTGTTTCTCTACAGATTTTTCAAATGTTTATGAAAATAAACCTAGAGCGTTCCTCGGTTAGATGGAAACAATTCTGCTTCGGCCTGGCGGGCGCCTTTGCGCCAATCTCTGCGCCTGGCCGCTCGACCATATCTCGGGATACGCTCTTCGCGCCCAGGCTTGATCTTGTCGCAAAGGCGCTCCGTCAGAATGGTTCCATCTAACCGAGGAACGCTCTAAAAGATGATTGGCTGATCGGAAAAGTGGCGTGATAGCGGCGCGTGCATACCGATGGCCGCCTGCCGCGAGCGGCGCAAAGACGGCAGGCCTATGGAGCTCACTGCACTGTTTGCTCCGAACCCGCCCCGGCCTGCGCGTCGTAGTGAAAGCGCTCGGCATCGCTGAGAAAGCTCTGCTGATGTACGATGGTGCTGTCTGGGCCAATCAGGATGACTCCGTAAGCAGGTGGCTCCAGGCTGACCACGTTTGCGCGCCCTTCGCTCAGGTCCAGGCTGTTCTGATGGTTGGTGCCAGGCACGCTTGAGAGGGGGATCCCGCGCCAGCTTCCAGCGATCGGCCGGTGAACATGGCCGAAGAAGAGATGGCGAATGTTGGGGAAACGGCCGACGACGTCGGCAAGGCCTTCGCTTTGCAGGATCCGGTATTGGTCCAGGCGTGGCATGCCGATCTCCATCGGCGGGTGATGGAGAAAGAGATAGACGGGCTCGTCCTTGGCTTCGGTCAAGGCGCGCTCCAGCCAGCGGCAGCGTTGCCTGCAGTAGACGCCGGAATGGATGCCGGCTTCCACCGTGTCGAGAAACAGAAGCACGCCGGCGGGCGTGTCCAGCCGTGATTGCAGGAAGCCGTTTTCATCAGCCTCGATGTCTGGAAAGGCGGCCCTCAGCGCGCTCCGGTCGTCATGATTGCCCGGCATCAGGCGATGGGGGACGTGAAGCTCCGAAAGGATCTGTCTGAGAATCCGGTAGGCCTCAGGCGCCGCGGCGTCCGTCAGATCGCCGGAGAGCACGCAGAGCGCTGCATCGGCGTGGTTGCGATTGATGTCCGCAACCGCCTGGCGCAGCCGTTCCGCCGGGTCCAGCGTGAAAAGGCGCTTGCCCTCGGGTACGATATGGCAATCGGTGAGCTGCAAGAGCTTGAGCGGTTTGTTTGGCATCGTCCCTGTCATTTCCGGTCTTGTCTCCAACGTCATCCCTTCAGGGCGCCGAGGCTGATCCCCTCTATGAAGCGCCGCTGTGCTGCAAGAAAGGCGACAACAAGGGGTGCTGTGATGATGACCGTGCCGGCCATCAGCTCGCCGTAGCTGTCGCCCGCTTCTTCGGAACGGAAAGCGAGGATGCCGAGCGGCGGCGTGCTCAGCTCCGGCGAGCGCAGCACGATCAGCGGCCAGAACAGATCGTTCCAGTGGGAGACCACGGAGAAGATGCCAAAGGCGGTCGCCGCCGGAATGGTGAGTGGCAGCACAATGCGGACCATGATGCTCACCTCGCTGCAGCCGTCGAGCCGTGCGGCATCCAGAAGTTCGTCCGGAATGGTGCGGAAGAACTGATAGAATAGGAACACGGCGAAGACGGAGGAGATGAAGGGGACGATGAGCGCCGTATAGCTGTCCGTCAGGCCCGTTTGAGCCAGGCCGATGAAGATGGGTAGCGAGGTAGCCTGGATCGGAATCAAGAGGCCGAACAACACGAGGCCGAGCATCGCGCCACGGCCTGGAAAGCGGAACTTTGCCAGTGCATAGGCACAGGGCACCGCGAAGACGAGTTGGAAGAACAGGATGCCTGCACAGACGATTACGCCGTTGAGCAGGTAGCGCAGCAGCGGCTCCCGATCGAGCGCCCCGATGTAGTTCGACAGTCCAGCGAACTGCTCGGGGATCGGGCTCAAGCCACCGGCGAAGATCTCGTCGGCGGGTTTCAGCGAAAAGCCGAGCATGTAGATGTAGGGCAGCAGCAGAATGCCGGCCGCCAGCGACAGGACGATCAGGCGGCCGGCAGCAAAGCGCTGTGTTCTGCGTTTTGCGTGTGCCTTGGTCGCGGTGCTGCTGATGACCCTCGTCATTGATAGTGCACCGAGCGGTCCATCAGGCGGTAGCTGACCAGCGTCAGGACCAGCAGGAACAGGACGAAGACGACCGTGATCGCCGAGGCGTAACCGACCTGGAAGAACAGGAAGCCCTCCTGATAGATGGTGAAGAGTAGGACTTCCGAGGCACGCCGTGGGCCGCCGCCTGTCAGGGCTGCTACGGTTTCGAAAACCCGGAACGATCGCAGGAGCATGATGATCACCACGAACACCAGCGTTGGCCCGAGCAGGGGAAGGGTGACGGTCCAGAAACGCTCCCACGGCCGGTCGGCGCCGTCCACCGCGGCCGCGTCGTAGAGTTCGGAGGAGATCGACTTCAAGCCGGCCATGAACAGCACCATGGTGTAGCCCGCGTTCTCCCAGATCGCGATACCGGCGAGCGTGGGCAGAACCAGAGCCGCGTCGCTCAAGAAGCGCTGCGCCGGCAGGCCGGCCAGCAAGAGCGCAGAGTTGACCGGCCCCAGGGTCGGGTGAAGCAGAAACTCCCAGACGATCGCCATGGCGACGGTGGTCGAGACCACGGGCAAGAAACAGGCCGAGCGGAAGAAGGCGCGGCCCAGGCGCGAGCTCTCGACCAATACGGCGAGCCAAAGCCCAAGCATGATCGAGATCGGAGTCACCATCAGAGCGTAGAGGATCGTATTGGTCGCCGAGATGCGCGGCACGCGGTCGCTCACCAGTTGCTGGTAGTTGGCGAGGCCTGCGAAGGATACGGTTGCTTCGCCGAGCTTCCAGTCGGTGAAAGACATCACGACGACGATCGCTGTCGGCGCGAGTACGAAGACGCTGAAGGCAATGACGAACGGGATCACAAAGCCCAAGCCCATCAGCGCATTCGACAGGTGTGGAGGCGCCTTGGGCCCGCCTGCCGCAAAGGCGCGGGGACGTAATTGCATGTCAGACGCCGGCGAGCTGTGTAGCGCTGTCATCGCTGGCCTGAAGGTTCAGTGGTATGGCTTCGCCCGGCTCCGACGGCTCCTGAGAGGGCACGAGCGCAAGCCGCTTACCATCGTCGCCGAAGACATGCAGCTTGTCCGGGTGAAAGCAGACGGCGGCTTGCTGCCCGATGTCCAGGCGGTCGATGGCCTCGCTGTCCACGCGGACCACCGCCCCGGTGCCGGCTTGGGCCCCGGTGAGCGAGACGTGGGTCAGCGCTTCGGAGCCCAGAAACTCCTGATGGGTCACGACCACCGGAAGCGCGTCCACGGTAGCTCCGGGAACACCCTCATCGCTGCCGGCCGCAAGTGCGATGTGCTCGGGGCGTATGCCGATTCGGACCGGTCCATCGTGCGCGTTGGCGGTGCGGGCAATAATGCTGCCCGTCGCCGTCAGCCGGACGCAGCCTCGCTCTACCACGCCCTCGAACAGGTTCATCTTTGGTGAGCCAATGAACAGCGCGGCGCGCACGTCGCTTGGCCGATGATAGATCTCCCGCGCCGTGCCGATCTGGACGATCTGTCCCTCGATCATGATGGCGATGCGGTCGGCCATGGTCATGGCTTCCGTTTGATCGTGGGTCACGTAGATCGCCGTGGTACCGAGCTTTCTTTGCAGCTGGACGATCTCTGCTCGCGTACTGGCGCGCAGCGTCGCGTCGAGATTGGACAGCGGCTCGTCAAGCAGGAAGAGCTTAGGTTGGCGGATGAGCGCCCGGGCGAGCGCTACCCTTTGGCGTTGACCGCCGGAGAGCTGCCGCGGCTTGCGGTCGAGCAGAGACGCGATCTCCACCTGGGCCGCAGCTCGCTCCACCGACTCCCGTATCGCCCTGCGAACATGTTTCACCCGGCCGCTGACATGGCGGACGAAAGGCAGGCGCTCGATGCGGGTCAGGTCGCGCATGACCAGCGGCAGAGATAGGTTCTGCGCCACCGTCATGTGGGGATAAAGTGCGTAGGACTGGAACACGACGGCTACGTCCCGTTGCTTGGGGGCCATGGCGTCGACGACCTGCCCGTCCATCAGGACATGCCCGTCGTCGTGGGTTTCCAAGCCGGCGACGATACGCAGGAGGGTCGACTTTCCACAGCCGGACGGCCCGAGGATCGCGACGAACTCGCCAGGCGCGATCGACAGGTCGATACCGCGCAGGACCCGCGTGTCACCGAAGGACTTTTCGAGGTTGAGGATCTTGATATGTGCCATGACACAACCCGCAAAGAGGTCCAGCCGCACGAAGCGGCCGGACCCGTCTCTAAGTAGCCTGTTGCCGGTCAGGGAAGCAGGCGATTGATCTCTTCTTCCAAGGAGGCCAGGGCTTCCTCGGGCGTCAGCGAGTTATCAACGACGCTTTCGAGGTGCTCACCGATCACGGTGTCGATCTTCAAGCTGTTCTCGCCGGGGAACTGAAACCAGCCCCGCACCAAGGAGATCTGCTCGACCGCTGTCTTGTGGTTGGGGCGCGTATCGAAGTAGCCCTTCAGCAGCTTCGGATCCTCCAAGGCCAGCGTGTTGACCGGTGTATAGCCGACCAGCTTGATGACCTCCGTCGTGCCAACGGGGCCGGTCGAGAACTTCACCCAGCGCCAGGCCGCATCGAGCACCGCCGGGTCCTGCTCGGCCGCCGTCGTGATCATCGCCACGTTGCCGCCGGTGGGAAGACGGCCGCTTGCGACGCCCATGGGATGATTGCTGGTGCGTAGCTCGAAGCGGTCGCCGATGGATTGCTCGAAGTTGAACAGTCGCGAGATGGAGTCGATAACGAAGCCCATCCGGCCGGCGATGAACTGCTGCCGTTGCGCCTGATCGCCCACGGCCATCATGCCGCCCTCCTCGCTCATCCGGTCGTAGAGACCCATCGCCGTCTGCCAGGCCGGATCGTCGGTCAACGCGACCTTGCCTGCACCGGGCTGCATCATCTCGCCGCCGTTGCTGAACAAAGCGCCCTGGAAGTACCAGGCACCGTACCAGCTGGCTGCGTAGGGCAGGTACATCCCTGCATAGTCCGGCCCCAGAGCGTCGATCTTGCCGGCGAGCTCAATGATGCCGTCCCAGTCGGTCGGCATGTTGTCGGGGTCGCCTCCAACCTGACGCACCAGATCGGCGTTGTAGTAGGTCAGCGACATGGAAATCGCGAAAGGCAGCGCGAGTTGGCGGCCCTCGAAGCGGCCCACGCTCTGCAAGGAGTCGGACCAGCCGTTCTCTTCGAAGGTTTCACCGTCCCGCTCCATCAGGGGCGCCAGATCGACCGCCAGGTTGCGGTCGGCCACGGTGGGCACAAAGGACAGGCCGAGATAGTTGACGTGCGGCATGTCGCCGACGACAGCATCGCGCAGAAGCGCTTGAACGTTGTCCCCGTAGTTCTTCTGGGCACCGCGGAACGTCACGGTGACGTCCGGATTCTGCGCCTCGAACTCCTGCTTCAAGGCTTCGAAAACCCCGTCGAAGATCTGCGGCTGGGAATACTGAACGATAAGCTCTACCGGTTCTGCCTCGGCGGTTGCCGGCAGCGAGACTGCCGCGCCCAGGCTGAGCGCCGTCAGCGCAGCGACCGCTGTACGTCGAGTGATGGAAATGCGCATTGATGCCTCCGTCTGGCCAAGCCCGCGCGGCCGGGGAGGAGTGCTCTGCTGCTAGCCCTTCCGCTCAAGGAGAGAAGGGAGCCGCGCTCCGCCCTACCGCGTGGCTAAGCTAGGCGGCTTTCATGACAAGCTCATTGCATCTAGATCAATAGATCTTCTTTTTTATGTTTCGAAGACCAGCTCGAATCGACCGCCGGGCGACCGGTTGCTGCCGCGCTCGATGGGAACGCCGTCGCTGTCCACATTGACCGTGTCCACCACCAGGACGGCGAAGTCGCTTGGTAGTCGCAGCGCGGCCGCTTCCTCCAAGGTCGCGCCACGGGCGTGAACCCGCGTCCAGCGCCGTGTGTAGTCGTCTATACCCAGAGCCTTAAGTGCCGCCGTAACGGAGCCCAAGCGATCGAAGGCATCAGCGATGCCGGCAAAGCGCGCAGCGGGGAAATAGCGTGTGGTCAAGGTGACGACCTCACCGTCGATGTCCCGCAGATCATCGAACGCCACGCACAGCGTGCCAGGGGCAATGGCCAAATCCTCTGCGATCTGCGGACTGGCCTGTTCCTCCCATTGGCGTAGCAGCTTGCCCCGCACCTTGAGGTCCAGCTTCGCGATGTTCTCGGTGAAGCGGGTGCGCTCGCTGACCGGGTAGGCGAGCTTGGGGACTTTGACGAACATGCCTCGCCCCTGCTCGATGGTGATCGCGCCGCGATCTCTCAGAGCGGCAAGCGCTTGGCGAATGGTGTGCCGGTTAACGCCGAAACGAACGGCCAGCTCGGCTTCCTTGGGCAAGCGGTCGCCGGCCTTGTAGACGCCATTGGCGATGTCCTCGCTCAAGACCTCTTCAATTTCGCGCCAAAGAATCTTCCCCGGTTTGCGCATGGAAATGGACAGGTCTTTCCGCCGTTGACGCTGTGAAGGTCTTCACGTCTTAGCGCGGCAGGGTAGCCACGACGACTGCCCAAGTCACCGTTTCATGCTTGCGCCGCGGGACGTAAGTCGCCTTTCAGGGTGACAGGGCTCGTTGAAACTCGCCTTCGATACTCTGAGGGGCATTTGCCGAACGCGTGTGGGCGTCCGGCAAGGCAGATCATGCGCCATGCTTGACGGTCGAGTTTCTGTATATTATCGGTATTTTTTATCGTATACTGAAATTGTACAAAACAAGAAAGGCACGCCGGGTGGGGGACAAAGCTCCGGAGCAAAAGCAACAGCCGCGCAAGGTCCATATCTATCAGGCCTTGAAGCACGACGTCCTGTCGCTCGCCTTGAAGCCGGGCGAGGACATCGACGAAGAGGGCTTGGCGCAGCGCTACGAGGTCTCCCGCACGCCCATCCGCGAAGCGCTGATCCATCTTTCCAAGGAGGGGCTGGTCGACATCGGGCGCAACCGCCGGGCCCGGGTCACGGCGCTGATCATCAGCGACTTTCCACGCTTCATGGAATCCCTGGACCTTCTGCAACGTGCCGCCAGCAGCTTGGCTGCCAAGCGCCGCACGGAAAAGGATCTGCAGAACATCAAGCAGGCGCAGGCCGTTTTCGACCAGGCCGCGGACACGGATCCCCATCCCATGGTGCTGGGCACGGCCAATACCGTCTTTCACGTCGCCGTCGCCAAGGCCGGCCGTAACGCCTACCTGACAGAGGCCTATGAGCAACTGCTGCTGCGCGGCCAGCGCATGATGGCGATTCCCTACTCTTATGCCTCGACGCCCGGACGCAGCATCGCCGAGAAGATCCAGGAAACGCAGTCCGATCACCGGAACCTCATTCTCGCTATCGAGCAGCGGGAACCGGAGCTGGCCGAGCAGATCGCGCGCCAGCATGCGCTGCACGACCGCCACCAGCTGGCCGAGTACCTGAACGAAAACCTGGCGGGCGACATCTCCATCGCAACGGAGCTCGAGCCGCGCGTCGAGAAGAGCCTGCCAGGCGCGCTCTCGCCCGACCAGTTGGCGAAGAAGCAATACGAAGACTGGTGAAACACAACAGGGAGAACGAACAATGAGAACGTCAGAATCACTATTCCGTAAAGGCCGCTGGCCGGGCCATGGGGTCCGGGCCGCGACGATTGCCGCCGCGGCGGCCGCGGCTCTTTGCTTCGCTGGCGCTCAGGCTGTCTCGGCCCAGACGGTGGTCAAGTTCGCCCACTCGGAGGGTGAGGGCGACCTGCTCGATCATCCCTATTGGGCCTATACGGAGGTCTTCTCCCAGGCCGTTTCCGCCGGCACCGACGGCCGCTACGAGATTCAGGTCTTTCCCAACAAGCAGCTCGGCGATCTCGAGTCCATGATGGAGCAGACCTCCCGCGGCGTGGTGCATATCGTCGGTGGCATCAGCGCCGGCCATCTCTCCAGCTTCGATCCGAACGTCCAGGTGCTGGAGATGCCCTATACCTTTCCCTCTACCGCTGTGGGACGAGAGGTGATGAGCGGTGCTTTCGGCAAGGCTCTTGCGGACTCGGTGGCCGAGAAAAGCAACCTGCGTATCCTGAGCTACCTGCCCTCTGCCTTCCGCAACTTCTCGAACAACGAGCGGCCAATCAGGACCGCCGAGGACATGCAGGGCATGAAGATCCGAGTGCAGAACATCCCCATTCACGTGGAGATGGTCGAAGCGTTGGGCGCCTCCGCCACGCCGATCGCCTGGGCCGAGCTCTACAACGCCCTGCAGACCGGTGTCGTCGACGGGCAGGAAAACGCGCCCTACACCATGCTGCTGGCCAACCTGCATGAGGTCCAGAAGTACTACACCCTGGACAATCACCTGCTGAACATGCCGCTCATCGCCATGAACGAGGACTTCTACCAGGGCCTCTCAGAGGAGGACCGCGCGGTCTTTCAGAAAGCGGCGGACGATGCAGCCTTCGCCATGCTCGGCATCATCAAGGCCAAGGAGTCGCAGGACCTGGCGACCATCCGCAAGGCAGACACCGAGATCTATCAGCCTTCGCCGGCCGAGATGCAGACCTTCGTCGATGCCACCCGTGCGCCGATCCTCGAGATCATGAAGCAGAAGGTGGATCCGGCCTGGATAGACAAGCTGCTGGCCGCCATCGACGAGGCGCAACGCTGACAGCTGCCGCGGCGTTCGGGCGGAGCGCTTGCGCTCCTGCCCGGACACGCTCGCGCATTGCTCCACGGCCTTTCCCGCCTATCGCCATGAGACCCAGCCATGAAGGCGCTTGAGCGCGTCAGCACCGCGTTGGCCCAGGCCGCCGGTACGCTGGCCAAGCTGCTGCTGCTGTTCGTCGTCTGCATCCTCTTTCTGCAGGTGGTGCTGCGCTTCGGCTTCAACGCCGCGCTGCCCTGGCCGGAAGAGGCCTCGCGCTATGCCATGATCTGGGTGGTCATGCTGGTCGGCAGTGTCCTGGTGCGCGACGAGCAGCTGATCGCGGTCGACTTCTTCGACCGCTTCTGGCCGCGCCGTGTGATCGTAGCGCGCAACGTCCTCTACCGCGTCCTGCTGTTCGCCGTCTTGGCGGTGCTGATGGTGGAAGGCTGGAAGCAGGCCGTCACGGCCTGGCCCCGCACCACGGCAGCAACGCAGATCTCCTGGTTCTGGCCCTATCTCGCCGTACCGCTGGGTGCCGGGCTCATGCTCTTCCAGATGGTCTTCCTGGTGGTCCGAGATGTGTCCCGCGTCTTGGCGAGGGGCGCGGCGCGATGACCGACTACTCGCTGCTGATCTGCATCGGCACGCTCTTCGTCCTGCTGATCTTCGGCAGCCCGGTGATCTTCGCCATCGGGGCGGCGGCCCTAACTTACTTCGTGGTCGAGCCTGGCATGTGGCCAGCCGTCTCGGTCTACGCCCACAAGTTTTTCACCGGCATGGATGTCTTCATCTGGCTATCCATTCCGCTCTTCGTGGTGGCCGGCGAGGTGATGGCGCAGATCGGCATGACCGACCGGCTGCTGCAGTTCTCGCGCCTTCTGGTCGGGCGCTTCCGTGGCGGCCTCGCCTACATGAACATCATGGCCTCCATGCTGTTCGGCGGCGTGTCCGGCTCTGCCCTGGCCGACATCTCCGCCCTCGGCCCGGTTGAGGTGCGCATGATGAAGCAGGACGGCTACCGCGCCGACTTCGCCACCGCGCTCACCGTCAGCTCCGCTATCCAAGGGCCCGTCATCCCGCCGAGCATCCCGCTCATCATCTTCGCCAGCCTGACCAACACCTCCATCGGGGCGCTGTTCCTGGCCGGCATCGTGCCCGGGATCATGATCGGCCTCGGGCTCTTCCTGGTGGTCGCGATCATGGTGCGGCGCCACGGCTTTAGCCGCCGGCCCATCGAGGGGCTGACCGCCGCCCTGGCCACCCGCATCGTGCTGGAGGCCTTCTGGGCCCTCTTCATGCCGGCGATCATTCTGGGCGGCATCGTTTTTGGGGTCTTCACTGCCACCGAGGCAGCGGCCGTCGCCGTCGCCTATGCCGTGCTGATCGGCTTCCTGGTCTACCGCAACCTGTCGCTGAAGCAGCTTTGGCAAGTGCTTGACCGCTCGGCCCGCACCACCGCCGCGGTCTATCTGATCATCGGCTTCGCCAGCATCATCTCCTGGATCTTCGCGGCCGAGCGGGTGCCGAGCCTGCTGAGCGACTTCATCACGCACATCGATGTCTCGGTGCTGGTGGTGCTGCTTCTGCTCAACCTCTTCTTCCTATTCAACGGCCTGTGGATCTCGGACTCGGTGCAACTGCTGCTCTTCGCACCGCTGTTCACCCCTATCGTTGCCGAGCTCGGCGTCCACCCGGTGCAGTTCGGCATCATCATGGTGGTCAACGTGATGATCAGCCTGATCACGCCGCCCTACGGATTGGCGCTCTATCTCGGCTCCGCCGTCGGCGGCGTCACACTTGGCGCCCTTGTGCGGCAGACCTGGCCCTTCCTGCTCTCCAGCCTGACGGTCCTCGTGCTGGTGACCCTGGTGCCGGCGCTGTCGCTCACCCTGCCGCGCCTCTTCGGCTTCATCGAATGATCAAGGAAAACTCCCCTGCAATGCCGCGCGTGCTTCTGATCGAACCGACCATCCGACCGCTCGGCGTCGAGCTCCTCAAGGCGGAAGCGGACGTCGCCTTCGCCCCGGACGGGCGGGAGGAGATGCTGATCGAACATCTTTCGACCGGCCGGCACGACGCCGTGATCACGCGGGTGGAGAAGATCACCCGCCGGGTGCTCGAGGCTGCGGTCGGCCTCAGGGTGGTCGGCCAGCACGGCGTCGGCGTCGACAACATCGACGTTGCGGCGGCCAGCGAGCACGGCGTGCTGGTGCTCAACGCGCCGACGGCAAACGCCGTCTCTGTCGCCGAGCATGCGGTGTTGCTGATCCTGGCGCTCAGCCGCCACTTGGTGGAGGCGGACAAGGCCGTGCGCGCCGGCGACTTCCAGCATCGCGACCGGCATCTGCCTATCGAGCTCAACGGCAAGAGCGTCTTCGTGGTCGGCTTCGGCCGGGCGGGACGTGAGACGGCGCGTCGCCTGCGCCTCGCCCTCAACATGCGGGTGCTGGCCTTCGACCCGGCCCTGCCCGACGAGGTCATCCGGGGGGAGGGAGCGGAGCCCGCCTCCCTGCACGAAGGTTTCGCCGCTGCCGACGTGGTCAGCCTGCATCTGCCGCACCTGCCGACCACCACTGGTCTGGTCTCTGCCGAACTGCTCGCGGCCATGAAGCCCAGCGCCTATCTGGTCAACACCTCCCGCGGGCCCGTGGTCGACCAGGCGGCCCTGGTCGCCGCGCTGGAAAGCGGGGGAATCGCAGGTGCCGGTCTCGACGTCTTCGACCCCGAGCCGCCGTCCCCCGATGACCCGCTGCTGAAGCTGCCCAACGTGATCGTCAGCCCGCATTTCGCCGGCGACACGGCGGACGCCAAGGACCGCTGCTCGCAGCTCATTGTCCGCCAGGTGCTGACTGCGCTGGCCGGCGGGCTGCCGGAGCACATCGTCAACCGCACGCTGGTCGCCGAGCGCCTCAAGGCCCCGGCATCCGCTATCTGACACCGTTGATCTGAAGGAGAGAGCCATGACCCTGACCAAAGACGACCTGACCGGCATTTACACCGCGCTGGTCACGCCCTTCGACCAGGAAGGCGCTGTCGATACCGTTGCCGCCAAGCGGCTGGTCGAGCATTGCGTCGTCAACGGCACGGCTGGCCTGGTGCCCAACGGCGGCACCGGCGAGTACGCCGCCATGACCGCGAGCGAGCGGGCGCGCATGGTGCAAGCGACGGTCGATGCCGCGGCCGGGCGGGTGCCCGTGGTGGCTGGGGTGCTGGCGCCGGGTTTTCGCGAGGCGGTCGCCGCCGGGCAAGACGCCCAGGCTGCGGGCGCCGACGCCATCATGCTGCTGACGCCCTTCTACACCATCGGCACGCAGGACGGGATCGGCGACTATTTTCGCGCCTATCGCGATGCGGTCCCGCTGCCCATCATGCTCTACGAGATTCCCCGGCGGACCAACGTGGTGCTCACCGCCGAGACCATCGCCGGATTGGCGGAGGACGGCACCATCATCGGCATGAAGCACTGCAACCCGGATTTCGACCAGTTCATCCGCGTGATGCAGATGGCGGGCGACAAGATGGCCGTGCTCTCGGGTGAGGAGAACCTCTTCCCCGCCCATGCTGCGCTGGGGGTGCCCGGTGCCGTGCTCGCGACGTCCAACCTGATGCCCGAGGTCTGGGCCGAGATCCTGGCGTTGTTCCGCAAGGGCGAGACGGCGGCGGGGCTGCAGCGCCACGCCGAGATCTTTCCGCTGATCGATGCGATTTTCTCGGAGCTCAACCCGGGCCCCTTGAAGACGGCGCTGGCGATGCGCGGCATTCCGGTCGGCGCGGTGCTTCCGCCGCTCAAGCAACCTTCCCAAGCCACCGTTTCGCGCCTGCAGGAGCTTCTCGAAGTCTCCGACGCCGCATAGAGCCGTCGTCGTGGCCGCGCCGCAATGACGGCAGCATGAGAACCTCGGCCCGGCGCCTCGACCGCTATCCCGCGATCGGCGACCTCCAAGAGCTGGCGCAGCGGCGCGTTCCTTATTTCGCCTGGGAGTACTTGGAGTGCGGGACCGGGCGCGAAGAGGCGCTCGCCCGCAACGAGGCTGCGCTCTCGCGGCGCTCTCTCGTGCCGCGCTTCTTCCGCGGCGAGGTGGTACCGCGGATCGAAACGGAGCTTTTCGGCCGTGACTATGCCATGCCGATCGGCGTCGCACCCATCGGCATGGCAGGCCTGGTCTGGCCCGGGTCGGAGGCCATGCTGGCCAACATGGCCGGCAGTCGCGCCATTCCGTTTTGCTTGAGCACTGTGGCCGCCGAAACGCCGGAGATCGTCGGCTCGCTGGCCAGGGGCAACGGCTGGTTTCAGCTCTACCCGGCCCGACGCAAGGCGATCCGTGACGACTTGATCGCCCGTGCCAGGGACAGCGGCTTTTCCGTTCTGGTTCTGACCGCGGACGTTCCGGCACCCAGTGTCCGCGAGCGCCAGAAGCGGGCCGGCCTGACGGTGCCGCCTAGAAAGGACCTTCTGTTCTGGTGGCGCATACTAAGGCGCCCTGCCTGGACAGTGGCCACTCTGCGGCGCGGCGAGCCGCGTTTCCTCGCCTTGGAGAAGTACGTCACCACAGAGGAGATGCGGGAGCAGTCCCGCTTTTTCGGCGAAGCGCTCGGCGGCAGCCTGGATTGGGACTATCTCGGTGAGGTGCGCCGTGCCTGGGATGGCCCGCTGGTCGTCAAAGGCATCCTCGGGCCCGAGGATGCGCGCCAGGCCGTTGAACGGGGCGCCGATGGGATTTGGGTGTCCAATCACGGCGGGCGCCAGTTTGACGGCGCACCGGCGGCGATCGACTGCTTGGGCAGGGTCGCGGATACCGTCGGCGACAAGACCAAGCTACTGTTCGACAGCGGTGTGCGCGGCGGCCTCGACATCGTCCGCGCGCTCCACGAGGGCGCCAACTTCGTCTTTGCCGGCAGGCCTTTTCTTTATGGTGTCAGTGCCTTGGGTGAAGCGGGTGCGGCCCATGTCGCCGACCTCTTCTTCGCCGACCTCAAGAATGCCATGACGCAGCTCGGCTGCTGTGAGCTTACGGATATCGCCGCGCTCGACCGCGGCCCTGCCGACTACCGCATCAGCCCCGGCAACCAGAGCGACAGCGGCGGATAGAGCACGATGATGGCAAGCGCAACGATATCCATGGCGATGAACCACAACACCCCGCGGAAGATGTTCTGCAGGGTCACGAGGTTTCCGAGGGCGCCCTTGATGACATAGACGTTCAGCCCCACAGGCGGCGTGATCAGACCGATCTCGAGGAGCTTGATGACGACGATGCCGAACCAGACCAGGTCCATCCCCGTCTCGCGGACGACAGGCAGGATGATGGGAAGGGTCAAGAGCATCAGGCCGATCGAGTCGACGAACATGCCGAGCACGATGTAGAGCACGGCGATCAGCAGGATGATCATGAGTTCGTCGCTGCCCCATGCGATCAGGCTGTCGGCCAGGAATGTCGGAAGGCCCGAGAGTGCCATGAAGCGGGTCAACAGCACGGTGCCGATCACCACCATGAAAATGCCGGCAGTGCCGCTCAAGGTCTGAACGATCGCTCTTTTGAGAACCGGCCCGGTAAGGCGCCCTTGGGACGCAGCGATGACCATGGCGAGAAACGCACCCACCGCCCCGGCCTCGGTCGGCGTGAACACGCCTAGAAAGATGCCGGTCAAGACCCCGCCGATCAGAAGCGGAAGCGGCCAGATCTCCCTCAGGGCACGCATCTTCTCCTGCACGCTCGGGTGCTCGTCGACCCGCGGTGCGATCTCCGGATTTGCCATGGCGCGGCCGACGATCATCGCCATGTAGATCAAGGCGGAGAGCAGGCCCGGCAGCACGCCGGCTATGAACAGCTGGCCGATCGAGACTTCGGCGAAATAGCCGAAGAGAACCATCAGGACGCTTGGAGGAATAAGCGAGCCGAGCGTCCCGGACGCGGCGACCACGCCGCTGGCAAGTCCCGGGTCGTAGCGATAGCGCAGCATCTCCGGCGTTGCGATGCGCGCCATGGCCGCCGCCGTTGCGACGCTCGAGCCGGATGCGGCGGCAAAGAGGGCGCAGGCGCCGACGCTGGCCACGCCCAGGCCTCCCGGCAAGCGCGACAAGAACAAACGCATTGCCTTGAACAGGCCCGACGTCAGCCCGGCCGAGGAAGCGACGTAGCCCATCAGCAGGAACATCGGCGCCGCCGACAGATTCCAGTCGCCGACGAAGTTGTAGGGAACGGCCGTGACGATCCCCCAGGCGGCCTGGAAGTTGAGGATCATCGCGATCCCGAGGAAAGAGATGAGCGCCAAGGCCGCGCCGATCTGCATGCGCAGCGCGATGAGAACGAAGCCCAGAGCCAGTCCGGCAAGCCCGATCGTAATGTCGCTCATTGCCGGACCCGTCAGCGCGGCTCGTCGCCGACGTCCGGTGGCGCTGGCGAGGGCTCGAAGCGATCGGCTTCGGCGAATGCGCGCCAGGCATGCAGGATGCAGGTGAGAGAGATGACGACGAAGCCCGCCGGCAAGGCCCAGCGGCTTGGCCAGATGGGGACCAGGTTCGTCCCCATCATGACCTCGCCCGTGCGTGTGGCGTTCACGGCGTCGAGGAAGGTCTGATAGGCGAAGAGCGCGAAGAGGGCCGCCGTCACCAGCGACGTCAAGGCGTAGACGAGCCGTTGCAGGATGCGAGGGAACATCATGAAGAAGACGTCGACATTGATATGCTCATGCCGCAGCTCGACCATCGCCAGCGGCAGGAAGACGACGCCCACCATGTAGTAGAAGGAGACGATCTCCAGGTTGCCCTGGATCGGCGCATTGAAGACGAACTTCAGAACGACGTCGGCGACGATCTGCATCATCATCAGCACAAGGCAGATAGCCGCGACGACGGCGAGGCCGTTGGCGCTCTTCTCGATTGCTTTTCGAATCATGGCATGGACCGCGTGTCCTCCGGAGAGGGACAAGCGGCTCACCCGCCCAAGACGTCCGGGCGGGTGAGCGCTCGCTGCGTCAGTTTACGCCGTAGTTCTCGGTGTCGATTTGATCATAAAGCTCGCGCTTGAGCACGGCGGTCAGAGCGGCTTGGTCCGTTCGGTCAATACCGTCGAGCAGCTTTTCCCACTTGGCGATCGTCGCTTCGAAACGCGCGACGAGCGTTTCGGCGTCGGCGATACCGAACGTCTCCACGCCAAGCTCAATCGCGGACTGCCGCGCAACGGCGCGGAAATCGGTGATCGATTTGACGAGCGCCGCATCCGGCTGATGCATGACGACACCGTGGCTCGCCGCCTCGGCCGCCGCTTCCTCGCCGGCCTTGTCGTAGCGGATCTGAGTGCGGACGATGCTTGTGGCCATAGTGTCGAGGAGGGTGCGCCGCTCGGCCGGCGTCAACGACTGCCAGAAGTCCTGATTGATGCCGTAAAGAAAGCCGGCGTAGTAGATTCCGAGGTCAACCAGGCTGGTGTGCTTGGCGACGTCCCACAGCGAGCTGCTCTTGAGCTGCTCCAAGGTATTCGCCGCGCAGTCGAGCTGGCCCTTCTCCAGGCCCGAGTACATCTCCGTCGAAGGAACGTTGACCGGGACGGCACCGACGCTTTCCGCCCAGTCGGACATCATGGCGCCGAGCGTGCGAATCTTCTTGCCCTCGATGTCGGCTGGCGTGGCGATCGCCTCGGTGCAGAACAGGTGGTAGGGGATGGTCGAGTAGCCGCCGCCATAGACTACGTTGTGCGACTCCCACATGGCAATCATCTCGGGATCCGTCATGTTGAAGTCGGTCATGGCGAATGCGGCGACGAAGGGGTCGGTGATCCCGATGCTGAGGTGCGCCAGAATATTGTCGAGTGGCAAGTCCGCCGGCGTGTAGGTACCAGCGTGATAGGTCACCTGGGCAACGCCGTCGCGCAGCCCGCTCAAGTGCGCGGCCGGCGGCAGCAGCACCGGCCCGGTAAACACCTTGGCTTTGAGTTCGCCGCCGGAGGCCTCTTCAAGCAGCTTGGCCCATTCCAGATAGCCGTGACTGACCAAGGCCGTGCTGTCCGGCAGCCAATTGCTGGCGTTGAACTCCTTCGTCTCGGCGCTGGATGTGCTGGCGGCGGCAAGCGTCACCAGCCCGGCGACCGCTCCCCGTACGAATTGTGAGGTGCAAAAGCGCGTCATCTCACTCTTCTCCCTGTTCGTTGGCGCTTGTGTTCTTCAGTGCCGTCAAGCCGCTAGGCCTTAAGTGCTTGACATTAACATACATACTATGCTTAATGTATTTTGTTTGCAACACCGGAGTTTCGCCCTATTCAAATGCCTCAAACAGATGCTCAAAATGCCGCCGCCGAAGCGAAACCGAGACGCCGGCGGAGCCAGCAGGAACGCAGGGAGGTGGGCAGATCGGCGCTGATCGAAGCGACGATCGCGGCCCTCTGCGAGGTCGGCTATGCCCGAACGACCACGACCGAGATCGTTCGGCGCGCGGGCTATACGACCGGCTCGCTACAGCATCACTTCGGCGCGAAAGAAGACCTGCTGCTTGCCGTGCTCGACCGGCTCTTGGACGAGTACCGCGCGAAGTACGAGGCGGTTGCCGGCTTGCGGACGCCGTTACCCGATCGCTGCCGCTCCATCTTGAACACGCTGTGGGAGATGTATGGCAGCCCGCGTTATACCGCGATGTGGGAGCTGGCGATCGGTACGCGCGGAGAGTCCAGGCTGCACGAAGTCGTGCGCAGTCACCGGGCCCATACCTTCGCCATCTTCGAGCAGGCCTGGCATAGCGCCTTCGCGGATATCTCCTCGAACGAAGAGCGGCTGTCCGATCTGCTGCACTTCTCCCTGACCATCCTGCGCGGCTTCGTGCTGCACACCTCGACCGATCGTGCCGTGGCACTGAAGGACTACGAACGGCAGATCCGACTGCTGGAGAAGACGCTTGTCGGCGAGTTCAGCGAACTTGCTGCCGGCAGCAAATGAAGCACCCGATTAAGCGGCTCGATGACCGCGAGATGAACCAGCGATTTGGCCGAGGATTGGCTTCTAGATGGTGATGTCCGTCGCGCAGCAGCAAGGTTTCCGCGTTGGGATCGACGTTGGCGGAACCTTCACCGACATCGTGTTCGGCGATCTGAAAACGGGCACGCTGTTCAACTATAAGGAACCCAGCACGCCCGACGATCCCTCGCGCGGGGTGATGTCCGGCTTGCGCGCGGCGATGGAGCGTTTCGAGATCGCGCCATCGGCGGTGCTGGCCATCGTCCATGGCACGACCATCGGGCTGAACGCCGTGCTGCAACGCAAAGGGGCCAAGCTGGCGCTCGTGGTCTCCAAGGGAAATCGGGACATTCTGGAGATCGCACGCGGCAGCATGCCCTCACCCTACGACATGTACGCGCAGAAGGATGTCCCCCTGGTCCCCCGCAACCTGGTCTTCGAGTGCGGCGCCCGAGGGGGCCCTGACGGCGCAACCGTAGCCTTTCCCGAAGCCGAGGAGATCGAAGCGCTGGCTGCCCGGCTGCGAGACGCCGAGGTCGAATCTGTTGCGGTCGTCATTCTGCACAGCTACGCGAACAGAACTCTCGAGCGTGAGCTCATTGGCGCGCTTTCGGCGCGCCTGCCGGGGTTGGAGTTCACCGCATCGTCCGACGTTTGGCCCGAGATGCGGGAGTACGAACGCGCGTTGGTCGCCTGTCTGAACGCCTTCATCGTGCCGCTGAAGCGGCGCTACTTCGAGCGACTGGAATCCGGCTTGCGATCGCTCGGGATCGACAGCCCGATACTCATCTCTACCTCGAACGGCGGATGCATCAGCGTGGCCGCCGCCCGAGACAGACCGATCGAGACCATACTGTCGGGCCCGGCCTCGGGCGTTGTTGCCGCATCCGGGTTGGCGCTCACGCTGCCCAATCGCAATGCCGTTACGGTCGATATGGGTGGAACCAGCGCCGATATGTCCGTCTGTGAGGACGGGCGGCCGCATACGACGACCGCGACCCATATCGGCGAGTTTCCCTTGGTGACCCCGGTGGTCGGCGTCTCGGCGATCGGAGCGGGCGGGGGCTCCATCCTTTGGGTCGACTCGGAAGGACTGCTGAAGGTCGGGCCGGAAAGTGCAGGCGCGGACCCTGGCCCGGTCTGCTTCGGGCGTGGCGGCGATAGGCCTACCTTGACCGATTGCTATGTTGCGCTGGGCTTCATCGATCCAGACCACTTTCTGGGCGGCCGTATGTCTTTGGATCGCGATGCGGCGCATGATGCCCTGCGCGACATTGGACGGCGGCTGGGTTTTTCAGGGCCGGACGCTTCCGAGCGCGCCGCTTCCGCCGGCGTTCGGATTGCAACGGCCAAGATGGCCGGCGAGCTTCTGAAGGGATTGGCGCGGCAAGGCGCCGACCCCAGAGACTACGTTCTGGTGCCCTATGGGGGCGCAGGCCCGACCAATGCAGCCTTTCTTGCCGAAGAGGCCCGGATCCGACGGATTGCGGTCCCGCAAGCCCCTGGCTTGTTCTGCGCCTTGGGTGCCCTGACCTCCGACCTTCGGCGGGACTTCGTCCGCTCGCTGCCGAAGCGGCTTTCGGACAATCTCGGCAAGCCGATTGCCGAGATCTTTGCCGAGCTTGCCGCTTCTGGGTCCGACTGGCTTTCGCAGGAGAGAATAGCCGATGCGGATCGCACGCTGCGCTTTTCGCTCGATATGCGTTACCGCGGCCAAGCTTACGACATCGAGGTCGTGGCGCCCCAAGAGGTCGCGCTGTCCGGCGACGTCGCTCGAATCTTGGAGCAGTTTCACGACGAGCATCTTAGCGTGCATGGATTCTCCGACCGCTCTGCGCCGACCGAGTTCTGCAATCTGCGGGTCGTCGCTGTCGGACACACCGACAAGCCGCCGGCAAGCCGAGCCGCGGCGGTGGACAGCCCCCCGGAGCCTATCCGACGGCCGTGTTATCTGGCGGATGGCTGGACCGAAGCGATCGTGCACCAGCGCGCCGACCTGGCGACCGGTCGCGTGGTCCAAGGCCCTGCCGTTCTGGAGCAAGACGACACCACGGTCGTCGTGCCGCCCGGCTGGCAGGTCGAGGTGGCGGAGCAAGGACACCTCGACATCGTCAGGAAAGGCTCTTCATGACGCTCGACCCGGTTACTCTCGAAATACTCGGGACGCGATTCAGCTCGACGGTGGAAGAGATGGGGCTGTCTCTGCAACGGACGGCGCGCACGCTCTACGTCAAGGAAGCGGCTGACTTCGGAACGGCCCTTGCCGGATTGGATGGCCGCTTCTTCGCCTATCCCAACGGCGTCGGTGTGTGCAGCTTCATCGATCTGGACTGCCGCCGCATCATCGAGGCCGTGCCCGATCTTCAGCCAGGTGACGTGATCGTTTCCAACCATCCCTATGAGTCCGGCGGGGCCGTCACCCATACGCCGGATCTGACCCTGATCGAGCCCTACTTTCACGACGGACGGATCGTCGCTTACGGCTGGACCTTCGTCCACAGCTCGGACATCGGCGGACGGGTGCCCTCGAGCATCTCGCCGTCCAGCACCGAGCTCATCCACGAAGGTCTGCTGCTCCCGCCGATACGTCTCGTCAGCCAGTATCAGACTGTGCCGGAGATCCTCTCCGTGATCCTGGCGAATACCAGAACGCCGGAAGACGTTGAAGGCGACATCAATGCAATGCGCGCGGCCCTCTCGATCGGCAGGCGGCGTGTGGCGGAAATCATCGAGAAGTTCGGCGTCGACAGCTTCCTGGCCGGACAGCGGGAGATCATCGCCTATTCCCGGTCGAAAGCACGCGCGGTATTCCGCAAGATCCCCGATGGGACATACAGCTTCGCGGACTATCTGGACGATGACGGCGTAAGCCGCGTCCCCATCCGCCTGCACATCGCCATGACGGTGCGAGATGGCGAGATCGAGCTCGACTTCTCCGCAACCGACCCGCAAAGCGACTCGCCCTACAACATCGCCGCTGAAGGCAGGCGCCACCCTTGGCTGACCCTGCGGCTCGCCGCCTTCGCCTATACCCTCGACCCGACGATACCGCTCAACACGGGCCTCTTCGACAGCATCACCATCAAAGCGCCGAGCGGGACAATCGTCAGTCCGCAGTATCCCGCACCGGTGGGCATCCGGCACGTCACTGCGCAAAGGGTCTACGAAACGCTGAACGGCGCCATGTCTCAGGCTCTCCCTGAGGTCATGCCGGCCTGCAATGGCGGTGTCTTGATCCCGGTTGTCCTGGCCGAGCCGCAAGCGGCCGATGGCAGTCGCAACGTCGTCATCGTTGAGCCGGTGGTCGGCGGAATGGGCGGCCGCCTCGGCGCCGATGGTGTGGATGGCCGCGATTGCAGCATCGCCAACCTTGCCAACAATCCACTGGAGTCGCTCGAAGCGAGCGCGGCGGTCCGGGTCATCCGCTATGGCCTGCGCGCCGATTCCGGCGGTCCGGGTCAGTGGCGCGGTGGCGTTGGGCTCGAACTCGAGTTCGAGGTGCTGAAGGATGGCTGCTCCATCCTCGGTCGCGGAATGGATCGCTTCTGCTTTGCCCCTTGGGGCCGGCATGGCGGCCATCCCGGTGCTTTGGCCGAGACGATCGTAAACCGCGGCCGAGCGGGCGAGCGGCACATCGGAAAGATCGACGTTGTGCCCCTGTCGAAGGGGGACATCATGACAATTCGGACGCCCGGCGGTGGCGGCTACGGCGACCCGCGGGCCCGATGCTATGACCTCATCGAGCGGGATATCGACAAGGGCCTAGTGTCGCAGGAACAGGCGGCGAGCGTCTACGCCGTGGTGCTGGACTCTGGACAAATCGACCGTGCGGCATCGGAGGCCCTGCGCAAATCGCTGCCGTGCGGAGACGAGCCCAACAGGGACGACCGCGACCCGGTCCGCTCGGCTTGGGACAGCTTGTTGGAAGGCGAAGCGGGTGATGCCCTGACCCGCTTGTGGCAGGCCGTCGCCATTCCACAGCGAAGCACGGCCAAGCGCCAAGTCTTCGGGGCGGCTTTGAACGGTGCTTCGACTCCCAATTGGAGCGCAAGCGATTTGCCCACTCTGGAGATGCAAGCTGTCGAGCGCGCCTTGGTTGCAGAAGTCGAGAAGCTCTTGGGCGCGCGTCGCTGAACGCGCAGCTCCTTGCCGCGGTACGACTGCGCTTCGCTGCCGCTGCCGGCTTGCGATGAACCGATACTCAGTCAGAGATCTGTGACGCCGACCGTTGAATGGCGTTGCACTCTGTCGGATAGCGCGGCGAGCGTGCGCCGCTCTGCGGTCATGGCATTGTCGTCGCTCAAGAGGCGGCCGGGCTTACGCGCCTCGTCAGCCTGGGTGATCAGCCAAGCGATGAAGGCGCGGGCGTGCCGGGCACTGATCGCATGCGGGTCATAGATGGCCGTGAACTCTGGGCCGGGCGCCGTTGCCTCGGGCATGATCTGGACCAAGCTGCCGCGCCTCAAGTGATTGCCAACCACGGTCAGTGGTGCCACCACCGCGCCCTGCCCGGAGAGCGCCGCTTCGATCGCCACGTAGTTGTGATCGAAGGTTTCAATGCGGGCGAAATCGTCTCGTTCCAATCCGGCCGCGGCGAGCCACTGATCGAGCTCGCCGGGTCGTGTCGAGCTCTCGAACAGGGGTAAGCCCATGGCCAGCCCGTGGCCGAAACGGCCTGCCGGGGCAACCTCGGGTGAGGCCACCAAGCCGAGCTGGTCGTGCATGATGGCCACCTGTTCGTAGGCCGCCGGCACGTCCTGGCCGGCCCGGATTGCCACGTCGAAGGCGAGCTCCTGCCAAGCATCCTGCGTATGCGTATAGCGTACGTCGGCCCTGATGCGGAGCGCCGAATGCTGTAGCGCCGGCAGCCTCGGAATCAACCAGTACATCGCGAGAGTCGCTGGCGCGATCACACGCAGGAGAGGTTCTTCGGGCGGCGTACCGCAGACCTCGTCGATCACGTCGTAGATCTCGCGCAGGCCGAGGTTGACCCCGTGGGCCAGGCGCAAGGCCTCGGGAGTCGGCACCATGCGGCGGCGATTATCGGCGAAGAGCGGTTGCCCGACCCAAGCCGACAGGCTGGTCAGCTGCTTGCTGACCGCCCCATGGGTCACGCAGAGCTCGTCGGCGGCAAGGCTGACGCTGCCGTGCCGCACGACACACTCGAGCGCCACCAGGGCTTTGAGGGGAGGAACGGGCCGTCTCGTGGTCATGTGACACCTGCTCACACTGCTAGGAAGCGAACTCCATTTACTTCGGGCCTAGAGCGCGGCGAGATCGGCGCCATTCCTTGGGCCGACGGTGCAACTCTCCATCCCGTCACATCAAGGTAACAGACCTCTGTGACGACTAGTTGAAGCTACGCTCATGAATCCGAACCAACCTGCCACCCAAGAACCGCAACAGGTCAACGGACGCAGCTACCGCTGGCCGCGGCAGCCCGTCGTCGTGATCTGCTACGACGGCTGCGACCCTGCCTACATCGACGCGGGGCGCGAAGCCGGCGTCATTCCCGTGACGGACCGCATGATGCGAGAGGGCTTTGCGACCACCTGTCTTGCGGCGATGCCGACCTTCACCAACCCCAACAACATGTCCATCGTCACCGGCGTTGCCCCGGCCCAGCATGGCGTTTCCGGGAACTTCTATCTGGACCGGGAAACGGGGCGCGAAGTGATGGTGACCGACGGCGCCTCTTTGCGGGCGCCGACATTGCTCGCCGCCTTCGCAGCAGCCGGTGCCAAGGTGGCGACCGTCACCGCGAAAGACAAACTGCGCAAGGGCCTGGGTCAGGGTCTCGCGGGCATTTCCTTCTCGGCGGAAGCGGCAGAGCGCTGTACGGAGGCCGAGCACGGCATCGCCGACGTCGTCGGTTTGGTCGGGCGGCCTGCACCGAACCCCTATTCGGCGGATCTCTCGCTTTTCGTGCTCGACGCCGGCGTGCGCCTGCTGGAGCGTGAACGCTTCGATCTCATCTATCTTTCGCTGTCCGACTATGTGCAGCACAAGCATGCGCCGGGCACGCCGGAGGCCAACGCCTTCATGGCTGCGGTGGACGAACGCCTGGGCCGTCTGATCGCGCTGGGTGCCGCGGTCGGCATCGTGGCCGATCACGGCATGAACGACATGGCCCATCCGGACGGCCGCCCGAATGTGCTGTTCCTCGGCGACCTGCTGGATGCGGAGTTCGGCCCGGGGGCTGTGCGGGTGATCTGCCCGATCACCGATCCCTTCGTGCGGCACCACGGTGCGCTCGGCGGCTTCGTCCGCCTTCATCTGCAGAATGGGCATGCCGATCTCGAAACCGTGCTCGCCTTCGTGCGTGCTTTGGATGGCATCGGGCTTGCCCTGCCAAGGGAGGAAGCCTGCGCCCGCTTCGAGCTGCCGGCCGATCGGGAGGGAGATATCGCCGTGGTCGCCGCCCAGGGCGTCGCGCTCGGCGCGCGCACGGCGGAGCACGATCTCTCGCAGCTCGCCGGCCAGCGTCTGCGCTCTCACGGCGGGCTGGCCGAGCAGCGCGTGCCCTTCATCCTCTCGCAACCGCTCTCCGCCGCCTACCGCAAGACAAAAGGCGCAACACTGCGCAACTACGATGTCTTCGACTGCCTGCTGAACGGAGTTTGAGCCATGCGCCGCGCGGTGCTGATGATCTGCGATGGCCTGCGTGCTGATTTGGTGCAACCGGAGTTTTGCCCGGGCATCAGCGCGCTGCAGGGGGAGGGGACCCGCTTTCTGCAGCATCGGGCGATTTTCCCGTCCGTCACCCGCACCTCGGCGGCCAGCATCGCCACGGGCTGCCGTCCCGGTGGGCACGGTCTGCATGGCAACACCATGGCGCTGCCCGAGGGAGAGGGTTTCACCGTCCACAATGTCGGCCCGCCGGAGTTCCTCTTCACCATGCGGCAAGTGCTCGGCCGCACGCTCTGCGTTCCGGTTCTGGCCGAGCGGGTCAAGGCCCTGGGTGACGCCGTGCTCTACTCCAACGTCTCGCCCGGCGCAGCCTACTTCTTCGACCCGGAAGGCGGCGGCTACGTCTATCACCGGGCCGGCTCCTATGGCCCTGGCCGACAGGCGGTGAGCAACCCGCTCGCGGTCAGCCACGACACCGCCGGAGACCTGGCCATGACGGCCCGCTTCTGTGCCGAGGCGCTGTCGCCCGGGCAGGAGGCCGCGCCGCCGCTCGCCGTGCTCTGGCTGGCCAACCCCGACAAGACCATGCATGGCTGCGCGCTCGGTTCGCCGACCCATCGCCAGGCACTTGCGGCGGTGGAGGCTTGTGTCCGTCAGGTTGCCGAGGCGGTCGCCAAGCTGCGCGACGCCGGTGAAGAGGTGCTCTTCCTGCTCGGCTCGGACCACGGGCAAGAAACGGTGCGGCGAGTCATTCCCGTCGAACGCCTGATGACTGAGGCCGGTTTCAAAGACGGGCTGGACCCGGCCCATCTGGTGGTCGCACCCCAGGGTACCAGCGCGCTGGTCTATGCCGCCGAGACGCTGCCCGAAGAGCGCGTCGACTCGCTGGCCGATTGGCTCGCTGGGCAGGACTGGTGTGGCGCGCTCTGGGCCGGGGAGGCGTTATCCGAGGTCGGCCTCGCGGAAGAGGACGGCCTCCGCCTGGCCTTCTCGATGGCCAAGTCGGATGAACCCAACTGCCACGGCATAGCCGGTCTTTCGGATGCCGCCGTGCGTTTCGATGAGGCAGAGCAACCTCCGGGCCTCGGTCAGCACGGCGGCACCGGCGCCTTCGAAAGCAGCCCCTTCCTTATCGCCATGGGCAGCGACTTCGCCCCCGATAGAGCGCTGCGCAGCGAAACCTCCCTGGTCGACATCGCCCCGACGGTTCTCCGGCACCTCGGCCTGCCTGCCGACGGCATGGAAGGGCGAGCGCTGCAGCCGATAGCCCAAGCGGCCCAACCGCGCGCCTCAAAGATTCAGAACGCAACCTGAAAGGATGAGCACCATGACGTCGAACATTTCCCGTAAGCACTTCCTGCGCAGTGCCGGCATGGGCGCGCTTGCCGCCGGCACCGCCGCGGCGGCCTTTCCGACCCCGGTCATCGCCGAGCAGCGGCGCGAGCTGAAGATGGCCAGCGCCTGGGTCAAGAACTTCCCCGGTTTCGGCACAGCCGCGGAGCGCCTGGCCAAGCGCATCACCGAGATGAGCGACGGCAGAATGAGCGTGAAGGTCTTCGCGGCCGGAGAGCTGGTGCCGCCCTTCGAGGTCTTCGATGCCGTGTCCTCCGGCACCGCCGATCTCTATCACGGCGTCGAATTCTGGTGGCAGGGCAAGTCCAAGGCTTTCAACTTCTTCACCACCACGCCCTTCGGCCTGACGCCGACCGAGATGAAATCCTGGGTCTACTACGGCGGCGGCCAGGTGCTGTGGGATGAGCTGGCGGCGCGCTACAACGTCAAGTCCTTCCTGGTCGGCAACCCGGGTGTTCAGATGGGCGGTTGGTTCCGCAAGGAGATCGACTCGTTGGCCGACTTCCAGGGCGTCAAGATGCGCATGGGCGGTTTCGGCGGCGCGGTGATCGAGCGGGTTGGAGCCACTGCCGTCTCCATTCCCGGCACCGAAGTCTTCCAGGCGCTGCAGTCCGGCACCATCGACGCCACCGAATGGGTCGGCCCTTGGAACGATATGGCCAAGGGCTTCCAGCAGGTTGCCAAGTACTACTACTACCCCGGCTGGCACGAGCCTTCCTCGAACGTCTCGGCCGGCGTCAATCTCGACCTCTGGAACGACCTCAGCGCCTCGGAGCGGGCGATCATCGTCTCCGCCTGCCAGGCGGAGAACGACGAGATGCAGGCTGAGTTCCACTTCAACAACGGCGCCGCGCTGGAAAGCCTGGTCACCCGGGACGGTGTCCAGCTGCGGCCCTACAGCGATGATGTTCTGCTGGCGCTCGGCAAGACGGCGCAAGAGGTGGTGGCCGAAGCCGCCGCCGAGGATGCCTTCACCCAGAAAGTCTACGACAGCTACATGGCCTTCCACGCCGAGGCGCGTCGGGTGACGGAAAGCTCGGACCAGCCTTTCGCCCGCGCCCGCTCGCTGGTGTTCGAGGGCTGAGGCGGGGCTCGGTCGGGTTGTTACGGGCCTGCCGCCGGTGACCGGCGGTGGGCTCGTCTCGATGATTGGGGAGGCTGTCTTGCGGGCCGGAGCTTTGATCGCCGCGGCCAATCGCCGGCTGGGGAATTGGGTGGCCTGGCTGGCTTTGGCCATGATGCTGTTGCAGGTCGCGCTGGTGGTCTTGCGCTCGGTCTTCTCGATCGGCTCCATCTGGCTGACCGAGCTCATCGTCTTCGCCAACGCCATCATGATCGCGGCGGCCATCGCCAGCACCTGGGCGGTCGATGGCCATACCCGCATCGACGTACTGCGCGAGCGCCAGTCGCCTTTGGCGCGCAGCCGCACGGACCGCTGGTGCACGGCGCTTTTGCTGCTGCCGGCGGCGGCTTGGCTGATCTGGGTCTCGCTGCCCTACGCCATCAGCGCCTGGCAGACCCTGGAAGGCTCGCGCAACGTCGGCGGCCTGCCGGGCTTCTTCATCATCAAGTCGCTGCCGCTCGTCATCGGTGTGCTTCTGCTGTTGCAGGCCTTTGCCGTGCTGCTCGGGGCGCGGACGCTGGCTCGGGAGGATGACGAAAAGGGCGGCGTTCAGAAAGCCCGCGGAGAAGCGCCCTGATGCCGTTGGAACTCCTGCCGCTGACCTTGCTGGCATTGACCTTCGCGCTGTTGCTGAGCGGCTATCCCGTGGCCTTGGTGCTCACCGGCGTGCCTCTGCTGTTCGCCTGCCTGACCGGTTTCGCCGGGTTCTTCGATCTCGGTCTGCTGTCAGCCTTGCCCTCCCGCCTCTACGGCATCCTGACCAACGAGCTGCTGATCGCCATCCCCCTCTTCGTGCTGATGGGCACCATCCTCGATCGCTCCAAGGTCGCCGCCGATCTGATCGTTGCCATGGGCGATCTCTTCCGCAGGGTGCCGGGCGGCCTTGCGGTCTCACTCTGTCTTGTCGGCGGTCTGCTCGCGGCCTCCACCGGCATCGTCGGTGCCACGGTGGTGACCATGGGCCTGATCGCCTTTCCAACCCTGTTGGCGCGCGGCTATTCGCCCCGGCTTTCTTCCGGCGTGATCTGCGCCTCCGGCTCGCTCGGGCAGATCATCCCGCCCTCCATCGTTCTGGTTTTGCTCGGCGATCAGCTAGGCGCTGTCTACGGCGAAGCACAGCGGGCCGTCGGCAACTGGACGGCGCGACCGGTCACCATCGCCGATCTCTTTGCCGGTGCGCTACTGCCGGGGCTTCTGCTGATGGCGGCCTACGCGGCTTATGCCTCGTTCGTAGCCTGGCGCAACAAGACCGATCGGCCCGCGGACGACGTCACAGAGGTGCGGACCAATCGCAACGCGACGCAGCTGCTCACTGCGCTGGTTGCACCCTGGTTTCTGCTTGTTGCCGTGCTCGGCTCCATCCTGGGCGGCATCGCAACGCCGACCGAGGCCGCCGGGCTCGGGGCTTGCGGGGCCAGTCTGCTCGCCGGAATCCGTCTCGGCGACAAGGGGCGGGGCCTGATTGCGGCCGGGTTGGCCGGCGGGGTCGGTGCTTTGCTGCTCTCTCTGGCCATGCGTGACGGCGCGGCGGGCCTAGGGCCGATTGCCGGCGCGTTGTCGCTCGCCGGTGTCGTGCTGTTCGCCATCGGTCTGGGTGTCGCACTGGTGACCCTGCAGCGCACGGAGGTTCTCGTCGGTGCGTTGCGACAAACCCTCGATATCACCGTCATGGTCTACGCCATCCTGATCGGCGCTACCTGCTTCGCGCTGGTCTTCCGCGGATTTGAGGGCGACGTGATCGTGCAGGACTTCCTGGAGACCTTGCCCGGTGGCGAGCTTGGTGCCGTGGCCTTCGTGATGGGCGTTATCTTTCTGCTCGGCTTCTTTCTCGACGTGGTCGAGATTATCACCCTGGTCATCCCCATCCTCGCCCTCTCTCTCCTGAAGACGGTGGACCCGCTCTGGTTCGGCGTGCTGGTGGCGGTCAACCTGCAGACCTCTTACCTGACCCCGCCCTTCGGCTTCGCACTCTTCTATCTGCGTAAGGTCGCGCCGCCCTCGGTGGCGACCTGGGACATCTATCTGGGGGCCGTGCCTTTCGTCGTGCTGCAGCTCTTGGTGCTCGGGCTGCTCATCGCCCAGCCGCAGCTGGTGACGGCACTACCGGCCTATCTCAACCGCTAGCGCAGGCGATGCCGGACATGACCGACAGTGAAACGAACAACCGGAATGAGCCGAGGCCCAAATCGAACGGCATTGAACCGCAACCCGTTTTCTCTTCAAGCCAACAGGAGCTTTCATCATGACGACCAGACACGATGCCTTGTTCCAACAACGGCGCGCTGCGACGCCGCATGAATGGACCCGCCGCGACGCTTTGAAACTGAGCGGGGCGGCTGCACTACTTGCCGGCACCTCGCTTCCCTTTGCCGCGCCGGCACGGGCGGAAGCACCGAAACGGGGTGGAACCGCCAGGATCGCCTTCGCCTCGACCGCGCCGACCGTCACGCTCGACCCGATCAAGTCGTCGATCATTCCCGATCTGACGCATATCCGGCAGCTCGGTAACGAGCTGGTCGCGATCGGCCCGAACCTCGACATCGAGCCGGAGCTTGCGACCGACTGGGAAGCCTCCGCCGATGGCAGCGAGTGGGTTTTCACGCTGCGCCGCGGTGTCGTGTTCCATAACGGCAAGCCCATGACGTCGGCCGACGTGGTCTACAGCATGCGCCGCCACCTGGGGGCGGAGAGCGAGTCGGTCTGGCGCGCCCAGATGGCTCAGATCGAGGAGGTCGTGGCGGAGGGGCCTCATACCGTGCGCTTCAAGCTGGTCGCGCCCAACTTCGAGTTTCCGGCGCTGCTGACGTCCGGCCGAACGATTGTCATCCCAGAAGACCACAGCGACTTCGTCAATTTCGTCGGCACCGGTCCGTTCAAGCTCGGCGAGTACCGGCCGCGTGAGCGCACACTCTTTCTGCGTCACGAGGACTTCTGGGCAGCGGACCGGGTGCACCTGGATGCGATCGAGACCTTCTCGGTGCTCGACCCGGTGAACCGTGTCAACGCGCTCTTGACCGGCGAAGCGGATTTCATCGTCGGCGCCGACCTCAACGCCCTGCCGCGTCTCCAGCAGTCGCCTGACGTAGAGACCATGTTCGTGCGCAGCGGGCAGAACGTCCACATGGTGATGATGTGCGACCGGGCGCCTACCGACAGCTATGACTTCCGGCTGGCGATGAAGCTGCTGCAAGACAGGACGCGGGTCGTCGAGGGCGTCTACAAGGGCCGCGCGCAGATGGGCAACGACTATCTCCTTTCGCCCAATCACAAGGAGTTCTCGCGCGAGATACCGCTCCGCACCTACGATCCGGACAAGGCGCGGTTTCATCTCGCGCGGGCCGGCGTGGAGAACCCGACCGTGGAGATCTTCACGTCGACGGCCGCCGGGCCGGGTGCTGTCGAGCAGGTTCTGATGTTTCAGCAAACGGCTGCCGCCGGCGGTGTCACCGTCAACGTGCGCCAAGCGCCCGCCGACAGCTATTGGAGTGCGGTCTGGCGCAAGCAGCCCTTCCACGGTTCGCACTGGAACATGCGCCCGACGGCCGAGATGCAGTGGAGCCAGCTCTATCTCTCGACCGCATCGTCGAACGAGATCGCCTTCCGCGACGAACGGGTCGACCGGCTGGTGTTCGCCGCCCGTGCCGAGCGGGACGAGGCCAAGCGCATGGAGATCTGGCGCGATCTGCAGCTCATCGCCCATGACGAGGGCGGCCACATGCTGGCGGCCCATCCCGACTACATCTACGCCCATGCGAAGCGGCTGAGGGGCTTGAAGCCGTACCAGCAGGGCGTGGGCACGAGCAACATCGTCACCGGCATCGATCTTTGGCTCGACGCTTGAGCCTGGTTGTCCTTGGAAGGCCTCTTGGTTCGCCCTGCGGACTGGGCGGCTTTCCGTGGTTCTCCGTTCAACCCTCTGCGCACCCGGAAACGATGTTGAAGCCTCTTGGCATGCGGGTTCTGGCCGCGCTGGCGACCTTGCTCGTTGCGTCCTTGCTGATGTTCGCGGCGACCGAGATTCTCCCGGGCGACGTGGCCCAGGCGATCCTCGGGCAATATGCGACGCCGGAAGCGCTTGCCGCGATGCGGGACCGCCTTGGCCTCGATCAGCCGGCCTACATTCGTTACGTCGAGTGGCTGGGTAGGATGCTGGTCGGCGATCTGGGACAGTCGACCTCAACCGGGCAGCCGGTCGCCACGCTCATCGAGGATCGTCTGCGCAACACGTTGATTCTGGCCTTTGCAACGGCGCTGGTCGCCGTGCCGTTGGCGCTCGCCTTGGGTCTGATCGCCGCCACCCATGCCAACAGCGCCGTCGACCACAGCATCACGATCGCCGCGCTGATCGCCGTCGCCGTGCCCGAGTTCTTCACGGCCATCCTGCTGATCTACCTGTTCTCGGTGTCGTTGGAGTGGCTGCCCTCCATTTCCGTGATCCGCTCGGGCCAGACGTTGTCCGACACGCTTGATCAATTGATCCTGCCAGTGGCCGTGCTGACCCTGGTCGTCATGGCGCACACGGTCCGCCTGACGCGCAACAGCTTGGTCAACGTTCTGTCGTCCGGCTTCATCGAAACCGCGATACTGAAGGGTATTCCGCGCAACCGCATCATCCTGTTTCATGCGCTGCCCAACGTGTTGTCGCCGATCTTCACCATTGTTGCGCTGACCCTGGCTTATCTGGTTTCGGGCGTCGTCATCGTTGAGACCGTGTTCAGCTATCCCGGCCTCGGCCGCCTGATGGTCGATGCGGTCGCCGGCCGCGACATTCCGCTTATTCAAGCCTGCGGGATGATCTTCTGCCTGGTGTATGTGCTGTTGAACATGACGGCCGATGTCCTCTCGACCCTGGCCAATCCGCGTTTGAGGGCACCGCGATGAGCATCGTGCCGGCAGAAATGGTACTTCGACAGAAATCGCGGCCGCGTTTTGGGCTGCTTGCCTGGGGGGCCATCGTCGTCCTGTCGGGGTGGGTTGCCGTTGCCTTGCTGGCGCCGGTCATTGCCCCCTTCGGCGAAGGCGAGATCGTCTCGATGCAGAGCTTCGCCGAGGTGCCCGAAGCCGGACTGCTGGGGACCGACTATCTCGGGCGCGACCTGATCTCCCGCCTGCTTTACGGCGCGCGCATGACCATGGGGGTCGCCTTGGCCTCGGCGCTGCTCGCGTGCCTGATCGGCATCCTGCTGGGGTTCTTGGCGGCGGTGCTCGGCGGCTGGACCGATCAGCTGCTCAGCCGCCTGGTCGACGCGCTCTTGTCGTTTCCGTCCGTCGTCTTCGCTTTGGTGCTGATCGGTGGGCTGGGAACTTCGCTGCCGGTGATCGTCGTCACGGTGGCCTTGATCCAGGCCACTGGTTCCTACCGGATTGCGCGTGCCTTGGGGAACGACCTGATCGCGATGGATTTCGTGGATGCGGCGCGGGCCAGAGGCGAAAGCGCCTGGTGGATCATGAGCCGTGAGATCTTGCCGAACGCCAGCGCGCCACTCCTGGCCGACTTCGGCCTGAGATACACCTACGCCATCCTGATCGTCAGCGCGCTCAGCTTTCTCGGCTTGGGCGTGCAGCCGCCGAGCGCCGACTGGGGTGTCATGGTCAAGGAGAACGTCCAGGGCCTGTTTCTCGGTTCGCCGGCGGCTTTGGTTCCGGCGGCCTGCATCGCATCGGTGACCGTCAGCGTCAATCTCATCGTCGATGCCATCGTCGAGAGAGGTCGGGCCGGGCGCGTGCCGGAGATGCTGCCATGAGCGTCCTGGCCAGTGTTATCCGTCTCGTCGTCGAAGCAGGCATCGATCGCCGTGGCGGCGTGCCGCTGCGCATTCTAAATGGCGTCAGTCTGGCCGTCCAACCCGGTGAAGTGATCGGTATCATCGGCGCATCCGGGTCCGGCAAATCGACCTTGGGTTTGGCCTTCGCCGGCTACTTGCGTCCGGGCGCACGGATCGCAAGCGGTTCCATCGCTTTCCAGGGCCGCTCGCTGCTCGACCTGCCCGGTTCGGCGCTGCGTGCAATGCGTGGCCGCGATATCGCCTACGTGCCGCAGAGTCCGGCCGCAGCCTTCAATCCGGCGCGCCGCATCGACGCCCAGGTCATCGAAGGCCCCATCCTTCGCCGGCAGACGACACGCGATGCCGCCTGCGCCGGCGCGCGGGACGCCTATGCCGCACTCGGGCTGCCAGACCCCGACCGCATCGGCTGCCGCTATCCGCATCAACTGAGCGGCGGGCAACTGCAGCGCGCCGCGGCTGCCATGGCCTTCGCCGCCGGCCCTAAGCTGGTCATTTTCGACGAGCCGACCACGGCGCTCGACGTCACCACCCAGGTCGGGGTGCTTCAGGCTTTTCGTGCCTGGATCCGCGCAAGCGGCACGGCGGCGCTCTACATCTCCCACGACCTCGCCGTTGTTGCCCAGATGGCAGAGCGGATTGTGGTGATGGAGCGAGGTGCGATCGTCGACGATGGCCCGGCGCAGGCCGTCCTCGGCCGCCGAGCCGTCCCGACGGCACTGTCGGAGGTCGCTCCGCGCCAGCTGGACGTCGCGCCGAGAAAGCCGCTGCTCGCGCTTGAGCGCGTTCGCTTTCGCTATCGTGGCGCGGCGTGCGATGCCGTCGCGGATGTCAGCTTCGAGATCGCCGCCGGAGAAGTCGTCGGGCTGGTCGGGGAGTCCGGCTCGGGCAAGTCCACCGTTGCCCGTCTCATCGCCGGGCTCAACCGGCCCTCCGCAGGCGCCATGCGATTGCACGGCCGGCCCTTGCCGGACGTAGCGAGCCAGCGCAGCCGCGAACAGAGACGCGCCGTCCAGATTGCCTTTCAATCGGCCGACATCGCGCTCAATCCACGCCAGAGCATCGGCGCCGGCCTTGCGCGCCCCCTGTCGCTGTTCCGCGGCCTGCGAGGGGACGCTCTTGACGCGGGCGTGGCGCAGTTGCTTGCGACGGTCGATCTGCCGCCGGACTTGGCCGGCCGCTATCCCGGCCAGCTGTCCGGCGGGCAGAAACAGCGGGTCAATCTGGCGCGGGCGTTGGCGGCCGAGCCGGACCTGGTGATCTGCGACGAGGTGACCTCGGCGCTGGATGCCGATCTGCGGCAGACCGTCGTTGCCTTGCTTGAGCGTCTGCGCTCTGAACGGGGCATCGCGTTCCTCTTCGTGACCCACGACCTTTCGACGGCCGCCGGTTTCGCTGACCGACTCCTGGTCATGCGCGATGGCCGGCTGGTGGAAGGTGGGGCAACGGTCGAGGTCCTGTCTCAGCCGCAGGAGCCCTATACCAAGACCCTCATTCGGTCCGTTCCAAGCCCCGATCCCGGCTGGCTCGATCGCATTCTTGCCACCGACGGCATGGCGGCAGCGCCAGATGCCAGCGTGCAGGCTCCGGGGGAGAGGACCGCCACCCTCGCATGACTCTCGAAAGGATATGGAACCGTGATCGAAGAGCGTAACGATCTGACGGCAAGAACGCTTTCGGAGGCAGCTGCCGTGCTGGAAAGCGGGACCTTGCAGCCCAGCGCGCTGCTTGCAGACTGTTTTGCGCAGATCGATCGCTATGAGGGCGGGATCGGGGCTTGGGCCCATCTCGACCGCGCGTTCACGCTGGCGCAGGCGCGTGAAGCGGATACCCGTCAAGCCGCCGGCAAGCGGCTGAGCCGGCTGGACGGGGTTCCTTTCGGGATCAAGGACAACATCGATACGGAGGCCTTCCCGACCGAGATGGGCTCGCCGATCCACCAAGGCTGCCGGCCCGATACGGATGCCTGGATCGTCTCGGCACTGCGCGCCCTGGGCATGGTGCCGCTCGGCAAGACGGTCACCACGTCCTTTGGCATGAACGCGCCCGCGCCGACCCGCAACCCTCTCGACCCGGATCTGACGCTCGGCGCCTCCTCGGTGGGCTCGGCGGCGGCCGTGGCCTCGGGCATGGTGCCGATCACGGTCAATACGCAGAACACCTCCTCGACCACACGCCCGGCTGCCTACGCCGGCGTCTTCGCCTGGAAGCCGACGCACGATCTCATCCCGCTCCAGGGCTGCTTGCCGCTGTGTCCGCCGACGGCAACCGTCGCTTTCATGGCAAGGGCCGTCGAGGACTTCGCGCTGCTGGCCGAGGTACTGGAGCTGAAGCAGCCCAAGCCAGGCGCGGATGCCGTCGACTTGGCTCGTATCGCGGCCGTGCGCGGGCCCTGGTGGGGCCTGGCCGAGCCCGAGGCCGCGCGGGCCTTCGACGACTTTCTTGGGCGCGTCGGCATCGAAAGAGACATCCCTTTGGGCGCGCGATTCGAGCAGGCGCTTGCCGCCCATCGTGATCTGATCGCGGCCGACATGGCGGTGACTTTGGCGGAAGAGTTCGCCCAACACCGTTCCCAGTTACCCGAGGAAGCGATCAGCTTCATAGAAGCCGGACGGTCACTTCCGGCGACCCGCTATGTGGATGCGATGCGGCTGCGTGGCCGTCTGGCCGCCGAGTTGGAAGCCGCGATGGGCGACTGTGATGCTCTCGTGACCCTCTCGACGCCGGGGCCGCCGCCGCGGATGACGGAGGGCATCGGCGACGGGACCTTTTCCATGCCCTGGACCTTTATGGGCCTGCCGACTCTTTCCCTACCCCTGCTTGCGGACCCGCAGGGCCGACCGATTGGCCTCCAGGTCATTGGGCGCCGAAACGATGACCGTACGCTGCTTCGCATCGGTATGCTGTTGGCAGGTGACAAATCTATGGACCGCGTCTCCAGCTAGCGGCTGCTTGGTGCCGCAGTCGTCAATCGCGTCGATAGCATGTCGGTTTGTCCGAGGGTTTGACGCGCTGCGCCCAACAAGCCGCGTGGTCGAGCGCTGAGCAGTGCTATTGGCCACCGTGCCTGGCCCCTTGCTCATGAGATTAGTTTCCCTGCATCTGACGATAGGGTCCCTGTTTCGCGTGGCCAAATTCCCTGTTCGATGGTTCAGGGAAGCTCTGTCTAACGAACTGACAATTCGTGGTTATTCCGCCGACATGCTGCGCGTAGAGCCCTGAGGTTAGTCGGGTTCCATGTATTTTCCCTGCGAAGCAGGGAACGGGTATCAGAGACGGGTTCGTAGGAGACTGCCTGCACCGCCAGCCTTCACAGCTTATCGAGCGAAGCGAAGTCAGCGTGAAGGCGGGCATGTTGCTGCTTCGGCTCCGCCAGCAGGTCTGACGCTGCCAGAACGCCAAACAGCCCGAACGTCAAGCATCACCGACGAAGGATCCAGAACCAAGCGTCGACGCCGCGGCAGCAGCGCCGCGCCGTGATAATCCTTCGCCGATTGTTGCCTCTGAGCCCTACAGAAGCCAGCATCAGGCGCATATCCAAAACCGGTGACGCGGGGTGGAGCAACCTCACCAGCGGCGAGGCTCCTGGTAACGATCGCGCCGCGATCCATTGCCAGGAGCCCTCGTCAGGCTCATAGCCTGAAGGCTCGGCTTACCTGCGTCCCTCCAGTGGAGGGACGCAGGTAAGCCGAGATGGCTAAGCCAGGTTCAAATCCTGCCCCCGCAACCATCGTCGGCAGCACCCCAGAAGTGCTCGAAGAAGCGGCCCCATCCGGGCCGCTTTTTTCGTGTCGCCGCCCACGACGGGTGCGCCCTCCCGCACCCATCGACAGCAGCGGTTCCGCTGCATCCGGCTGAGCGGTCCCGTCATCGGGGCCGCTCTTGTCGTTTTGCTGCTCATGACGGTTGCCCATCCCCGCACCCACTGTCAGCAGCACCTGTTCGTCCTCCGGATGGGCAGGTGTCTTCTTGCCCGCCGCCAGGGTGAGGATTCCGGCAAGATCGCCCTCTAGCCAGAGATCGGCTTTGTCGTTCTCGCCGGGTCCAACAACGATGCGACCAACGAGCGAGCGAACATCCTCGCTCGCTTCGAGCCGCGTTTGCTCGTCCTGCAGCGCCATGAACAGGCCATCCACCCGCTTGCGATATTCCTCGGCCATGCTGGGATGGAGCAGTGCCGGTGGTTCCTCCACATGTTCGAGCTCTTGTAAAAGTTGCTCTTTGCGGTCTTCCAGCGCATCCATCTCGGCTTTCATGGATGAGCGGTAGAGCCCGTCCTTAATGGCTTCGATCATGGTACGGATCTGTCGTTCGACTTTCTTCAGTTCTGCCCGCTTGGCGGCAAGGCCGGACGACGCTTCCATCCGAAGACGGTTGATCTCCCGAGTGTACTCTTCGCAAAACTCCTTAAAGAGCGCCGGAGACATCAAGTGATTCCGCAGTGCGTGTAGGATGCGGTGTTCCAGTTCGGCTCTGGCGATCCGCGTGTGGTTCGAGCACGTGCCTTTGTTCTTTACCGTCGAACAGCCGAAGTGGTTGCGATAGGCAATGGAGTACCCGCCGCCGCATTCGGCGCATTTTATCAGGCCGGAAAAGAGATAGCGTTTCCGATGCGTCGCGCGGAGGCCATTGCCATCCGCATCGACGTAACGTTTGCGGATCTCCTTCTGCCGGTCCTTCACCGCCTGCCAAAGGTCGTCGTCAAGAATGCGCAGTTCGGGCACTTCCTGGACGATCCACTCGTCCTCGGGATTGAGCCGCGCCACGCGCTTGCCGGTCTCCGGGTCTTTCAGGAAGCGTTGCCGGTTCCAAACGAGCCGGCCGATGTACAGCTCATTGTTCAGCACGCCGTTGCCGCGCTTCACGTTTCCAAAGAGCGTGCTCGACCCCCAGCCTTTACCGCGGGGCCCCGGCACACCTTCGGCGTTGAGTTCGTGTGCAATCTGGCGCGGAGACTTGCCGGCGGCATAGTCGGCGAAGATACGCCGCACGACGGCTGCCTCCGTCGGCTCGATCTCCCGTTCGCCCCTTTCTAGCTCGCCATCGGCGCCGGTCTTGCGCACCACTTTATAGCCGTAGCTGTTGCCACCGCCCGACTTGCCGTCCTCGACCCGGCCGCGGAGCCCACGACGGGTCTTATCCGCCAGGTCTTTGAGATAGAGCGCCCCCATCGTGCCCTTGAGGCCGATATGCAACTCGCTGATATCGCCCTCGGACAGGGTGACCATGCGCACGCCAGCGAAGGTCAGCCGCTTGTAGACGCCGGCAATGTCTTCCTGGTCGCGGCTGATCCGATCGAGCGACTCCGCAAGAACGAGGTCGAAACGCTCCGCTTGCGCGTCCTGCATCAACGCCTGGATTCCTGGCCGGATCAGGCTCGCGCCGGAGACCGAACGGTCGCTGTAGCTGTCGACAATCCGCCAGCCCTCGCGCTCTGCCCGCTCGCGACAGAGTCGGAGTTGATCCTCGATCGAGGCGTCCCGTTGATTGTCTGACGAATAGCGAGCGTAAAGCGCTACGGAGAGCATGGACCGACCTTTCATCTAACTCCCCGAGTCTGAATCCTTTTCGGCCTCTAAACAAGACTGCTTGTAGTGCTCCCTAGCGGCATGCCGTGCCATTGCCCGCACGATCCCACGAAGCCTGATATCGATAGGCGTCGCTTCGGATACAGAATGCGACTTTTGGCAATCTTTCTTTTGTTTGGGCAGGTAAGGACCGTTCTTCACCATCATGGCCGATACAATGACGGTCCAGCTTGGATTCCGTTAGGTTCTGTTCGGAAAGGTCGTCCAAGTTTGCCTTGGTTATTTGGGCGCAATTGGCCCACGGTGCCTCACTTTGGACAGCTTGGGGTATGGATTTCTATCGAGATGGCAGGTCCGTCAAGGAACAACGCGCACCGTTACGCCACTGCGATTGTTTCCACGAGGCGCGCGAAGCTCCCATCCGAAAGCTGCAATCTCGTCCAACGGAACCGGCTCGGCGTAATGTCGATGATGGGGCCTTGCCGCTCGCTTGTCTTACCGTCGAAAACCGCGCCCGGCTTTTCGTACCATCCGATGCTTTCGAGTTGCGCTTCCGCTTCGCAAATTTCTTCCGATGCACATTGCCAGAGAGACTCTCCAATCAACTCGTTGGTTTCGACATGGAACTCTCTGGACCGAGGGGCGGAGCACACGAGAAACCGATGCGTCAAGTCGCAGACGAGATGTAAGGAGAGAGTGGAGCTTTCTATGAGGCGGGCGAGTTCTCGGTCGCCCTGGTTGTCCAGCCGAGTTGCCAGAAGCTGCTCGATCGCTTTGCGTTCATCTGAGTCCGGCACAATGTACCCGTTCTCCCAACGGGAAACGGTTGCCTGCGAGACTTTCAGCAGCTCCGCGACATAGGTCTGCTTGTAGCGCCGAATGGCCCTCCACTGTCTGAGAGTGTGGCCAATGGAAGCCACCCGATCACCGTCTATCTCATTCTTGGCCATAAGCCCGTCCTCAAAGGCACAAATCGCCGCCAGAATACTTTATTCCGTGCATAACAAGCACCAACAACATTAGATACGACTATGACATCATGAGCGTTTTCGTATCGAGACTGCTCAGCATGTATGTTGACTGCCGCTCCAAGCGTGGATCACGGTCATAGCGGTGGCGCATTCGATGGTGGACGGATTGGAACTGCCTATGGCCGCATCTGGATCGTTTTCGCGGCATCCGCGCTGCTGCGGCTCGATCTGGGAGCATTTGAGTGAAAATACTGGTTACAGGAAGTTCGGGGCATCTTGGCGAAGCTCTTATGCGGATGCTGCGAGCCTCCTCGCACGATGCCCGCGGCATCGACGTAACCCAAGGTGCCTTCACCGATTGCGTAGGATCTATATCGGACAGAGCGTTCGTGGAGCAGGCGATGGAGAGCATCGACGCCGTGCTTCATACCGCGTCGCTACACAAGCCGCACGTCGCCACCCATAGCAAGCAGCAATTTGTTGAGACCAACATCTCCGGCACACTCAATCTCTTGGAGGAGGCTGTGCGAGGCAATGTGGCGGCGTTCGTGTTCACCAGCACGACCAGCGCTTTTGGCGCGGCATTGACGCCCCCACCAGGCGAGCCGGCTGCGTGGGTTGATGAGACTATTCGATCAGTCCCGAAGAACATCTACGGCGTGACGAAAACTAGCGCCGAAGACCTTTGCGAGCTGTTTCACCGGAGGTATGCGCTGAACTGCATCATTCTGCGCACATCGCGGTTCTTTCCAGAAGAAGACGACAGCAAAGAAATCCGCCAAGTCTATGAGGACGAAAACGCCAAAGCCAATGAGTTCCTGTTCCGCAGAGTAGACCTTGAGGATGCCGCGAGCGCGCACCTGGCGGCTTTGGAGCGCGCTGCGGGCTTGGGTTTTGGGCGATACATCGTCAGTGCTACAACGCCGTTTAGCCGTGACCACCTACCAATGCTGAGGGACAATCCGGATGCGGCAGTTGCGGAGCTGTTTGACGATTATCAAGAGATCTATCGAACCCGCGGCTTCCGGATGTTTCCGACCCTTGATCGGGTATATGTGAGCGCTCGGGCTGAAACGGACCTGCAGTGGTCGCCAAGGTTCACATTCAAGAGAATCCTCGCGCAACTTGCCGCTGCGCAGTCGATCGGAAGCGACCTTGCACGGGCCGTTGGTGTGAAGGGTTACCATACGGAAACATTTTCCGATGGGCCGTACCCAGTTGATTGACAATCGTGCAGCCCGTCCGCGCGTGAGACCGATAAGATTTGAAGAACGGAGGGTTTCTGGCTCATAGCGGCATCAAGGAGCCGAGATGGCAAACCAAATTCTCATCTCAACAGAAGACACCGTTCTTGCATTTATTGATTGCCAAATCGAATTGATATCGAATCTTTGCCCCAGCGATGTGCAAACGCTTAAAGACAAGTGGTCCGCTCTTGCAGAATTCGCCGTAGAACGGAATGTGCCGGTTCTCGCTACAGTGCTCGATGACTCCAAAAACGATCTCAAAAGACATGCGTCTCCGGCTCTACCTTTCTCAGATGCCAACTCGGTCACACGTGGCGTCTTAAATCCTTGGGAGGATGAAAAATTGACCCAGGCAATTGCTTCGATGGAGAGGCATCGGCTTGTTCTTGCAGGCGGTTATACGGAGGGGGCCGTTACGTTTGCTGCTCTAAGCGCTCTTCGGGAAGGGTATGATACTTACATCGTGTGCGATGCTTCCTTTGGCAAAACTGTGACGGATCACGAAACGGCGGTAACTCGAATGATCCAAGCTGGCGTTGTTCCTGTGACCTACCATCAACTTATCCTTGAGTGGGGACGCAATGAGCATCTGTCCAGAAAGGAAGTCTCCAAGCTGTGATGGCGCCCGTCAGGTAATCCTCTGGATAGCCGTTAGTTCGGCTTGCGAAAGCAAGTCATGCACAGGTTGCTTGATGGTTATCCGACGGTTTTCGACACGCTTTCTTTGAGCAAGCGCCATTCGGGCGCCCCGCCGGCCCTTCAGGCCGGCGGCCGGGCTGTCGTGAACCGAGCCCCGCTACGCGGGTCTCGGCCCTTCGGGCTTCCATCCCTGGCGCGGCCCGAACCTGCGGTTCGGGAGAAGGACGCCGCCCTGACGGGCGGCGACTTTTTTTGTGGCCTTTCCCGGTGCGGGGGGCGGACGGACACTCCCTTGTAGCCCCGCCGGGGCGGCCCGCAACCGCCTTGGCTCAGTGTCCGTCTAAGTCCGCCTTTTTCGTCCTACCAAGACAGTTGCGTCCCGCCTGACCCGGCGAGGCTCCCGGTCGCTTACCGCCCGCCCCCCTTCCGGGGAAAGGCGCGCGCAGAGGACCAGAGGGAGCCGCAACCGATGACGCCAGAAACCGCCAACCACAGAGCCAGCGGAAAGCGCGGGAGGTTCCGCGCCAAAGGCGCGGGGAAGCCCAACCTCTATGACGAGGTGACCGCCCGTATCGTCGCCGAGCTTGAAGAAGGCCGCGTCCCATGGGCGCAGCCTTGGGGAACCCCCGACGCCAAGGCGGGACTTGGCCTGCCCAAGAACGCCCATACGGGCCGGACCTATTCAGGCGTCAACATCCTGATCCTGTGGCATCACGTTGTCCGTGCGGGCTTCTCCACCCAGACATGGCTGACCTACCGCCAAGCCCAAGAGATGGGCGGGAACGTCATGAAGGGCGAACGCGGCGTCACCGCCTGTCACGCCGATACCTTCGTTCCCAAGACCGAACGCGAGCGCGCCGCGCGGGACGGCGAGGAGCCGGGCCGCGTCCCGTTCCTGAAACGCTTCACCCTCTTTAACGTCGAGCAGTGCGAGGGCCTGCCGGAAGACGCCTATCAAGGCGCGGCCCCTTTGCCGAAAGCCAAGATCATTCCGCACGCCGAATGCTTGATCGAGGCGACGGGCGCTGACTTCCGCGTCGGCGGGATCAAGGCGTTTTACGTGCCGTCCGAAGATTTCATTCGCGTCCCGCCGCAACCGGCCTTCTTTGAGCAGATCAATTACTACCGCACTTGCTTTCACGAGCTTGGCCACTGGACCGGGCACAAGACCCGGCTTGCCCGCGACCTGTCCCATTCCTTCGGATCGAAGCCCTATGCCCGCGAGGAACTGGTCGCGGAGATGGCGACCGCCTTTGTCTGCGCGAGCCTCGGAATTGCGCCGACTGTGCGGCATACGGACTATATCGGCTCATGGCTTGAGGTTCTGAGAGAGGACAACCGCGCCATCTTCCGCGCGGCGAGCCACGCCTCCAAAGCCGCCGACTTCATTCTCGCCTTTGGCGACGTCGCCACAGACGCGGCGGCATGATGACCCACGACCATGAAACCGGCCCCTCCCGAGCTTCCAGCAAGATGCTCCGGGAGGGGTCTTCACCCCTTACATAGAAGGAGCAGACCCATGCAACTCCAACACATTGAACTCAGCAAGCTGAAAGACGCCACCATTAACATGCGCCACGCCAAGGCCGCGCCGGATGTTTCCGACATCCTGCCGAGCGTAAAGGCACGGGGCGTTCTCGTGCCGCTCTTGGTGCGTCCCAATGGCGACGGCGAGAGCTTCGAGATCGTGGCTGGACGGCGACGCTATTTCGCGGCGAAACGCGCCGAAGAAGACGGCGGCGAGATCGAGCCGCTGCCATGCGCGATCATGGAACCGGGCGACGACGCAGCGGCGCTTGAAGCCTCCATGCTCGAAAATCTAGCCCGGCTCGATCCCGACGAGATGACGCAATATGAAACCTTTGTCCGACTGACCAAGGAAGGCAAGTCGGTCGAGGACATTGCCGTGACCTTCGGCATCACCGAATTGATGGTCAGACGCCGCCTTGCGCTCGGCGACCTTCTCCCGAAGATCAGGGACGCCTATCGCAAGGATGCCATCGACGCCACGACTGTCCGCCATCTGACGATGGCAACGCAGCGCCAGCAACGCGACTGGCTGAAACTGTTTAACAGCCGCAAGGAACGCGCCCCGCGCGGCCAGCAGTTAAAGCAATGGCTATTCGGCGGCCAGCAGATCGCGACGACCGCCGCGCTGTTTCCCCTCGACGCCTATAAGGGCCAGACGGTCTCCGATCTGTTTGGCGACGACAGCTATTTCACCGACGCCGATCAGTTCTGGTCCTTGCAGAACGCCGCCATCGCCGCCAAGCGCGACGCGCTGTTGGCAGGCGGCTGGGCCGACGTGGAAATCCTTGAGACGGGACGGCGGTTTTGCTCTTGGGAGCATGAAAAGACGCCGAAGAAAGACGGCGGTCGCGTCTATATCACCGTGTCCCACAGCGGCGAAGTCGAGGCCCATGAGGGTTGGCTCACGAGCAAGGAAGCGAAGGCGAAGCGCCGCGCGAAGACGCCGAAAGGCGACGCGGACGCGACCGAAGTGGGCGACAAGCCGGTCCGACCCGAACTCACCAATCCGGCGCAGAACTATGTCGAGCTTCACCGTCACGCCGCAGCGCGCCATGCGCTTTTGAGCCATCCGGGCGTCGCGCTCCGGCTCATGGTGGCGCACGCCATCGGCGGCTCCGCACTTTGGCAGACCAAGCCCGACAGCCAAGCAGCGCGTAAGGAAGAAACCGCCGAAAGCGTTGCCAAGTCCAAGGCCGAGATCGCGTTTGCCGAGGAACGCAAGGCGGTTCTGACCCTTCTCGGACTGCCCGCGCACGGACACTCTGTCGTTCGGTCGAATGGCGACGACTATCGCGTGGTCGAGCTTTTTGCCAAGCTGTTAAGCCTTTCCGACGACGAGGTGATGTGCGTCCTCGTCATCGTCATGGCTGAAACCGTGCAGGCGGGGACCGCCGTGGTCGAGGCGCTCGGGATCCATCTCAAGGTCGACATGTGCGAGTACTGGGAGGCGGACGACGCCTTTTTCGACCTTCTCCGCGACAAGGAGGCCGTCAACGCCATGGTGCGCCATATCGGCGGCAAGCGCGTCGCCGACGCCAATGTCACCGCCACCACCAAGGTTCAGAAGAAGATCGTCCGAGACTTCATGACCGGCGACGGCCGTAAAAAGGCCGAGGGCTGGCTGCCGCACTATATGGCGTTCCCGTTCCGAGCCTACACCAAGCGGGGCGGCGGTCGGCTGAGCGACAACACGGCCCGCATCAAATCGCTCATGTCCTGAAATCGGCGGAACGGGGCGCGGCCCTCTCACCCGAACGGGAGGGCCGCGACCACGGTCCGGCGTCTTCCACAAGATCACCCCTCTATCAACCCCCGCGCCGAGGGCGCGGGGTTTCGCTTTTGAGCAGCCAAGGCGGATGCTGGGATCGCCATGGGTGGCGTCGCGCGCATCCCGGGCGCCCGGTCAATCGGCGCGGCGCAGATGAAACCCGAACTCCGGAGCCGCGCGGATCAGCAGACGGACAAGGTCTCGCGCAGTCGATCCCGACCCGGTTCCAGCCGTCTTTGACGTCCGGCCAGTGGTGTAGCGATGGAAAATCGGCAGGCGGATGATCGGTGTCCGGTCCCGCAGAGACGACGGCGGAGTTGCCAAACCGGCTCATCGAAAGCGAGGTCCAAGGCTCGCACAGACGGTCTCTCCACGCCACAGAATCGCAAGCCGCGCGCGCCATGTCCGTCCTGATCGATGGCGTGCGAAACGCCCATAGCCCTGCTTCTGCTCAATGGACCTATGGCGAACGACGGGTGTCCGAAACCGCTGTGTCGCGCTTTTTTCCCCGGCCTTTGGCCTCCTCGCGCATGACGCTTCGCGTCCAAAAAAGCGCGCCCCGGCGGTCCTCCGCTGCGCTTCGGCCCTGTCGGGTTCAGACACCCGCCGCCCGCCATGGTCGGTCCCGCGTCAGCAGGGCGATGGGCGCTCCACGACAGCCAACAGGAGACAGAAAGATGGCGCAAGCACTTGGATATGTAACGAAAACAGAGACCGGCGGATATGAAGGCACGCTTTCGACGATGAGCCTCAAGAAACGCATCCGCATCGTCCCCAACCGGACGAAAGAGACCGACATGCAGCCCGATTTTCGGGTCTACACGGAGGACCGGGTGGAGATCGGTGGCGGTTGGAACCGCGTCGGCAAAACCAGCGGCAGGCCCTATGTGTCGCTGACTTTCGCGGCTCCGGAATTCGGGTCGCATAAGCTCTACGCCAATCTCGGCCGGGCCGCAGGACAGGACGAAGACGACGTCATGGCGATCCTCTGGAACCCCCTGGGGTAGGGTGAAAGCGACAACCCCCGCGCCTTCGGCGCGGGGGCTCTATACTGGTAGAGTCCACAACTTATACGCTCTCTTTACTAGAAAACGGTCCTAAATCTTAACGAATGCTTGACGGCTCAATGTCAAAATGAAGCACGATCCGCCGTTTGCAGCGGATCGATATGACGGCAGCTGGAGCGCCAGCCCGGATAATGATGGAAAGAAAAAAGGGGCTTGGGTGATCGCACGTCGCTAGAAGCGACAGCCGCCGCCGTTCTGCCGAAAGGAGCGACGGATGGCAGCATACGACACGCATGCAACATCAGGCCCCCAGCGCCTTTCCGATTACGATTATGTCCGGTTCCTGACGCGCTCGCGCATGGCGTGGGAGTATCTGAGGCGAAGTCCGGATTACGGAACGGATTGGCGAAACTCGACGGCTGGGCGGCCGAAACCTGTCTCCTTGCTTGACGGAACGACCATGCTCCGGGCGCGGCGCCGCTTTGTGCGCGCCGAAGCCTGGGGCATGTGTACCTTTCGTCGATCCGGACGAGAACGGTTTAACGGCGAACGTGTTCTGGTGTCCGGATGCCTTTGCGCGCGTCTTGCGAGCCTATGTGCGCACGCGCAAAGACCCCGGGTTCGGAAGCATCATTTCGCTCGGCGAACTGCGCTGCGAACGCACGGTGCTGAAGACCGCCGACGGCGAGCAGCATCTACTTTTGCGCGCCAAGCGCCACGTGATTCAAGTGCTCTGCCGGGGCGCGGACCTTCGCGTCGATCCGTTTTCCATCGAGCTTGCGGTCGATACGTTTCCGGAGATTGAAAGCCGGCTGAAGCTCCTGAAAGCGATGGCGGATGTCTACCGCAGAAGACGGATCGGCGGTGGCACAGGCGGCTGGACGGTCGAGGCGATGCGCCATCGCGACGCTTTGATCGCGGTCGATTTGCGGCGGAGACGATGGACGTTTCAGGAGATCGCGCGGTTCATTCATGGGGATGAACGGGTTGACGAGGACTGGACTAATCCGAACGCAGCCCTGAAGAACCGCACGATCCGCAGCTACCGGCGCGGCGTCCGGTACATCAAGGGCGACTATAAGAAGCTGTTGCTGTAGCGGGCGAAGCGCCGCGCATCAGCCGTATCGTTTGCATGACAGGCGGTGAACGATACTCCCGCCCGCGTTTCGGCAGGGCGATGCTTCCCCGGCATGGAGCAGATTTGCTCACGCCGGAGGAGCTATGATGGAGCATGACAGTCCCGCGAGCGAGGCCAGGGCTTTCCTGACGACGAAGGAAGCCGCGCGTCTTCTGAAACTTAAGCCCAACACGCTTGAGAAAATGCGCGTCTATGGCGGTGGTCCGATCTACCGTAAGCATGGCCGGCACGTCGTCTATCACATCGACGATCTCATGGCGTGGTCGAATCTCAGGAAGAAGGATTCGACCGCCGATGAGTGAGGATTTGACCCGCGTCGAGATCGCATTCTACCCGGAGCATCTGAACAATTGGTTGCGTTTCGGCGCGCCCGACGAGCAACTCGATCTCGATCGGCGTCGGTCGCTTGCGCTGTTCAGACCCGGCCGGGTGTTCGGCTACGTGCGCTGGCGCGCCAATGAGTACGGCACCCAGGATTGGCGGTTTACCATCGTTCAAAGCGCCGCGCCTTCGCTCATGCTGAGCCGGGTCAGCGGCGTGAGTCCCGGCGGCGACGTCCTGCTTCTCGCGACCGGTAACGCCAAGGTGAAGCGCGCTCTTTTGCAGGTAGATGTGCTGGAGGCGGCCGGTTTCGACGTCGCCGAGGTGTCGCCGAGCTACTATCGGCACGTCCACAATCGGATCGCGGCGTCGCGCGACGTGACGCCCTATTCGCAGGATCAACATGCGGCGTATCTGGCAGCAAGAGCGGTAGCATCATGAGGCGGCTCGTGCTGGTCGGAACCGCGCTTCCCATCCTGGGGCTGGCGATCGCGTCAGCGACGAACCTGCCGACGAAGCTCATCTACAACGGTTCGCCAAGCGCGCCGAACGGGTTCTACTGGATCGATGATCGTCGTGCGGAACGGGGCGATTATGTGCTGGTTCACACGCCCGAGCGGGTTCGAAACCTCGTGGAAGAACGCCGATATTTGCCGCCCGATACGCCGCTGATCAAGCGCGTCGCCGGCGCAAACGGCGACGTTGTCTGTCGTCGAAACCGGGAGATTCTGATCGACGGGGTGACGGTAACGATAGCGCGAAACGTGGATGGTTTAGGCCGCAGAATGCCGGTTTGGACGGGCTGCCACGTCCTACACGAGAGGCGCGTCTTCCTGCTTCAGCAGCATCCGGACTCTTTTGACAGCCGCTATTTCGGGCCGGTCGACCGCAGCCTGATCGTCGGTCGTGCGACGTATCTGCGTCCGCCATGGCAGAAACGCGAGCAAAGCTGATCCAGCGAGAGGAAGGAGTTGAGGCGTCGGAGGCGTCTAAGGCAGCGGAGGGCAAGATAAAAGGTCATGGTGCAAAGCGGCGCTTTTTCCAGTCTGCACATCGGGTTGGCCTGCACAAGGGGCTGTGCCCCCTGTGCAGGCATTCAGCGCTAAAGCTCTGTTTAGATTGCGGAGTTGTTGGTGCAAGGAGGAAGACACCGTTTTCGGCGGACGATGGCGCGCCTAAGTCAGTGAGCGATCATGGCGGATGACAGCGAAGACATCTTCAAGCCCAAGCTCGGACGCATGCGCAGCCTCGGCGGCAAGCGGACCAAGACCTATTTGAACAGGGTGCTGCATCAGGTTTCCGCCGCCGGCAAGACGGGCTTCGGAGCAAGGGCGTCGTCTCGGCAGTTCTCAGGCAACCGGATCGGGCGCGGCGGGCCGGCCATGCGCCAGCGCCGGGCGGGCCATCGCTTCGGCCCGGCCTCGCGCCGCGTCGTCATCAAGACGCGCATCGTCAAGTTCAAGGGTGGCGGCGTTGCGGCGGCGCGCGCGCATCTCAATTACATCCAGCGCGACGGCGTCTCCAAAGAGAACGAGGCCGGCCGGCTTTATGACGCGACAAGCGAGGATGTCGACGGCAAGTCGTTCCTGGACCGCAGCGAAGGCGACCGTCACCAGTTCCGGTTCATCGTCTCGCCCGAGGACGCGACCGAGCTTGAAGATTTGAAGCCCTTCGTGCGCGATCTCATGAGCCGGATGGAGGAGGATCTCGGAACCAAGCTCGATTGGGTCGCCGCCGACCATTTCAACACCGAGTATCCCCACGCCCATGTCGTTCTGCGCGGCAAGGACGAGCTCGGCAAGGACCTCGTCATCGCGCGCGACTACATCGCCCACGGCATGCGCGAGCGCGCCCGCGAACTCATCACCATGGAGTTGGGGCCGCAGACCGAGCAGGAGGTGCGGCAGAAACTCTCCGCCCAGGTCGAACAGGACCGCTTCACCGATCTCGATCGGCAATTAGTTCGAGACGCGACCGACAATCTGGTCGAGTTGCAAACCGCGCCGCAGGGCGAGCACGCGCGAATCCGACACGCCATGCAGCTCGGCCGGCTGCGCACGCTCGCCAAGCGCGGCCTCGCCGAAGAAACAGCGCCCGGCCAGTGGCGCCTGTCGGAAAGGTTGGAAGAGACGTTGCGGCGCGCCGGCGAGCGCGGCGACATCATCAAGACCATGCACCGGGGGCTCAGCCGGGCCGGCCTCGATGCCGGCGCAAGCGAATACGCCGTTTACGATCCGTCCGATCCGCATGCGCCGACGATCATCGGGCGGATCATCGATCGCGGACTCCATGATGAACTGAATGACGGCCACTACGTCATGATCGACGGCGCCGACGGCCGGGTTCACTATGTGGCGCTCAATCCCAAACAGGACATGGAGGACTTGCCGATGGGCGCCGTCGTCGAGGTGCGCCCGGCGGCGGCGGGCCTGAAACCGGCCGACCGCACCATCGCCGAGGTGGCGCGGGGCAATGGCGGGCTCTATGAGACGGACGCCCACCGCGCCGCCGATCCCCGCGCGTCGGCGGACTATGTTCAAGCTCATGTTCGGCGGCTGGAGGCGCTGCGCCGGGCGAACATCGTGCGGCGCTTCCCGGACGGGTCCTGGGAAGTGCCGACCGACTTTGAGGATCGTGTCGCCGAGTTCGCCAAGAAGGGGTCGAGCTATCCGGGGAGTGTCGTTGCGCTGTCCTTCCTCTCGCTTGAGGATCAGGTGCAGGCGGACGGCGCGACCTGGCTCGATGCCCAGCTCGTTGCCAAGGACCGAGTCGCTTTGCGCGGAGACCGCTTCGGGGCCGACGTCGCCGAGGCGCTCAGCCAGCGTGAAGAACACCTGATTGCGCAGGACCTCGCCGAGCGCGACGGCCAGACAATGCGCTACCAGCGAAATCTCCTGAAACTTCTCCGGCAGCGCGAGGTGGCGCACGCCGGAGAGAAGCTCGCCAAGGAGATGGGGCTAACCTACTTGCCGACGCGGGACGGCGACCGGATTGAGGGCGTTTATCGAAAGCCTGTCCGGCTCGCCAGCGGCAAGTTCGCCATCATCGAGAGATCGAAGGAATTCACTCTGGTCCCATGGCGGCCGGTTCTGGAACGCCAGCGCGGCCAGACGGTCGGCGGCGTCATGCGCGGAGCGACGGCGTCCTTCGAGTTCGGAAAGAAGCGCGGGATCGGGATTGACTGAGGTCGGTTCGAAATCCGCCCAAGCTAGTCATTTCCATTGGCCACAGGAATGGCGGCTATGCTGGTCCGGGTAGCGGACCTATTGGAGCTTTGTTGGTTCTCGCCAAACGCGGATTTTAGCGTTCGACTTGTGGCGATCTTCATTGGCGTAAACCAGAAGCCGGCAGCGGTTCTCGGCGTCGACTCGTCAGTCTAGTGAGGTGATGACCTCTTCAGCCGTAAACCAACCTTTCTTCTGAACTGTTTCAGAAACTGAATTGGGAGCATCGCTATATATCACCAACGCTACGCTCTCTTCCGCACGCGTGCAGGTGACGTAAAGAAGTCGACGCGTGCGATCATATGACGTTTCCTTTCCGTCCCTGACGTTTTTCTTGTCCGTATCGCTTGGCGGCTTGGCGCCAAGCAGCTTCTCGTAAGACGCCGCGCCTTTGAAGCGCATGCTCGCATCGTCAGCGATCACCATCACTCTTGGGAATTCCAAACCCTTCACGCCTTGATGCGTCCCATAGGGACTGCGATCGGCGACATACTCCTTGTAGGTCGGAATCTCTGAAAATGGCGCCTCGAAGAACGCACGCCACGCTGCGGATCGCTGGTCTCTGTCGTCTGCAACCATACTCGACGGGCCTAGCGTTTCCCCATGAGTAAATTCTGTTAGTGCTTCCGGTATGGCGAAGAGGCGCGTCCCCGAAATGACGGATAGCACATCGCCGCACCTCGGGTCAGCGTCATTGTCAAAGAGCTTTAACAGGGCGGACGTCGCGTCACGGACAGTCTTCATTCCAGCGGCCGTACTTGATCCCGCAGTTCGTAACGCTGCTTTTGACATTAACGGCGAATGTTCGCGCAGCACAGCCATGACTCCATAGGGGTCACCTGCACGACTTGCCTCGACGAGGGGGAGCACCCGTTCCGTGAAAAGCCTAAGCGGCGCCAGCGTGCCGTCCCGAAATCCTGTTCTGTAGCTGGGTACGGGATCGAGTGCATTGAATACCGCTTCAAATCCTAGACGCGCTGCCGCCATGTGATGTTCCAACGTGAGTGTTTTCACCGCGTTTGGATCGTTCCAGGATGCATCCTCGGTTCGTTTAGCAAGGTCCTCTCGTATTTTGGCTTCAGTGGCCGGTTTGTCCGCTGTCGTCGTTGGTAGAATATAGGTGAAGGCGTAGCCGCCGCTGCGGTCCGAACGTGCACGTTGCTCCCATCCATCTGCATCGGCACGAATGGCGTTGGCGAGTCGAATAATCCGTTCCCGGCTTCGGTGATTCATTACTTTCGCCGGCCTGTTCCAACGCTCTGGCACAGCTTCGGCGAGATCCATTTTGCCGTGTGGGTATATTCGCTGCATGGTATCGCCGAAAAGCCCGAGAACGAAACGGCCTTGATAAGTTTCTTCGAAACTGAGAAGCGCCTCCATTAAAGGACGCAGAGTGTCTTGGCTCTCGTCGATCAACAGGAAGGGATAACGACTTAGCACGATCTTCTGGAGCGTTGGCTTCGTCGTTAGGAATTCTGACGACATAGAGATAACCTCTTCATGTGAGAGGGCGTCGCGTCCAAAATTGTCACCGGTTGGATTATAGGTGAAGACGTTGATGTTCTTGAGATCCTGAAGCCGCGCGCGTTTCGACTCGATCTTCCGGGCGCGCTCTTCTGACGCCTTACTCGCTCTGCCTTTCGCCTGCGCCTCTTCCAGTTCCGCTATCTCTGTCGGCAATCTCGCAGCGAGCCATCGCCGGATGTCGATTGTGCGCCCTTCAATCAGCGTCCAGGCGAAACTGTGAATAGTCGCCACATGAAACACTGGATCATGCTTGACCCGCCGAAGGATTTCGTCTCGCGCTGCGTTCGTATAGGTGATTACGCCCACCTGACGCCCACGGCGGCGGAACATCTCTCCATACTCTTCCAAAACGCTATTAAGCGCGTCCTTCAGTGAGCGGGTTTTTCCCGAGCCGGCGCCGGCGTAAAGGAAAAAACTTCGCGGGTCGACCAGTGATAGCGACCGGCGGATTTGCTCGTCCGCAGGCGCATCACGTATCTCATCGTCGAGAGTGTCTTGCGCTGCTGTCATGATACGTCCGGCGGGCCGCTCAGTTGTTGCTCCAGCCAAGCGAGTCCGTTGGCTATGTAAGGCGGTGGAACAAGCTGCTCTAGTTTCTTCGATGCCAATAGGTCGAGCGCAAAGGCTGCTTTTTCCGCATGCTCTCTGAGGCGTTCGAACAGTTTCTTGGCAATCTCATCACCATCCGAACCTTCCTTTACAATTTTTGCGAAAGCATTCGTCATGGCCACGCCTGATAGATCAGCGACGATCGGCAGGTTGACCAGGGTAAGCGCGTCCTCAAAGGTGCTGGGGATTTGGGTCGACGTTTTGGCGGCGTCCGGATAGGCAACGTCGATTTCCCGTTGATAGGCAACGCCGACTATGCCGTAGCCGGCGCCCGACGCTATTGGAACCGGGTCTTCTTTCAAAAGATCGTCTAGCTGCGTCTTCTGCGGAGCCCAGGTCTTCAGAACCGTGTTCGCCGTGACCTGACCGGCGCCGACTTTCGGCTGAACAGCCTTATTGCTGTTCGCGGGATCGACAGCATCGAGATCGGTTATGATCAAAGTAGGAATGGATAGGAGTTCGATCAAAGGCTTCAGCCTATGCGCATGGCTGCCACCGATTTCCAGAAGCGAGATATATCGCAGCGCCAAGGTGGGGAATTGTTTGCGCATAAAATGCGGCGTGAGGATGCGTTCGGCGGCACCTTCAACAAGAATTACGCCGTCTGCAAAAAACAAGTCGCAATGTGTGGTGCGAAGATAGCGTCGAGTGAAGCGCGTCGTCTCGGTGTCCTCGCCGAACAGGCCAGTGAGGTTGGCGACAACGGATGTCGGCACGGTGGTATCGGAAGCCGGTTGGCGCTTGAAATAACGGAGGTTCGCAAAATCCACCTCATGCGCAATATGGCTCGAATGCGTGCTGACGATTAGTTGCGTCCGGTAGGTTTTTGCAGAGCCGAGATCGTCATGGTGTCGCAAAACATCATACGCCTTGCGGATGAAAACCTGCTGCACTTGGGCGTGGAGGTGCGCTTCTGGCTCCTCAACGAGAATCAGTTGCAACGGTGGGATTACCCCGGCATCGCTTGCATCGTCTCCGGCGGATAACTTCCCGACGCGCATCCACTCATCGCGGAAACGCATAAGTTGGAAGACCATCGAGATCAGATTCTGAAATCCGAGACCGCTGTAGTCCTCCGGAAGCCGGATCGGCTCGGCGTCGCCGCCAATGTCATATTGAACTGCTGACGGATGATCGAGGCCATCAGTCGGCCGAAGCCGTGTGGAAATTGAGAGCTTCGGATTTGCCATGCCTGGATAGCCAAGCTGTTCAAGTTCCTCGATCGCTTGATGAAATCCTTGCTCAAGGCGCTGGTCAAAGGTGCGTTGCGCCGTATGAAACGCGCCTAGCGCGGATACGTCCTCGTCGGTTGGATCTTTGTCCGGATCGAGATGGCGTCTGTAGTAAGCCTGCAGTTGGTCCGACAAACGCCGTGTTGACCTTCCGGATTTTCCGCCGCCTTCCTCATCGTCCGTTCGCTTGTTTTCGGAGGCGTCGGTGAAGCCTCGCTGGGCGCTGATCTCCCGAATATGAATGAGACCTGAGAACGGATCGCCGCTAATCGGCTGAGCCTTTTCGGGCAGAGTTTGAGGTGTCGCGCGCTGATCCTCGGCGGGAGCGACAATTTTTTCCGGATCGAGAAGATAGGCGCGCAAGGTGAAGACGCTTGAGAACTTCCGTTCCAGATAGTCGTGAAATGATTTTGGCCAAAGCGAGAAATCATCCGGCGGCGTATTCTGGTCAGTCTTATACTTCGTTACACGCTCTTCGGACTTGGATCGCGTCGTGAGGTAATCCTCGACCAGTTCTTCAAAAGATTTCGCTTCCAGGCGAATACGCACCCCAAGCCAGCCGCTTTCCCAATCCAAGCTTGGTATCAGATGCGAGACGTGATGCAGTTCGTCATCTCCGATTGAAATCCATACATCTATAGCCGGCAGCAAGATGTTAAGTGGTTCTGCCTCTCGGGGATCGTCATCCGACAGCGTGCTCCAACTTTCGGCGAGCGCCTCGATCATCGACCAGTTCGATGCAGTAATGTCGCGCATGGAAAACCCACCGCGCTCTTTGAGGAATAGCCTCAAGGCCACCATCGCGGATGTTTTGCCGCTATTATTCGCGCCGACTAGCAAGGTCTGATGTTCTGCAACATCAATCCTAGTAGCTTTCAACTTTCTAAAATTCGCGATTTCGACGAAGTCTATTTGCATAGTGTTGCCGCATCATCATCCTGGTTTAGCCAAAACCGCCAAAGCTGTTCGTGAATTCAATGGCCTCCTGCGGCGGTCGACGTCGTTAGCTCTCGCATCTCACGAACAACTTTTCTGCGCCACCGAGAAACAGGGTCTCCGGCGAAAACCCGCCGCCGGTCGCGGCGAGGCGGAGTTCTGAACGATCAACTCCCATGAGGTCGAACTGCACCGTCTCGTCGATCGATCCGTCGCGCAGCCGGCCCAGGAAATTATCGTACTCGACGCGTCTGTCGAAGGTCATGATCAGAGTGCCGTCGCGGAGCTCCCAGGTGCCGCTGCGCCATGGGAGTAAACCGACATTGTCGCTGGGGGCGCGCCACCATTGGGCGGTTCCAGTCCCATCGTGCTCGAATAGGATGAGACGCTCGGTAGCGCACTCCGACTCACTCCCCGACCACACGCCTGCGAGAGACGCGCGGTCGCCGCCCGTAACGCGGCCGAGAGCACCGACCGGCTCGGCATAGCCCATGCTTTCGGCCAGCGCCGCGCGATAGGTCGTGTGGATTTCCGCGATCTCAGCGTTGCGGCCGCTATCCGCCGATCCCGCATTGCCTGCCGTGCCCGCGGACGGCATACCTGCGACGCCTTCGGAGATCGCTGCGATGCGCCGGATACGGAAATCCGGCGATCCGGTGAGAGACGTTACCATGCCGTCCAGGACTTTCACGTCGCCCATGACGCGGCCACGCGCATCGACCTCGCCCGCGCCAACGATCATTCCGGAGACTCGCCGCTGGTCGGACGGCGTGCCGCCAAACGCGCGGCATAGCTCGCCGTAGCGTTCCATGCCGGCAAGCGCTGCGGTTTCGATCAGGTCGGCATCGCCAAGCTGGTCGGGCGTCTCGAACAAGAGGATGATCTCGCCAAGTTCGTGGCATTGGGGATTGTCGGGCTTAAGGACCTGCAAGGCGATGTCGTCGTCGAACACCAGCCAGCCGGGACCGTCGTCGAAGCGGCGAACCTCATAGTCGCTTGTTTGGGCGCTCACTACGCCTGCTGCCGAGCAGACGGCGATAGCGAGCGCGGCAAGGGGTTTGGATAGGCAGTCAAAACGCACGATTGGCTCCTTTCTCGCCCCCGATTCCGGCAAAATGTCAGGTTCGGCGTCGACGGAGAGCGCCGTTCAGACGACTGTCCATCACCATCCAAGATCATAGGCGATCCGACCTGAAAAAAGTAGATCTGACGGTCTGCGATAGATTTGGACTGTCTTGGATTTACTTGTTTTCTGCTTCCCTTGTTGGATGGTGTTGGAAGCAACTTCATTGAATAAACTCTGATTTCACAGCGATCTTTTGCCGGAATTTACACGAGCCGATGGCTCCAATCCCGGCGAAAGATCGATGACACCCACCAAACTTCTCATAGGACAAATCCTTGTCGTTTTCGGGATCGTCATCGGCGCGGTCTGGTTCTCGACGCAATGGGTCGCCGGCCAGCTCGGGCATCAGCCGCGTCTCGGTCCGCCTTGGTTCGAACTTGGCTCCTATCCCGTCTATCTGCCCTGGCGGTTGTTTGAGTGGTGGTACGCCTTCGAACCGTACGCGCCGGGTCTCTTCAACCGCGCCGGCGTCATGGCGGCGGCGGGCGGCATCCTCGGTGTAGTCGTCGCAATCGTAGGGTCGCTCTGGCGCGCGCGGCAGAACCGGTTGGTGACGACCTACGGCTCCTCGCGCTGGGCGACGCGGCGCGAAGTCGAGAAAGCTGGCCTGTTCGATCCGGCCGGCGTTTTCCTCGGCAGATTGAAAGGCCGCTATCTGCGTCATGACGGGCCGGAGCATGTCATGTGTTTCGCGCCCACGCGCTCGGGCAAAGGCGTCGGGCTCGTCATTCCCACGCTTCTGTCCTGGCCGCACTCAGCGGTCATTCACGACATCAAAGGGGAGAATTGGCAGCTCACGTCAGGCTGGCGCGGCAAGTTCTCTCATTGCTTGTTGTTCAATCCGACCGATCCGGCGAGCGCGAAATACAACCCGCTGCTGGAGGTACGCAAAGGCCGGTTCGAGGTCCGCGACGTCCAGAACATCGCGGATATTCTGGTCGACCCCGAAGGCAGTCTCGAACGGCGGACCCATTGGGAAAAGACCGGCCACTCACTCTTGGTCGGCGTCATCCTTCACGTTCTCTACGCCGAAGAAGAAAAGACGCTCGCCCGCGTCGCGGCCTTCCTGTCGGACCCGTCGCGGAGCTTCGAGCGGACGCTCCGGATAATGATGAGCACCAATCATCTCGGGACGGATGATACGCCGCAGGTTCACCCGGTCGTGGCGCAGTCGGCGCGCGAGCTTCTCAACAAGAGCGACAATGAGCGGTCGGGCGTCCTGTCTACCGCCATGTCGTTCCTTGGGCTTTACCGCGATCCGACCGTGGCGGCGACAACGAGCCGCTGCGACTGGCGTATCGCCGACCTTGTCGATGCGGATCGCCCGGTCTCGCTCTACCTCGTCGTTCCGCCCTCGGATTTATCGCGCACCAAGCCGCTTGTGCGCCTCGTGCTCAATCAGATCGGCCGCCGGCTGACCGAGCGCCTGCAGGGCGCCGAGGACGAGCAACGCCGCCACCAGCTTTTGATGATGCTCGATGAGTTCCCGGCGCTTGGACGGCTCGACTTCTTCGAGAGCGCGCTCGCTTACAAGGCCGGCTACGGCATCCGCAGCTTCCTGATCGCCCAATCACTCAATCAGATTTCCAAGGCGTATGGCGAGAACAACGCCATCCTCGACAATTGCCACGTCCGGGTCGCCTTCGCGTCGAACGACGAGCGCACCGCCAAGCGGATTTCGGACTCCCTCGGCACGGCGACCGAATTGCGCGCCCAGCGGAACTATGCCGGCCACCGGCTCGCGCCCTGGCTGGCGCATGTCATGGTCTCACGGCAGGAGACAGCACGGCAATTGCTGACGCCCGGCGAGGTGATGCAGCTTCCGGCCGATGAAGAGATCGTCATGGTCTCCGGCCAGCCGCCAATACGGGCTCAAAAGCTGCGCTATTACGAAGACGCCAACTTCACGGGCCGGGTGATCCCCCCGCCAGCGCTCGTGGCGGACGGTCCGTATACGGACCGTCCGCAGCCACGGACCGACGATTGGTCGGGCCAGGTGCGGATGCCCCATACCGACCTGATCAAGGCTTGGTCGGAACTCGTCTCCGGCGAACAGGACGATGATAGCGGTCTGAGGCGGCATCCCGGATTGACGGGCGAAACGCCGGCGAAGGCAGAGCCCGAGCGCGCACCGGACGCGGGCCTGCTCGACGATGACTTCGATCCCAATGACGCCAAGCGCATGGACCAGGTCGCACGCAATGTCGAGACCGTCCAGCGCGCCCACGCCATGGACCAGGCCGATGACGACCTGACCCCGAGCTTTTGAGGGCCGCGCCGATGAAACCCCGCCTCAACGTCCATGTCGCCCACGAGCTTTTCGAGAAGGTCGAGATCGCCGCCAAACGGCCCGGCGTCACCAAGGCGGCGGTCGTGGAAGCGGCCTTGCTCGGCTTTTTCTCCAAGGAGTTCGAAGATCAGCGGGACGGCGCGCTGGTCCGCCGGCTCGACCGGCTTACGCGCCAATATGAGCGCCTGGAGCGCAACCTTTCGATCACGGCCGAGACGCTTGCCCTCTACATCCGTTTTTTCCTGACGGTGACGCCGCCCTTGCCGAACGCCGATCAGGACGCCGCCCGCGCGCTCGGCAAGGATCGGTTCGAGTACTTCACGACCCAGCTCGCGCGCCGGCTCGCCGGCGGCAAGAACATGATCCGCGACATCCTCGAAGAGGTGAGCGCGGATGACTCGGAGTTCTTCACGGAGGCAGAGCTTGACGCTCTTCGAGCCGTGAAGACGGCCGCTTCCCCAAGTGGAGGCAAAGGACAGGAGAAACCCAACGGGGAAGCGGCCGGGCCTGCAGATGGTGCGGAGGCGGAGCATGGCTGACCGTTTCCACCGTGAAACGCGCGACCGCCAGCGCACCATGCTGCGCACGGCCATGGGTCCGGCAATCGCATCAGCGCTTGCCGATCCGGCGGTCATCGAGGTGATGGTCAATCCGGACGGGCGTCTATGGCTCGACCGCCATGGAGACGGCCGCATCGACACGGGACAGACGCTCGGATCCGCCGAGGCCGAACGGATCATCCGGCTGGTCGCGAGCCATGTGGGCCAGGAGTGCCATGGCGAACGTCCCGTCGTATCGGCTGAGTTGCCGGAAAGCGGTGAGCGCTTCGAGGGCCTCTTGCCGCCGGTGGCGCCCAGCCCATGCTTTGCGATCCGTAAACCCGCCAAGGTTCTGTACCGCATCTCCGATTACGTCGAGGCGCAAATCATGACGGCGCTGATGGCGGAGACGCTCTGCGACGCGGTGCGATCGGCGAAGAACGTTGTCGTGGTCGGTGGCACCAGCTCGGGCAAGACCACGCTCGTCAACGCGCTTCTCGCCGAAGTCGCGGAGAGCGGCGACCGCATCATCCTGATCGAGGACACGCGCGAACTCCATTGCGCGGCAGAGGATTGCGTCAGTCTACGGACCAAACCCGGCGTCGCTTCGCTTGGCGACCTTGCTCGTTCGACGCTGAGGCTCCGGCCCGACCGGATCATCGTCGGCGAGGTTCGCGGACCGGAAGCGCTCGACATGCTGAAGGCTTGGAACACGGGCCATCCCGGCGGGATCACGACGCTGCACGCCAATTCGGCGGTGTCCGGTCTCTACCGCCTTGAGCAGCTCATCCAGGAAGCCGTCGTCACCGTCCCGCGCCGTCTCATCGCCGACGCCATCGATGTCGTCGTGTTCCTGAAAGGCCGGGGCGTGGATCGCCGGGTGGAAACCGTCGCCGCTTTGGAGGGCCTCGGCGCCGATGGCGACTACCAGCTCCGACCGCTCACGCCCATCCGCCTCGTGCCAACCGCCTGATCAGGAGATCTACATGAACATTCTCGGCCCGGACCTTTCAACACGCATTCCTTTTCGCCATGCCGCGCTGGCCGGCGCCGCGCTGGGCTTTCTTCTGTTTTGCGCGGACCCCTCCCACGCCGCCGGATCGGGGATGCCCTGGGAAGCGCCGCTGACCGCCATCCTCGAATCCATCGAGGGGCCAGTGGCGCGTATCATCGCCGTCATCATCATCGTCATTACCGGCCTGTCGCTCGCCTTCGGCGAAACGAGCGGCGGGTTCCGGCGCCTGATCCAGATCGTCTTCGGCCTGTCAATCGCCTTCGCGGCGACGAGCTTCTTTCTCAGCTTCTTCTCCTTCGGCGGCGGAGCGCTCATCGCATGACCGCCCCCACTGGACAGATTGAAGGCTTTGAAATCCCGCTGCACCGAGCACTGACCGAGCCGATCCTCATGGGTGGCGCGCCGCGTACGGTGGTGATCGTCAACGGCACGCTGGCGGCGGCGCTCGGCCTGGGACTTCAGCTCTGGGTCGCGGGGATCGTGGTCTGGATCGTCGGCCATACGGCCGCCGTCTACGCGGCGCGCAAGGACTCGGCCTTCATGGAAGTGCTGGTCCGCCATGTTCGGCACAGGGGGCATCTTTCATGCTGAACCTTGCCGAGTACCGAAAGCGCCCGGCGTTGCTAGCAGACTATCTGCCCTGGGCCTGTCTGGTGGCGCCGGGCGTCATCCTCAACAAGGATGGGTCCTTCCAGCGCTCGGCGCTTTTTCGCGGCCCCGACCTTGAAAGCGCCACAGAAGCGGAGCTCGTCGCGACCTGCGCGCGCATCAACAATGTGCTGCGCCGCTTCGGTTCCAGTTGGGCGCTGTTCCTCGAAGCCGAGCGCCATCTTGCGCGCGACTATCCGCAGTCAGACTTTCCCGACCCTGTTTCGCGGCTGATCGAAGAAGAGAGACGGGCGGCCTTCGAGAACTCCGGCACGCTGTTCGAGAGCGGCTATGTCCTGACCTTCGTCTACATGCCCCCGGCCGAGCAGGTCGGCCGCGCCGAGATGCTCCTGGTTGAAACCGAGGGCGAGCGGCGCGGGCTGGACTACCGCGATCATCTGGAGGATTTCGTCCAACGCACCGATCGCGCCCTCGACCTTCTCAGCCAGCTCATGCCCGAGGTGGCGCCGCTTTCGGACGAGGAAACGCTCACCTATCTGCACAACTGCATTTCCAACCGGCGTCATCCGATCGCAGTGCCGGAAGTGCCGGTGTATGTCGACGCGGTTCTGGTAGACACGTCGCTGACCGGCGGGCTCGCACCGATGCTGGGCGACGCGCATCTGCGCGTCCTGACGGTGCTCGGCTATCCCGGTTCGACGACGCCGGGGCTACTCGATGCGCTCAACCATCTCGGCTTCGAATACCGCTGGACGACGCGCTTCGTCCCCCTCGACAAGGCCGCCGCCGAAAAGGTGGTGCGCCGTTATCGCCGACAGTGGTTCGCCAAGCGCAAATCAATTGCCGCCATCATCAAGGAAGTGCTCACCAATGAGCAATCGGTGCTGGTCGACACCGACGCCGATAACAAAACGGCCGACGCTGACGCGGCCTTGCAGGAGCTTGGCGCCGATCTGGTCGCCTATGGCTATGTGACGACCACATTCGTCGTCTGGGATCGCGATGAGAACGCCGCGCGCGAAAAAGTGCGCGCGGCGCAGCGCATCCTCGACGGACGCGGCTTCGCCACCATCGACGAAAGCGCCAACGCCGTTGAGGCGTGGCTTTCCTCCTTACCCAGCCACGTCTACGCCAACGTCCGCACGGCGCCCGTCAACACCTTGAACCTCGCCCACATGATGCCGCTGTCCGCCGCTTGGGCCGGCCTGGCGCGCAACGCGCATCTGGCGGGCCCGCCGCTGCTCACGGTACGGACGAACGAGACGACGCCCTTCCGGCTTGTGACGCATATTGGCGACGTCGGACACACCCTCATCGTCGGACCGACCGGCGCCGGCAAGTCGGTTTTGCTCGCGCTCATCGCCATGCAGTTTCGCCGTTACGGTGATGCGCAGATCACGATCTTCGACAAAGGCGGCTCGGCGCGCGCGGCGGTCCTCGGCGTGGGCGGCGACTGGTACGATCTTGGGGCCGAGGGCGATCTTGCGTTTCAGCCGCTCGCGAACATCGATCTGACTTCGGAACGGTCCTTCGCACAGGAGTGGGTACAGAGCCTGCTCGCCCATGAAGGCGTTACAGTCACGCCGGACGTGAAAGATGCGGTGTGGTCCGCGCTCTCCAATCTCGCTGCGGCGCCGGTCACTGAGCGCACATTGACCGGGCTCGCAACGCTTTTGCAAGTCACGGCGCTTCGTCAGGCGCTTCAGCCCTATACGCTTGAAGGGCCGTATGGCCGGTTGCTTGACGCCGACGAGGACCGCCTGTCGCTCGGGTCGGTCCAATGCTTCGAGATGGAAGAGCTGATGCACGAAACGGGAGCGGTGCTCCCCGTGCTGACCTATCTCTTCCATCGGCTCGAAGCTGGCTTCGACGGGTGCCCGGCGCTCTTGATCCTCGACGAGGCCTGGCTGTTTCTCGATAACCCGGCCTTCGCCGCGCGCATTCGCGAATGGTTGAAGACGCTGCGCAAGGCCAATGTCTCGGTCCTGTTCGCCACCCAAGGCTTGTCAGACGTCGCCGGCAGTTCCATCGCGCCCGCGATCATCGAAAGCTGCCCCAGCCGCATCTTCCTGCCCAATGACCGCGCAATCGAGCCGCAGGCAAAAGCCGTCTACGAGGCGTTCGGGCTCAATGACCGGCAGATTGAGATCATCGCACGGGCCGTGGCGAAGCGGGACTACTACTTCCAATCCCGCGCCGGTAACCGGCTGTTCGATCTGAGCCTCGGGCCGGTCGCGCTCGCCTTCACAGCCGCCTCGACGAAGCAAGACCACACGCTCATGGACGAGCTGATCGCGGCCCATGGCGCGGATGAATTCGCCGATAGCTGGCTGCGCGCCCGCGGCCTCGATTGGGCCGCCGAGCTGATCGCGCTCCAGACCCCGAAGACGCCATCGAACAAGCCGAGGAGGACAACGGCAAATGACCCGGCTTAGAAAACAAGTTTTGTCCGCATGCACCGCTTTGGCGCTCGGGCTTTCAACGGTGACCGTTATCGCGTCTCCGGCTCATGCCATCACGGTCTTCGACCCGTCGAACTACAGCCAGAACCTGCTTACCGCGGTCCGCTCCCTTCAGCAGATCAACAACCAGGTTCAGCAACTCGCCAACGAGGCGCAGATGCTGATCAATCAAACGCAGAACCTGGCGAGCCTGCCCACCTCGGTCGCAGTCGACCTGCAATCGTCGTTGCGTGCCGTCGATCAGCTCATCCTCGACGCCCACGGCATTGCCTATCAGGTTGCAGAGATCGACAGCACCTATCGCCGGCTTTTTCCCGAAGAATATGCATCCGCCGTCTCCACGTCCCAGATCGTTCAGGATGCCCAGGAGGCCTGGCGGCTTGCGCGCGGCGGCTTCCAGCACAGCCTTGAGGTTCAGGCCGAGGTGGTGAACCAAGTGCGCGGTGATGCGCTCGTACTCGACCGGCTCGTGGCCGAGAGCCAGGGCGCCGTCGGCAACCTTCAGGTCGCGCAGGCCGGCAATCAGCTCGCGGCGCTCGCTACCAAACAGTCAATGCAGCTTCAAACCCTGTTGGCGGCCTCGGCGCGGGCCGATGCCCTCGAACGGGCGCGCCACGTCGCGGCCCACGAGCAGGCTCGCGCCCGGTTCGACCGCTTCATGGGCGACGGCTCCGCCTACACGCGGCGCTGAGCATAGAGAAGGCGGCGCCCAATGGACGATCTCAACGTTATCGATCAGTTCACGGAGACCTTCGTCAATTACATTGACTCGGGCTTTGGCCTGCTCGGTCCGGACGTCGCTTTTCTCACGACCATCCTGATCGGGATCGACATCACGCTTGCCGGCCTTTTCTGGGCACTCGCCGACGACAAGGCGATTATTCCAGCGTTGATCAAGAAGGTCCTCTACGTCGGCGCCTTCGCTTTCATCCTCAATAACTTCGCCGCACTTTCCGTCATTATCTTCGACAGTTTCGCCGGCCTCGGCCTTCGCGCCACCGGCTCGCCGATCAGCGCCGCTGATCTGATGCGGCCCGGCTTCGTCGCCGAAACGGGCTTTGTCGCGGCCCAGCCGCTCCTGTCCGAGGTCGGCGATCTGCTTGGGCCGATCGCCTTCTTTGAGAACTTCGTTCAAATCGCCGTGCTGATGGTCGCCTGGATCATCGTGCTGCTCGCCTTCTTCATTCTGGCGATCCAACTGTTCATCACCATCCTGGAGTTCAAGCTGACGACGCTGGCCGGCTTCGTGCTGGTGCCGTTCGCGCTTTGGGGCAAGACGGCCTTCCTCGCCGAGCGGGTCCTCGGCAACGTCATCGCCGCCGGCATCAAGCTCATGGTGCTCGCTGTGATCGTCGGCATCGGATCGACCCTGTTCGGGGCTTTTGCCACATCCTTCGCCAGCGGCGACATCACCATCGAGCAGGCGCTCTCAACCGTTCTCGGCGCACTCGCCATCTTCATGCTCGGCATCTTCGGTCCTGGCATTGCCGCGGGGCTCGTTTCGGGCGCGCCGCAGCTCGGCGCTGGCGCGGCTGTTGGATCGGCCGCGGGGCTTGCCATCGGGGGAACCGCTGGCGCCGGTATCGCCATGGGCGGCGCGCGCGCCCTTGCGGCCGGCGCCAGCGGTGCAACCAAGGCCGCCGCGTCAATGGCCGGCGGCGCACAAGGCGCATATGGGCTCGCGCGCGCCACGTCTGGCGCATCGGGTGCGTCCGGTGTTGCGGCTGGAGCGGCGGGTGTCGCCCGCGCTGGAGCCGGGGCCATTGGTCAGGGTGTCCGCAGCGTCGCCGACCGCGCGACATCAGGCGTCCGCTCCGCCTATTCGGACGGTCAGCGCGGCGCCTTCGCCGCGACGGGCGGGAAATTGCCGGATAACGGCGGATCGGCAAGCGCGGCATCCACTGCCGCTACAAGCGGCGCCCCGGATTGGGCGCAGCGATTGCGGCGCGACCAGCGCTTGCGCGAGGGCGCCACCGTGACCGCCCACACCATCAGAGACGGCGACCGGCCGGCCGCCGGCGAGAACCCACGTATCAGGGATGACGACGAATGATCTTCAAGCGATCGACGACGACCTACGGCGAAACGCCCGCACCCAAGACGCCTTATCAGCGTGCGGCCCAAGTCTGGGACGACCGGATCGGCTCGGCGCGGGTGCAAGCCCGGAATTGGCGGCTTATGGCGTTCGGTTGCCTGGCGCTCGCCATCGGGCTTTCCGGCGGCGTTGTCTGGCAGGCCGGGCGCAGCACCGTCACCCCTTACGTTGTCGAAGTTGACACCCTGGGCGAGGTCCGCGCCGTCGGTCCCGCCGTCACGGCCTATGAGCCGACCGACGCGCAGATCGCCTGGCACCTGGCCCGCTTCGTCGAAAACGTCCGCTCGCTGTCCATCGACCCTATCGTCGTGCGGCAGAACTGGCTGCGCGCCTATGACTACGCCACCGACCGCGCCGCCGCGACGCTCAACGACTATGCGCGGGACAATGATCCGTTCAGCCAAGTCGGCCGGCGGACCGTCACCGTCGAGGTGACCAGCATCGTTCGCGCCTCCGATGACAGCTTCGAGATGCGTTGGCGCGAACAGGTTTTCGAGAATGGCGCGCTGGCCGACACCACGCGCTACACGGCCGTCCTTTCCATCGTGTTGCAGCCGCCGCGTGACGAAGAGGCGCTCCGCGAGAACCCCCTCGGCATCTACGTTCATGCGCTCAATTGGAGCCGCGACCTCATTTCGGGAGACGATCAATGAAGAAAAGCCTTATCGCCTTGGCCGCGCCGATTGCGCTTGCCGCCTGCGCTCACAAAGAGCCGCCGCCGCAGATCAGTTACGACACGGACGACTTCAATCCTGCGGCGCTCACCGCCGAGCCGTCTCTGCCAGTCGAGATCGTCACGCTGCCCGAGCCGTTGCCTTTGCCCGGTCAGTTGATGCCGAAGCCCGGGGAATGGGAGTCGCCGACTGAGGATCAGCGCGACCCTGAAACCCGTATCGGCGACGCCAATAGCGCAGCGGCCATGGAGCCGACGGGCGAAGGCTATGTGAATGCGATCCAGGTCTATCCCTATACCGAGGGTGCGCTCTACCAGCTCTACACGTCGCCGGAGATGGTCAGCAACATCGCGCTCCAGACTGGGGAAGAGATTGTCGCTGTCTCCGCCGGGGACACCGTGCGCTGGGTTATCGGCGATACGGTGAGCGGGGAGGGCGACGCCGCCCGCGCCCATGTTCTGGTCAAGCCCATCGCCGAGGGCCTGCGCACGAACCTCGTCATCATCACCGATCGGCGCGCCTACCATCTGGAACTCAGAAGCACGCCCGAGACCTACATGGCGTCCGTGTCGTGGCATTATCCGCGCGACGCTCTCCTGGCGCTTGAGCAGCGCAACCGCAGTGCGGTGGAGGCGGCGAACCGGGTGATCGACGAGGGCCTGCGACTGGAGCGATTGCGCTTCCGCTACGAGATGACCGGGGACACGCCGCCCTGGCGGCCGGTGCGGGTCTTCGACGACACGCACAAGGTCTACATCCAGTTCCCGCGCCGTCTCGATCAGGGCGAGGCGCCGCCGCTCTTCGTCATCGGTCCCGACGGCGAGAACCAACTCGTGAATTACCGGATACGCGGCAACTATTACATCGTCGATCGCCTGTTCGCCGCCGCCGAATTGCGCCTGGGCGAAGACCCGCAACAGGTGGTGCGCATCTCGCGAACGGACGGCCGGAACGTACGTCAGCGCCACGACGTTCGAAACGTGTCGGACTGGTCGTCTGAGATGGGGGATGGCGGACGATGACGGAACCGGGCCAGCCCTCCGGCGCAAGCCCCGGCGATCCGCTTCACGGGGGAACGCCGAAGATCGATCCGGAAGAGATCGTGCTGCGCGCCCGGCCACGTCCGGTTACGCGCATCAACCGGCGCGTTCTTTTTCTTCTTTCGGGCACGGGGTTGCTATTGATCCTCGGCGCGACGATCTTCGCACTCGATCCGCCGCGTCTATTTGACCGGGACGACATCGGCCGCGAACTCATCCGCACCGAGAACAATCCGACGCCGGAAGGCTTGGAGACCCTGCCGCGCCGCTACAGCGAGATCCCGCGGTCGCAGATTGAGCTGGGACCGCCCTTGGCGGGCGACATCGGCCCCGCCGTCGTCAACGCCGAACGCGAACTCGGTATCGCCCCACCGGGTCAATTGCCGTTTCGCCCGAGCCCGGAGGACGACGCCGAGCGGGCCGAGCGCATCCGGCAGGCCCGGCTCGCCCAACAAGGGCGCGAGTCCGGCGTTTTCTTCCAGCTTACATCACGCACCGCCGGCCTTGGCGGCGGTGCAGGCGAGCCGCGGTCGGCCGCGGACATTGCGCGCGCGGCAGGTAAGGATCTACGGAGCCCCTTCGACATCGCACGCGGCGATGCGGCGTCAGGATCGCTAGAGCTTGATCTTCAGAACGACCAGAACTTACAGGGCCGCAAGCTCGACTTCCTCGGGGATGAGGTCGACTCGGCGATTTACAATCCGCACGCCCTGCAGGACCCCGCGTCGCCCTATCAGGTGATGGCGGGCACCGTCATCGCCGCGAGCCTCATTACGGGGATCAATTCCGATCTGCCGGGGCGCGTGATCGCCCAGGTGACCGAGAACGTCTACGACACGGTTTCGGGCCGCTACATTCTCATCCCGCAAGGCTCTCGCGTCATCGGAACCTATGACAGCGTGGTCGCCTTCGGTCAGGAGCGTGCGCTGGTCGTCTGGCAACGGATCATCATGCCGGACGGGTCGTCCGTTGTGATCGAGAACCTGCCGGCGACGGACACAGCCGGTTATGCCGGGCTTGAGGATGAAGTGAACTTCCACACTTGGCAGCTTCTGAAGGGCATCGTGCTCTCGACGTTGTTGGGCGTCTCGACCGAGCTGACCTTTGGTGACGACGAAGACGACCTTGTGGAGGCGATCCGCGAGTCCGCCCAGGACAGCGCCAATCAGGTCAGACAGCGCATCACCGAGCGCAATCTCAACATTCAGCCGACCATCACCGTCCGGCCCGGCTGGCCGCTCCGCATCATCGTCAACAAGGACATGGTGCTGAGACCCTATCGTGATCCGGGAGTGATCAGATGACTCTGAAACTTGGACAATTGCCAGACCGCGAAAGCGCCAAGATCACCTTCACGGCGGATGCCGACTTGAAGGCGGCGCTCAACGACTATGCAGAAATCTACCGCCAGACCTACGGCCAGAATGAAGGCGTCGCCGAACTGATCCCCTACATGCTCGATGCCTTCATGAACGCCGATCCCGGCTTCAAGCGGGCGCGCAGAGAACTGGAGCCTCCGCGCCCTTCATCATCCGCACTCAAACCAAGGGAGGGCTGAATGGCCACCATAGGCAGCTTCACGGCCGTTGCAGACGGCTACACCGGCACAATCCGAACCCTGACCGTCAATGTGAAGGCGAAGATTATCGCCAACGATCAGAAAAAGAGCGAGGGCGCGCCGGACTTCCGGGTCTATGCCGGCCGTGCGGAACTCGGCGCCGCTTGGAAGGCGAAGACGAATGGCGACGAGCTGCGCGACTATCTCAGCGTCCAACTAGACGATCCAAGCTTCCCCGAGCCGATCCGGGCGGCGCTGTTCGAAGACGATGGCGCGGCATTCCTCGTCTGGAATCGGCGGGACGGGTGATGGGCAGCCGCGACTGCATTGGATATGTATAAAAAGCATAAAAAATGCATCAAAATTCGGCGGCTATGCGAGCAATGAGTGCCTTGAGTTCGTCGGAGCCCGCGATGGCGGATGCAATGTCGTCTTCGATTCCCGGCTTTGGTCGCTCGGCGTTTTCAATGAAATCGACAACGCGTGAAAGAAGGGATTGACGAGGTTTTCTGCCACCTTCGATGCGTGAGACGGTAAATTGCTGAGTGCCCAGCCGGTCGGCGAGTTGAGCTTGAGTCAACCCAGCATTCTGGCGCGCGCGCTTTAGGCGCCTCGGAAAGTTGCCGTTGTTCCATTCGCTTGCTTGCATCCTAAAAGCATATAATATGCATTTTGGTGTTTGGCGAGGTGATATGTCCCAGAAGACCTTGGAGCCCCCAGTTCAGTACCGCCTGGTGGCGCCTTCCCACCCCGATGATGAGGTCATGCCGGGCGTGCGATTCGGCCGGGAGGACGAACTACTCACGCCGGCATATTGGGCCATGCGTTGTGCGACCGTGGATCCCGCCGACATAGACTTTGTGAATCGCCATGGTACGCTTGAAGAAGAAATCGGGTTCTGCCTGCTGGGTGGTTTCGGTGTGACCCTTGAGGTCGCGACAGCTTTCTTCGAACGTTTGCGGCGGAATGGCGCCTTCGAGCGGGGCGTCGTGCCTCCAGAAGCCGACCTCTTCGCCATGCTTGATGAGCCTGCAGTGGTCAGCGGCCGGCCTCACCGCTACCGTTTTCCAACGCAGCGGGCCCGCAGGCTTCACTATGCAATGACGGATCTTGCGCAGATGAAGTTTGATCAAGCCGATCCGATCAGGTTTCGTGATCAAATTCAGAGCCTTGAGGGAGTTGGGCCGAAGACTGCGAGTTGGATCGCGCGCAACTGGTTGGACACCGATTTAATCGCTATACTGGATATTCATGTTCTGCGGGCGGGTTGGCTACTGCATCTGTTCGACAAGAACTGCCGTCTCCCGCGTGACTACTTGGACTTGGAGAGCCGATTCCTCTGTTTTGCTAAAAATTTGCACGTCCGTGCATCGGTACTCGATAGTGTAATGTGGTATGATATGCGCACATTCGGATCGAATCTGGTGCGGGAAAGACGGGCAGCGTAAGTAGTATCAACCAGATGCGTAGGTGAAGCAGCACAAGGCAAAGCGATGGGCGGAAGTGGATCGAGCGGAGGATGGATGCCGTCGGGGTCGGACGGTAACGGCCCAGACCCCTGCGATCTGCGTTTTCAGACGGAGCTTTTCGCACCAATCGCTTCCGTCGTGCAGGGGCTCAGTGTCGGAGATCGACTAACGGTCCAGCTCATCACGCAAGGTCAATCCCAGAGCGTTGCCGCGTTGACGCAATCGACGGGCGCTGTCGCGGGTACGATTACTGGAGCGCGCCAACTCGGGGTGCTTATCAACTGTCTGGCGCAACATGCCTATGAAGCAGAGGTGATAGCGACCTCAGGATCACAGGTGACCGTTGTTGTCGAGCGGGTCTAACGGTGATTGTTACGGGCGGTTACTATCGCGAGGTCTGCGTATCGCCACAGCACGACGAGGTTTTCGGATCGGGAGGCCGCGCAGCGTTTGCCATGGCTTCCGCCGGCGCTGATGTCGACTGGCACTACTATTGCCCTAAGCACCAGCAAACGACAGCGTCGGTGGCTCTATCAAGTCCGCACCTAAGACATCATCCGTACGCATCCGACGAACTTGTATCGTTCACCTATTTTCATCCATTGTCGGAACCAGAATATCGGCCGGGTGATCTTCCGAGATACGACAACATCGTTGTGGAGGGCGCCAACATCCTTCGCTTCGGCTTCATGGAAGGTGACGCTGTCGTCCGCGGCGAAAGGGTAGTATTCGACCCCCAAAGCCCGAAGAAGCCTGTGTCCTTCAAAGGGAACGGCTCAACGGCGAAGTCGCTGGCGGTCGTTCTGAACGCCCAAGAGGTACGGGCGCTCGGGAAGGACCAGGACGAAGCGCAGGCTGTGCGAAATGTTCAGCAATCGGAAGGCGCTTCCGTTATCCTCGTCAAATCCGGCCCGCAAGGATGTAGGGTCTACATCAATGGCTCGCTTCGAGGAGCAGTGCCGCCATATCGCACCGATCGTGTCTACAAGATTGGATCTGGCGATATCTTCAGCGCCGCCTTTGCATACCACTGGGCAGAGAAAGGGATGGCTCCCGACCAGGCGGCCGATGCAGCTTCCCGTTGCGCCGCGCGCTACTGCAACAGCCGACGGCCGAGCGTCCTTCTTGACGAGGAGACAAGTGCACTTGAGCCCATTGCTGTGAAGGACGAGAAGGCCAAGGTTTATATAGCTGGCCCGTTTTTCACGATGGCGGAGTTGTGGCTCGTGGAACAAGCCTGCCGGGCTCTTGATAGTCTCGGCGTCTCGTTCTTCTCGCCCTTCCATGAAGCTGGACTACTGCGTGACTACACCGACGACCGAGCTCATCAGGAGGAAATCGAAAGGGTCGTGGAAACGGACCTAAGAGGCTTAGGTGATTGCAAGGCGGTCTTCGCTATTCTTGATGGGTGTGATCCCGGGACGATCTTTGAAATTGGTTGGGCCGTGAGGCACAGCATCCCTGTTGTGGCGCTTTCTCAGAATCCAAAGCCTGCTGACCAGACGATGATCCGCGGGTCGAAGAATTGTTCAATCTCCGACGATTTCGCGAGCGCGATCTATCGCGTCGCCTGGGCGGCTTGGTCGCAATGAGAGCACTTCTGTTTTCAGGAGGCGTGGAGTCTACTTGCCTCGCCGCGATGACCAAGCCCGATCTTGCGTTGACTATCAATTACGGTCAGGTCTGTGCGCCGGGAGAGATACGCGCCGCTAAGCACATTGCTTCATTGATCGGTATGTCTCATAGGGTCGTTGAGGCCTCGCTTGGCCATTTGGGGGCCGGCGACATGACGGGCATTCCATCCGAGGAAGTTGAAGGCCGGGTCCCGGAGCATTGGCCATTCCGCAATCAGATGCTCCTGACCGTAGCAGCTATGTCGCTTGCGGGCTGCGACTTGCGAGAACTGATCATTGGGACCGTGCTCACTGACCGGGTTCACAATGACGGGACGCCCGAGTTCTTGAGCGCCATGGAGCGGCTTCTCCAGACACAGCTTTCTGATTTCAAGCTGAGCGCACCGGCATCGACCATCACCACTGACGATTTGGTCCGCAGATCAGGCGTGACTCGGGACCTTCTCGGTTGGACTTTCTCGTGCCACCGAGCCGAAGTCGCCTGCGGCGCATGCCGAGGCTGCAATAAGTCCTTGGAGCTGTTTGCACGCCTAGAGTGTGAGGATGGTGCCGCGTTTCCCACCAAGAGCTCAACGGAGTCCGAAGCGTCGTCGTAAAGCCTTCCACGGCCATTTCCACCAAGCCGAAAGACGTGAATTCACTAGTCTCGAAAAAGTGGTGCGGGTTTGTGACAAGAGGTCGGAAGGGGAACTCTAAGAACCGACATTTTGTCACGTGCGAGATGGTCAGTCATCGTTCTCTGCCGCCACGATTTGAAGTTGAGTGAGCAGCAAGCTGGAGACGGCCATGATCTGGAACACCTCAACCCGGCCGAAACCGTTCCATCCGTGGGAGGACGGGTTTCTCACGCCTTTGTAGAGACCTTGAATGGTCAGTTTAAGACCCTCTGTGACCTGCTTTGCATTGTTGGTTTGGCAGTCGCTGAATGCGAGTTTGCCAGGCGTCGTGCCCACGGCTTGGCGTACAAGGGCATCGCCGTCTGAGTCCGAACCGGATAGCCGTCTCAACTCATCCATGAGCAGCCCTACAGTGGTGCGGGCCGCTTCTCGATATTGGCGTCCGGCGATAAGTTCTGCGCAGGCATCTTTGATCTGCGGATGAATTATATCGGACACCGACGAATTGAAGTTCAGGCGTTCCAGCTCTTCAGCAATGAATGCAGCACCTGTTCGCCCGTACCGCTGGACGGATTCCATCACAGCCGGGATATCCATTTCCTCGATATCTGAAAAATCGTGCTGCTCAGCGAAATGAATATGGCGATTGAGATCGCTTGCCCGGTTCGGGTGCAAGTCTTCAGGGAACAAGTCTTGAACCTGTTGCCACGCTGCTTCGAAATCCGTCTTGTCTTCGAGCTTGCGCAGATCATTCGCATCCATGAATTGCCATGTTTGCCGCGCGCGAACCTTGAGGGCTTCCAATCGCGAAATCACATCGTTTCGCCATTTTTCGAGTTGAGCCGGTTCCATGAGACTCCATTCACATCTTAAAAGCTGACAGGATGGGATATTCAGGTCGTGATCAGCTTGATGCTGTAGTTCGACAGCACGTCCGTTAGCTCAGGGTGCTCAGGCAGTATCCCTGTCTCAGCCGCATTGAGTTTTGCGATCCCCCGGTCGAAAACTGCATAAATATCTTCTCCGGTCAGGCGTGAGGAAAAAAGCAGCCCGTCTACGTCCTTATGATCCGAATAGATGGCGCGGCCCAGTGCGCGACCCGCCGCGTGGTTTCGGGCGTTGACGGTATCAGTTGGAGCGCCGAGCCGAACGCAGCCATCCTTTCGAAGGTCTAGCAGGGCTAGCTTCGCCCTAGGCTTCGTCGTGATCAGTGCCCAACCTCTTCCGGTAACCTCCTTCAGCAAGACCTCGCGCTGGTCCCTGCGCGTGAAGCGATCCCGCACGATTGTCTCTATGAAAGCGGTGGCAAATTCAGGCGATGCATAAAGGACGGTGAAGCCGTCCGCCTTTGAGCAAAATCGTGAGTCGCCTGGTGCCACGCCGAGCGGCGTTTCAAGATAGCGATGTGGGATGATCCGAGAGCTTGGCGGCAGCTTTGCTTTGGTGAGAACATCCTCGATGCGCTTGCGGGAATATGCGCCTTTTGTCACGTGATGGCCGTTCCGAAGCTCGGAGCTGCATCCATTACCTCCTCAACCTTGCTGGTCTTCAGCTTATCGATCGGACGCATGACTTCGTTCTCAAAAGGCCACTCTTCGGAGAGGAAAGCCCAGGCGAGTTCAGGATCGTCGATGATCTCAAGGAGCTGTTCGATGCCCGGCACCACCTTGCCCGGCCCCAAAATCTGCTCTGCCGGGATCGTCAGGCCGCGCTTGGTTGATTTCCAACCAATCAAGATTTTCTTTTCTATCCAGTCGTAGACCGTCGTTCGAGATATCTTGAGACGGACGGATGTTTCGGAGACGCCGAGCATCTCCGCGTCACGCGGTCGCGTGATCACAAACGGCTTGAGGTGTTCGGGGACCTCGGTGGCTTCGCTGCCAACCCCATACTGGGTAGCTGCGGCTTCCAGGGCGGCAGCCACGGCCACACGCGCTTCCTCCGGATGGTGACGGAGGAACTTCGTTGCATTTCGGGAGAGCCCACGGAGGCCCTCGACGTGAAATTCGGCGGCAGATTTTGGCATCTTAGTCGCTCCGGCCATCTATCCCTTCTAACGGACATTCTCACCCAGATCATATAGAAAGAATGTTCAGTTTGTCCAGTATGTAGGTTTGTTTGTAAAGAAACTGCGCCAAAATGTGACAAAACATCGTTAGTTGTATCTAATTTCCGATGTTTCATCACAAATTCAAGGGCGAGCATGCCAAGGCAGAGAGAACGGGCGCTCACGCTGCTCAAGGAGAACGGCGTCATGCGGCTGCGCGAGCTGACTGCGGTTGGCATTCATGCCCAAACCATCTCAAGACTGGTTAAGGAGGGCGTGGTGATGCAGGTCGCACGTGGCCTTTATGAGCTGTCTGACGCCGACATTTCCGGTTCACATACTCTCGCTGAGGTAGCCAAAGTCATCCCAGGAGGCGTGATTTGTCTTCTCTCAGCCTTGGAGTTTCATGAGATCACGCTGCAGCTACCCTCGCGCGTATGGGTTGCGATCGGCCATAAGGCCTGGCGGCCGCGCTATTCCTATCCGCCAATTCGTGTCGTGCGCTTCGGCAAGAAGGCCCATTCGATGAGCATAGAACGGCACTTCATCGACGGCGTGGAGGTTCCGATCTTTAGTCCGGCCAAGACGGTGGTCGATTGCTTCCGATATCGCTCTACTGTTGGTCTCGACGTGGCGCTTGAAGGCATGCGCATGGCGGTCCGGCGCAGAAAGGCGCACCCGAACGATATCTATCAATACGCAAGAGAGCTCAGAATATGGTCCATACTCAGACCCTACCTCGAAGCAACGCTTGCTGATGAAGGCTAGACTAATCTAGGGGTCCCCCACTTCAGGGGCCAGTGACCCAATCTCGGTCAAGCTGTGGAGGAATCCGTCGGCTGCGAGAAAGTAGTTCGCTATGCCCTGCATGGTGTTGCGGAGCGATATCAGATCCAGCATCTCGAGCTCGGTGCCGAACGGTTGTCCCCGCCGGCGGGTTGGATAGCGGAAGGCATCCGAGGCGGGATCGATCTTGGCGAATTCGGCGACGCATTGCTCGACCGCGCCGGTGCCTTGGTCCTTGGAGGTCTCTCCGCCCACGGCGCGAAGCAACGTCCGGTAGTCGCGCCAAAGGTCTTCGAGTCTGTGATGGGTCCAGGATGAGGTAAGGTCACCAAGCGGTCCATACTGCTGAAGGACAGACTTGAGCGTCAACTCCAGGTAGTGCCGGTAGCAGAAGACGATTGGATAGACCAGTTTCCGCCGCCGCCAGGCCTGCGCTTCCGCCTGCTCGACGAGCAGATCGGCCGCGAGCTTGTAGCCGCCGGTCAGGTGATAGAGCCGTTCCTCGGAATGATGGGTGAGGACAGCCCCGTGTGCGGGCTGTTCGACGCTGAACAGCTTGTCGCCGATAGCCGGCCACCTGAAGTCCTCTTCGAGGAGAGCGGTGAAGGATGAGGTACTCATATGACTTCATATCCTTCCGGCCGTCATGACGCGCCCAGGCGCTCTTCGAGCGATTTCACCGCCTCGATGGCCTGCTTTCCGAGTGTGTTATCGTCAGCATAGCCCTTGATCAGTCCCAGGTCCGTGCTGTCGCCGTGACGGGCAAGCACGTCCATTGCGAGCGTCATGTCTTGCTGGTGGTCGAAATCGAAATGGTGGTGGAAATAGCCGGTCTGACTGCCGGCATCGCGTAAGGCGCGGCGGCAGATATCGGCCGTCTCGGCTGGGAACCGGCTCAGAATGGAGCGCTCTATTTGTGCGTTGTCCGGAAGTCGGTGTGTTCCTTCGATAAGCGCATGCTCGCAGTGCCGGATCACGTTCAGCGCCGTGCTGAAGCCGTCCCCGGCGAGTATCCGCAGCGCGGTATCGCAAACCTGCCGCTTCGCCGCCTCGTCGAGATCGGCGCGGTTGCACCAGTAGAGGATGGCGCCACAGGCGCTTAGCGCCTGCGTCGGCGGGTCGATGGCATCGCCGCGTCGGTCTGGCAATGGGCATCCGAAGCGTGCGAGCACTATATGGGAGATGACAAAGACGGCAATCGCATCCTGCGGCATGAAGCAGTCCTTCGGCGGCAAAGCCGTCCAGCGGGCGATGCTGCTGCCGATGCCCGGGTCGCCGAACGACGCCAGCTCCATGAGAAGCGGGCCGAGGAAGAACGCGGTATCGTCCGCGCCGTCCGCCGCCATGCTGAACAGCGCCTTTCGCTCGTCCTCAGATAGGTTGGCGATGACCTCGCAATAGGCGCCGGCATAGGGGTGATCGAACTGCGCGGAATGGAGACCATAGGCTAGGGCCTGCCGGTCGGGATCCTTGGGATCGGCAAGGCATTGCTCGACCTGCTCACGGACCACCGTGAAGTGCTCGCGCTCGGAGTCTTCGAGCGCGCCAAGGTCCTGTAGCACTTCCACGATCGTGCTTGAGATGAAAATATGCCCGGGGTCGGGCAACGCTTCGAGGGCGGCGATCAGCGCCGCACGTTCACCGTCACTCGCCGACCGCGACATCCGCGCCGCGTCCAACAGGTCCAGCCGGAGATGGTAGGGCGCCGTCGGCCAATGCGTTTCAATGGTCGCCACAATCAGGCTCGCGGCGATCTCGGTACCGCGGCTCAACGCCAGGAACAGATAGAGCTGTCCCGGTGACAGACAACCTGCCGCCAGCCGTCGCTCGATTGTCCTCGCTACCGTCTCGCTTGCGGTCCGGAAGAAGCTGCCATGTAGGCCCGTGCAGATCCGCGTAATGCCCAATGTTGCGACGGACTGACCGACATAGGCGTTTGCGAAGAGGCCGCTCCGAAGGGCTACCTTGCGCTCGCGGGCCTCCGCCCGTAGCCGGTCCATCTCTTCCGCGATCCGACGGTCCAGGAAATCGATGGTTTCGAGCGCTGCGTCCAAGTGGTGCCCCTCCACCACCCGTTGCGGCATCGCGGCCAGGAAGGCGCGTTCCGACGGCGTCCATGCCGTCAAGGTCGATTCCTCGAATGCGATGCCGAGCCAGCCTTTTTCGGTAACGCGAAACCGGACACCCACCGCCTCGGCGCGCAGCCGGTCCCACAGCGCGGCGCATTGCCCTACCGCCCACGTCTGCGCCGACGCGCCACACGCTCCTGCCAGGCAGGCCCCCACAGTGGCGCTGTCCGTCACGCCGGCCAACACGGCAGCGAGCAGTGTGTCGTCATCGATCGCCCCGACGATCAACATCTTGCGACCGTCGTTTCGTGGCGCGGCCAGCGCGTGCAGCACCTTTTCCGGGTCACCAGCGGCATGTCGCAGGACATGTTCCGCGGCAAAGGCGTCGAGAAACAGCTCGTGTACGAAACTGACGCGATCGCCGCGTCGGGTCAGTAGCCCCGCCGCATGGAGACGATCTGCGAGCACAGACGGCGTATGGTACTCGTTCAGGAGACGGTCAAGATCACGATTCGACAGGCTGAACGCAATCCGTTCTGAAAGCCATCCCGCCATCCGCGAGAGCAGAGCGATGCCATCGGTCGCGGCTTCAGCCAGGCGCTTACGCGCAAATAGGTCGAACAATGCGTATCGGCTCTTCCCGCCGCTGAGGTCCCGACCTACCTCGCCGATGAGGTGTGCCTCCAGCCCGGTGGTCACCGAGTCGAGTAACGGTTCGAGTTGCTCGGGGAGCGTATTTCCACCCGTGACGTTCAGCGCGATAGCGGTCTTTGTCTCTGGCGCGGCCGGTGCGACCGTGATCGCGTGCAACGTCAGCAGGTCGCTCCGCGCGACCGGGCATTGCGACGTGATGAGGAGACTGGCCTCGTAGCCTCGTGCCAGTGCGGCCAGGCCGCGACTGAGCGACGGTTGTTCGGAAGGGGCGCATTCGTTGTAGCCGTCCACGACGAACAGCAGCGGTCGGTTCGCGCGCCGTGCCGCACCCAGCACAGTCGTCGCGGGCCGGCCGATCAGCAATCCGACCTCGCGATCGAGCAGACTCTTGAGACTGCCGGCATAGTCCCTGATGGGAAGTGTGACCGCAAAGCCGCCTTGGGCGGCAAAGGCACACCCTGCCTGACCCGCCAGCAGCGTTTTGCCGCATCCTGACGGTCCCTGGACCAGATACTCGGCCTGCCCTTCAGCGATCCGGCGGACCACGTCGTCCGACGAGACGGGGTTTTCGTCTGCCAGGCATGGGAAGGGGACTACGGTGACCGGGTCGGCGTAGGTTTGCTCGTAAGCCGCCGAGTATTGTCGGAGGAGTGCTTCGGCCTCGGCCAAGGACTGATCGCACGCCGCCGCCACTGACGAGACAGATGTCAGTCCCAGATGCGTTGCGAAGGCGTGCCAGCGTTCGATCGGCAACGCACTTCTTCGCGTGGATCGGAGCAGAGCTTCCAGACCGTCCAGCCCGGTTACCGACACCTTGAAGTCTCCCGAGTACGGCACCGAGCCCTGCGGAATAGCAGGCACGAAAACGACGGCCGCACCGGGGTATGGTGCATCGCTTCCGTTGAATGCGCTCATGGCGTCTCGCACCGCAAGGGACGCTTCGCGTGCTTGCACGTAGGGGTTCCGGAAATTCTTCCACTGGCCCGATGCGAGCCGTACCTGCCACGGTCCGTTCTCGCCGCCCCTGACGGGGCGATTGAACGCCTTGGCCTCGATGACCAAGGCTAGCGAACCTGTCGCCACGAGGGCATCGATCTGTCGCCCATCAATGCTAACGTTGGCAAGGATGACCGCGGGTTGCCGTGCTGCGCCGAGCAGGTGTGCGAGCCGCTCCAGTACGGCCCGTTCGGATGCGTATCGGACGGAATCGCCGATATATATCTCTATTTGGTTCCCGTCATGTCGCGACACGGACCCTCCACCGCCCGCTGTTGAAGCTGTTGTCGGGCGAATTGTGGGTATCTACTTCAGTTATTTATACAGATTCCATCCCGCTTGACGTTTCGGCAAGCGCAATTGCGCCCATCCGGCCTCGCGGCCGGCCAGTTGGAGCGGCACTCGGAGCACTGCCGGGTCTCTGTTTGATGGCGAGTGACACATCGCGCATGGCGCTCTAAGGGCTGCCACGCGGTCTATTTCCCGATTGCTCAGCCAATAAGCGTGAGTTTGTCGTTGTTGTCGACCTCGATGGTATTCGCCCACGCATGGGGAAGCTCCATACGTCGATGCTGGTGAATGCGTCTCGGGCCGTTTGCGTCACCGGGCCCTTTTGACGCTCGCCACGATGGGCCACAAAGTCACCGATTTCGCGCACGCTCATCCGGCCACTATCTCGGTCGCGTAGACCAAGGAACAACCGATCCAGGTCCTCCACCCGGTGACGACCGGTTGCGAGGCGTCGCGCCCGTATCCTGAGATCGTCATGGAGCACTTAGGTCTCCAAGACTTCCGGCGAGCGACAGGACATCGGTCCCGAGCTTGGCTCCGTACTTTCGATCCAATTTGGCCTGTAGCGCCAGATTGACGAACTGCTTCTCCGCGACGACTTCGTCCGCGTACGGGACAACTGCGCAGAAGGACTGCATGTCCCGGAAATCGTTCTCTTCGATGGGGCGCGCCTGCGCTTCGAGCCTCAGCGCGATTTCGCGTTCGACATAGTAGGTCGGCACGTCTTCGACGATTCGGCGTGCGAGTTTGTCGCCGATATCGCGGACCGTTTTCCAGGAAAATCCTGCCCTATTCGCGAACGTCAGGATGAGGTCGATCTCGTCGATCATGAGTAGGGCGCTCTGGATTCTCCGCCGCATGGCGAAGCTCTCGCTCGCATTCTGACGGCGTCGTTGCTCTATCCGCCGACGCAAATCGCCCGAACCGCGCGAGAAGTTTAGTACGGCAGTGGTGCGAGTCTCTTCCGGCGTTGCCATGAGGTATTCGTACAGCGAGCGGGCGGGCTCCTTGCGGACGAAGCCGACGAATTCTTCGGAGATCGCAGCGCCGAGGCGTTCATCGTTCCAGTCCACGAATGCTTCAAAGAATACGTCGGACAGGAACCAGTCTGTGTCGCGCGGCGTCGGATTGTGTCCGTAGGCGGCTCGCAAGAGGTCGCTTATCTCGGCCTCGAGCCGATGATGGCGGCCCCGAAGCACCACTCCCCGACTAGCCGTCGCCTGCAATATCGCAAGGTCGTGGCGTCGTCCTGGATCGTTCGTCTTCTGGGTCTCGTAAATGTTCGCTGCGGTGAGGGGCAGCACGAGTCGTCCAGCCTTCACTTCGCGAGACATTGCCGCCAATAGTTCATGATGCGCCGGATGGTCGGACGGGCATTTCACAGCCCGTGCCAACTCCACCCATTTATTTTGATCGAGATAGACGACATAAGGGCGGGCAAGCATCATTTGATCTGTAGGCCACGCGCTTCCCACGCTTGGTCGAGCAAATCGTCAACGGCGTTCCGCAGGTCTCGTTCGTTCAATGTCGCTCTGCCATTCTGGACACCCTATGCCGCTGCCCGTTGTGCGATGGGCGAATAAAGTCGCATAAAAAAGTCGTCGGCGATGTCGCGTGCGAGCGACGGGGAGAGCCGGTCAATGGTGCCGACAAAGGCGGAGCCGAAGAACTCCGGTTTAGCCGGCGCGCCTTTCGCCAAGGTGCGGAAACGCTCGAACATGATCCTAACGAGCGCCGCGCCATCGTCGTCGCGGAGGTGATCCTCGCCGGCGGGGTCGATCGAGATGCAATCCCAGCTCAGTTCCGCATATTTGGTGCGAAGCCGTATGCAGACGTTCGGGATATCGCGACGTTGGCACTCCTTGAACCACCGCTCGTTTGCGGCCCTGTCCCGGTTGCCGAACTCACGCCAGGCGGCCAACGGGAGTTCAGCCGAACGTACGATGCCGGCGAGATCGACCGGAGCCATCGGTCCATATCCCAGCCCCCGCAGGCGCTCCCCCATTCGGTCCTCATCGACTTGCGTAAGCATCGGCCGGTCGGCAATGGCCGCCTTCATCGCGGCAAGCAACGCGGCGTGTGTTCGGAAACCGAGGGCGGTGGCCAGCGCCTCCGACAGGTGGGTGGATTTGACCGTGGAGAGGCGCTTGCGCAATGCGCGCTTTACAAAACTGCAGTTATCGGGGGTCAAAAATAGTATAGGCATGGTGTCCGTTCCTTTCAGGCTATCGTCTGTCGCCGATTACGAGACGGCCCGAAACCACGGATCACGTCGACGCCTTGTCTTCCCGATTTGACCCGGCGACAGGTCAGGGAGGGAACCCAGACAAAGAATAACCCGCCGTTCCTGATCCGGCAATTGCGGTGGGGCTCCCCGCTTGCCTCAGGTGGTGTCCTCGGGGGCGCTCGCTGGCCGCTTCACAAGCTCGCTCGCGAACATTTCTTCCAGGACTATGGCGAGCGCCCGATCCGGCTCGTCTGGGTGCTGCTCCCTGAGTTCCTCCATGCGCTGACGGAACGTGGCGAGCATCTTCTTGACCGGTGCCGAGTCGGTCTCCCATCTGTTGAGCATCTGCACCTTCGGATGCATCAAGCCGAGATAGATTCGGTTGGTTTCCGCGATCTCCGCGACCATGTCGTCCGTGATCCGTTCATCCGGCGTGACGAATATTCCCTCTACGAAATCGACATAGAGGGACGCGTTCTTGGCGCTGTTCGATCTTTCATGGAACGCCGCCTGCATCGCCTTGAACGTGTCGAGCGCGCCCTTCCAGTCCGCCTGTTCTCGCGCATTAATCTCGTCATCGCCGGGCTTTAGCATGTATGCGTTCACACGGTTCTTGGCCTTATGGTTCGCCATGGCGCGCGCTAGCTTGGAGATATCGACCGGAGTCCCCATCAAAAGGCTTGTCGCCCAGGCCCCTAGGAGGTCTACCTTGGCGCATTCTTCCATAGATATCTGATGGAGAAACAGCGCACGGTTCTTTGCGCCGCTTTCTCGCAATAGCGAAGCCTCCCGAAACAGTTGCTCAGCGTTTGAGAAAGCGAGCTGTGCACCCCGCGCCAGCTCGCTAAGCAATGCAGTCCCTGTCGCCTCTGCGACGTCATTGGTCATCGCATTACCCTCTTAGCGCTGTTTGCACGTCTTTGAGAGATAAAGCGCGACGTAGCCTCTATGTCAGCTAACCGCGCGCTGTATCAAGCCCAAGCGTACGTCATATCCTTCTTCCAAAGCAGAGCACTCACGCCATGCTTTATCGCGTAGGCTGCGCCGAGGGTGCAGGCATGACGATGGAAAATGCGTGCATGCCGCACCAGAAAGGTAGTACGCGGCTCCGAACTTGGCGTTTGCTCTACGAGCAGGACTTGGGACACATCGTTGGCCTCGTCCTGCCCGATCTCCTCCGTCCAAGCGAGAACAAATCTGTTTGGCACCACAGCAGCTTTGTCAACGTCTCGTACGCCGTCGATTAGGTCCGTAACCCTTTTCTGAAACTCGTCGGTGGTGAAGGCGCAGATTGAATGGAACGCCCCTTCCGGCATTTGATTGCCGAGTGAGGCAAGCCAACCGTCTAGTGTGATTGGAACAGGTACAAGCGGCTGAAGTGGCGTGCCCTGTGTTAAGGCGTGTTCGCGCTCCTTGAGCCAGTCTTGATAGCTGCCACCGAGGCTTGGTTCGTGGGGGAGAAACTCGCGGAACTTAGTCCATTCCGCACGATTCAACTCGGGAAAAATCACGCCGACGGGTGGGCTTGTCTCAATGCCAGTGCTGTTCAGCCGGGGCCTTCCATTGATATAGAAGTCGGACTTGCGTCCAAGGGGTGGTGCTGGCTTTACAAACGTCATGCCGTTGAAGTCGAAGCCGGTGTCTAAGACGGGCCCTTTTGTCATGGCATCAGAGGATCCCTCGATGATGGCTTCGGTCATTGAACGTTCCGCGTATCCGCCGAAAGCTTTCCGCACCGCCTCATATTCTGGGAAGTCGACATCGAGATGGATAGGGATGTAGTTGATCGGCCAGAGGGCAAAGGTGTCGAAGCCGTCGCTATGGAGGTAGGCGCCGGCGACGATTACCCCGTCGATCTTGTCCGTATCATTTCTGGCGCGGCGCGAGACTAGTTGGACGATCTCGTCATGGTCGAGCGCAGTATTGCCGTTGTTGACGATCGTTAGAATCGATCGCGCAGTATGCCGGTATTCAATCCGAGACTGAGCGAGTTGGCCCCTCGCGCTCTTGACCGCGCGCTTGATCGGGCCCTCCAACGCTCGGTCGTATGCGCGACGCCCAGCATCATTGAGAAGCTCACGGTCGAGTACGTGAACCGGCTTGCCGGGGTTGAGTGACGTGAATAGCTCGGCGAGCTTCTTTTGCCGTTCCGGCTTAGCAAGGCCTTCATCGTCCAGAATCTTGAGCTCGATCACGGCGTCGCCGAGGATATAGTCCGCACCACGTTTCGGACGGCGATCGTGATCGGGGTGAGCTCTGTATCCGCCGGCGGCCTCGATGATGTCGTCGAAGACTTCTTCGGTCAGCGGATGAATACGGGTCGAGGCTAGAGCTAACATGGCTCAAATCTAGTACTATGGGGCTGCCGTCGGAAGGATTCCGTCGGCCGCGATTGGACCGGTGGCTTTGTGAATGTCCGCAAAGTTCGCAAGCTGCCACCCGGAATTTCTCCCAGCCCCGTCTATTTCACATCGTTGAGGAACGTCCGGATTGCGTTTCGGAACTGGAACAGCTGCATGAAGCCTAGCCGGAGCTGGTCGCCCTGTTTCGGAGGCGGATTGACGAAGTTACTAACGATCCGGATTGATCTTTTGTTCCAGCACCCACCGGCGTGGCACATGACGTTGCGGACAGCGATCAGCTCTAGGCAGCCATGCTTGGCCCACTCGTATTTCGGGTCTAGATGCGTCGCCAGCTTCTCGACTTTCGATTGAGGGAATTGCCCGGCAGTCTCATTGCGGGCGGCCAGAATGTCGTCCATCATGCCGTCGAGGATGACGACTAGATCCTGGATCAACATCTGAAGAACCTGGGCGACAATGCTCTCGAAATGCTTGTTTGGGTCGCGCCGGTACGTGACCTTCTTCCGGCCCATGGGTTGAGCTGCCAAGGCCGAGTTGTATGACCATCCAGTAGGAAGCCAGGTTTCGGCTTCCCTGATCCGATCCGCGAGAGTATCGAGGTCGCCGAAGCTTTGCTCCCTGGCGATGCTCAGTGAGTGGACCAACGTATAGAGGGTGTTCGTCCAGACGTTTATGCGATCCCAATTCACCGTTTGCCCTTTGTCTACTGTGCCGTAACATGACCACACTACTCGATACCTGCTCATAGAATCAGCGGCTGGTCCGCCTTTGGTGAACTCGGCTTGTCAATCTGACGTCCGCAATGCGGTGTTTGCGGCGATGGTGATCGGTGAGTGCTGCACCAGTTAGTGCTCGACCTGGTCGTTGGAGCCCCCTTCACCAATGACCGTTCCTGGGCAAACGGGCCTACTCAGGCGCTTTCATTCGACCGGCTTGGCTCCTCATGCCGCTGTTTGGAAGAGGCCCTGCTGCTGACGACGGTTGCGGGCCCCCGCAACCAAACCACCAGAAAAAGCCTCGTAACGTCAGTATGTTACGGGGCTTTCGTTTGCATCGGCAAACCCGCCGATCTCTGCTCCAATAAAATCAGCGGCTTAGGTTCGTAGGTTCAAATCACCCCGCAACCAACACTGTTGTTAGGTGTGTTCCTCACATTGCCTGAGAGTCCCTATCTCCATTGCGTGAGGGGCGGTCCGTTAGGTTGCTCGATCATCCCGACGACTTCCGCTTTGACGGCGTGATGACTATTGGCAAAAATTGACAATTTCGGCTCGTCTTGCTATCCTATGATTGCAAAGGAGTCCAAGCTCATGCCGACACGCAACGTCAATCTGACCGATCACTATGATCGCTTTCTGACCCAACAGATCGAAGACGGGCGCTTTAAAAACGTCAGTGAGGCCGTGCGCGCCGCTTTGCATCTGCTGGAGCGCCAGGAACGCGAGGATGAGGCCAGGCTCGAAGCGCTGAGACGCGACGCGAAGGCCGGTCAAGACGCCTATGAGCGTGGCGACTATACATCCATTGCGAACGATGAAGCGCTCGATCGCTTCTTCGACGACATGGCGGAGGACGCCGGCAAGACCTGAGCGATGCCGGGTGACTCATGCGCAAACTCTCGATCACCCATCCGGCGCGTTCCGATCTGACCGGCATCCGAAGATACACCATCGACCGCTATGGCCGCACCGGGGCCGATGCCTACGATGCGCTGCTGAAACAGGCCATCCGAGATGTCTGGGAAGATCCTTATCGGCCCGGTAGCCGGGAACGCCCGGAGATCGGCGCGAACATCAGAAGCTATCATAGCGCGCTGAGCCGCGAGCGGGCCGCATCGAAGATAAAATCGCCTCGGCACTTCATCCTGTATTTTCTGCCCCACGATAACGAAGTGGCCATCAGCCGGGTGCTGCATGACTCTCGCGATCTTGCGCGCCACATCCCGGATGATCATCGGGAACGGGCGCGGGATTTTGTGCTGAAGAAGGACAGAAGCGGCGGGCGGAAACGGTGAATCCAGTCTCGTTTGAGCAGTAACAGTTGTTGTGGAAGTTTTCAGCAGTGCAATGGCCATTCTCGCTGCGCGAAGTCCTGAACAACTGCGTAATCACCCATCAGCAATGCCAAAGAGGTCGCTGTCAGCCTATTCAGCATTGCACAAGGTCAACGCCACATGGCCAGCAGACCCTGCAGATTCATAGCGGCCATAAACCACACCGTCGATCTCAACTGTCACTCGTTTCGGCAGGCCACGCTCCTCAGTTACTGTCGCCGGACAGCCGTTGTCGATCAGATTATCCCGAATGACCATGGCCGACAGCACGTCAAAACCCGGTCCGTAGCGCAGTAACACTGGCTTGCCAGTCAATTCAGGCTCAGCCTCTTGCGCGAGAACTAAGACGGACCAGCTGAACACCAAACCGATAGCGGTAAGAAATGTGGAAGTGTTTCGCATCACGTTTGAATCGCCACGACTGCCAGTTGCTGCAACAACAGTTCCGTTTTAAAACGCGGGAAGACTGACCCAATCAGCCGTCAAAACGGAGCCTGATCTCAAGTGCTCAGACACCGTTTAACAGACTTACCAATACCCCAAAATGCGGGTACCTTCTCGGTCTTCGGCAACGGCGTTTCGGTCCGCGAGATTTTGGCCGGTAGGTAAGAATTTTAATTTGTCCCCCTTCATAAAGCGAAGGGCGGGGAATCTCTTCCCTGCCCTTCCTCTTGTACCGTTGCTAGCTGTCTGCCCAATCGCGGGCCTCGCGGCACCTAGTACTGCTCTGACTCTACCCACATTTGGTTGTTAGGGTAGGACTGGCGAGCGCGACGGCAGTTGTCTTCCGCCATGTTACGATAGCTAACCCATCCGCCATGAGAGACACGGAGCGTGTTATCCCAGCAACGATAGTGCGTGCGGTTGTTCAAATCCGCTTCGGCGTAGTTGGTCACGGCAGCAAAGCTGATCGCAACCGCGAGCATCGCGGGGCTCACAAACTTCTTCAAACCAGACATTCTCTACCTCCATCTCAATCCTATCGCCTGACCATCGAGGCGATCTCTTTAGTGCCGTGAAGATAGAAAATTGGTCTCATGGGGGTGCATTGCAGGAGAGCAGGTGCTGTAAGGCCCTACCTCTAAGGTACGTCGGAGCCCATACAAAAGAAGAGCCCCCGAAGGGGCCCTTCCGTTGCGGACTGAAGCGGCCTAATCGTCAAGCTCCAGCTTGTAGGCCTCCGTATTGTTACCGCCGTGAGGCGCGGCCCAGGTTCGCGAGCCATCCTCCGCCTCGAAGCGAAAGATGCCCCATTCCACGCCCGTGGGCAGGTTGACGTAGCGCTCCTGCGAACCGCCGGGCGGGATGGTGCCGAAACGCGCTTCGCGCACGGTCTCGGTGTCCTCATCCTTGACAGCCCACTTGCCGCCAGACTTGACCGTCTTAGAGGAGTTGTTGATGACCAGGAGTTGGACATCGACGCTGGCCGGAGAGGCCATGGGCTGCAACTTCTGCTTCAGCTTCAACATAATGCGTTTCTTTCAAAGATCGCTGTTGCTTCCATTCACCAGGCAGCGCCTGATGTATGGCGACGGTCGCAGAAACTGGAAAATCGCATTAATTCATTGAAGATACGGGCTTTTTGCCGCCCCCTGAGCTGGGGCACCTGAGAGGGGGTACCTCGCAGGTAGTAGTAATTAAGGTTAACAGCACCTACCTGATCTCGGCCAATAACAACAAACGGTGAGCTTCATGGCAAATGTGGCAGTGGTTGAGACAACTGAGAAGACCCAAGGGGAGCGCGTGCAGGAAATCATCGATACCGCGCGCCAATACTTCAAGCACGCCACCGTTCTTGATCAGATCAACGAGCAGGTGGAGGAGACTCTCACCTGGATGAGGAACAACACCGAAAGTTTCTCGGCAACGGGAGCTTTGGAGCGTGGCAAGCCTTGGTGGCCGGAGACCCGCCCCGTCGCTGAGGTCGTGTCGGAGGATTGGAAGAGAGAGGTTCTTCTCGAAACTCGGCGCAAGCAGCTCCGAGATCGGACCTATGAACACGGCGTGCTGCACTTTTTGATGGGGCTGGCGGGCCGCGGCGTGCTCTCCTACCCCGATGAAAGGCTGGTGAAGTTGGTCACCGAGGCCACGTCACCAGCGCTTATCAACCAGCTCATGGCCCACCGGGTCGCTGGTGGCAGCATGTCGCTGTCCGACCTGGCAGAGTTCTACTGCTACAGCCCCGGCACAAATAATGTGCGGGTGCGAGACAAGTGTCTGCCTGGTCTTTGCCCGCTCGGGCTGCTGTCGGCGCGCTGCGATCAAGGATATGACATCACTATCGGTGCTGTGGGCGAGGCCTTCTATAAGGACGTTTACATGCCGATCCTCGCCGAAACCGAAATCGATCCTAGGAAAGGAGATGAGCAATGAGAAAATTAGCTCTCGTTCTGGCGATTGCCCTTAGTGTGGGTTCAATCATGCCAATGGCCATGGATAATCCCGCTAATGCTGGTCCTGGCCAGGGGACTGTGCTCGAGAAGAGCTAATCCCACGCCGTCACCACATTGGTGGCCCCATGAACGGCGCTATCGCGGCCCTCCTACCGCTGGCGCCGTTTCTTTTTCCATCAACATTGTCGAAGCCCCCCCTTTTGAAAACGAGATCTACTGGGGGAAGCTTGTATCGCCAGCGATCCGGCCAGCTTCGCCATGGCGGTCTTTGATGCATCTCTCTACACAGGCACTTTCAAATCCGATTTTCTGGGCTAATGGGGCAGCCGGAATCGGGATGTTATTTCAAGCGCCCAGACCCCATTTAAGACAATTACCAGTTCGGTAAAACGAACTGGTATTCTCCCTTCGCAGCATTGCTTAAATCCGCTGAGTATCTCGTTCTTAGAGGCCCTATAGGTTCAACAGTACTGTTGGCTACGTATAGGATCGAAATCCCATATTCCTTGAATAAGTACATCCACGGACATGGCCAAATTCGATTGCAGTGTGCCGCTAAGCTCTTGAGATGGAAAGGTATCTAAGTGGTATCAGCTCATCGGCACGGGTGAGTCTATGAAATACAAATCCTGCCCCCGCAACCAATTCCAGCCAAAATCATCCAACCAAGTCAAACACCAGCCAACGCGGGCCAACAGCCTGCCGCCGGCGTTCGACCAAGAATCAATGACTAATACCAACCTGCATTGATCAGCACTCATGTGCCCAGTCGCATAGTCCGATCTACATGATGACCCAAGGCTGGTGGATAAGTCTGTTCCAGGCATTGTAGCCGGCACTGAGGATAGTGTCGTAGGTGTTGAAGCCGCGGTTGGAGAGCCAGGTCTGGCGCGTGTACTGCCAGATGTTCTCGACTGTGTTCAGTGCCGGTGGGCGTGACGGCAGCGGGATGATGGTGAGGTGCTTCGGGACCGTGAGCTTGTCGGTCTTGTGCCAGCCGGCGCGTTCCATGAGGACGACGGCGCGGGCTTTGGTGGCGACGGTGCGGCTGATCTCCTTGAGGTGTAATTGCTTCATCGAGGCGACGACTCTGGGCAACATGAGGGCGGCGCCCTTGCCGCGCCTCTGGCAGATCGCCCCGAACAGGTAGGCGTTCTCATAGCGCTGGTCGGCGGGCAGGTGCGGGCGCGTTCCGGTCCTGGCACAAATGCGTGCGCGGCCGTTCTTCTGACAGAGCCGAGCTTCGCCTTGAAACCACACCTCGATCGGCTTGCCCTTGGGCAGGTGGCCTATGTGCGCGGCGAGTGTGCACGGGAAGTTTTTTTGAACGCCGCGATCACTCGCTCATCCTGCGCAGGGCGCTGCGGGCCGCCGCTGATCTGGGAGAAGGCGAGCCGGGCGAGCAGGCCGGAGATCGCCCGCTCGCTGTAGACCACCTCGAAGCGCTCCTCGATCACTCGCTTCAGGTCGACCCGCCGCCATCGGACGACGCCATCGACGGCCGGATCGGGACCGCTCTCGACGACCTCGGCCAACTCCGCCATCTGCCCTCGCTAGACAGATGGAAGGGCCCGTCCACGGCATGAGAAGCTGTGAGGCGCGTCGCGACCTCGTTTGCGACCGCCTGAGCCGCGCTCCGGGTCTCACCTGCGGCGTCCCGGACGGGGCTTTCTATGTCTTTGTGTCGTGCCGAAACCTCCTGGGGGCCGAGACGCCCGACGGGCGCACAATTCAATCCGACGCCGACTTGGCTCTCTATCTTCTGGAGCGGTTCGGGGTCGCTGTGGTTCCCGGCTCGAGCTT
>JANQMX010000059.1 GCA_028279885.1 Rhodovibrionaceae bacterium | reverse complement strand
GCGAAGCTCTCCGCAGCCGTCCGCAAAGAGGTTCGCAGGCGTGTAGGCCAAGCCGATGAACCGCAGTCCCAGACGCCAAGCCGAGTCGATGCGCCAGAGCTGGTCCTCGACGAAGGCGGCGCCTTGCGTGCCGAGGACGATGCTGAGCCTTTGGTCGTCTTTGCTCTGCTCCAGGTCTTCGCTCGTGGTCGTCAAACAAAGATCGCTGCGCTGAGCGATCCGCGACAGCATGCTTTCAAGCCGCCGTTGGGTTTCGTCCCAGCCGTCCTCACCGGTCAGGGTGACGTTCGCTGCATTGATGCCGGCGGCCAGGCATTGCTCGGTGTAAGGTTCGTCGAGGACGTAGGGGAGGGCGAGTGCGTCGAAGACGAAGGCTTGCTCCGTAAGTTGCCTTGCAGCTTCGCTCACTGTGTCTCGAGCTGAGATATCCGGGTCGAGTATCGCTTCATTGGTCATCGAGGATCACGCCGATTTCTGTCCGGCGCCGCGAAGGTCATTGAAGTCTATGGCAAAGGTGACGCGCTCGGCGCAGAGAACGTTCTCGCCGTACTTGATCGGCGTTTCGTTCTGAGTGTCGAGGTTCTCGGTCTGGAAGACCGGCCGCGATCGTGACATCTGCAGCAGTTCCGCCTCCCTTTCGGTCGGCAGTCTGGCGTTTATGCGCGTCCATTCGCGGGAGAAATCGTCGATGCCGATACGCTTTAAGGCGTCGGAGACCGAGTTGGTGCCGAAGAAGGCATCGAGCAGGTTCGGGGTCCTGCTCATGGGGAAATGATTGTGCGCAATGGTACGCGGGATATCGTCGTGAAAGCTGAGCGTGTCGATGCGCAGCACCTTGTCACCGAGGGGAAGCTGCAGAACCTCGGCAAGCTTGGCATCGGCCTCGACCGTCATGGTGCCGATGATCTGGCGATGGGCCAGCAGACCTTGCGATAGGAGGTTCTCGGTGAGCCGCGTGCGTGGCGACAGCAGGTAGGTCGTGGCGTCTTCGGCCACGAAGGTCCCGCGGCCCTGAACGACGCGAAGCACGCCATCGCTCTCCATCGATTTGATGGCGTGGCGGACCGTATGTCGGTTCACGCCGAAGCGTTCGGCAAGCTCGAGATCGTTCGGAAGCTTGTCGCCCGGCCGAATCCGAGCCTCTTGAATGTCATTGAGGAGGCTGCCTCGAACGACTTCCCAGCGTTTCCCGCCCTCCATGCTGTCTACCTTTCTCTCGTGCGTCGTGGCGTCATCAGGCTTTCGACCGCCGTTCCATCACGCGTAGCTCGGATCGAGCCGGGACTCTTCCGGCGTTCTCGACCCGTTTGGCTTCGCGCCCGCGATGTAAACGCGAGGGCCCAGTTTCACTCGGTCTATCGTAAAGCCGCGGCGGCCTCCCGGAGCCGACGAAACGGGGTCGCGCTCGGGCGAGGGTTGGTGCCATGTCTTAGGCGGTGCGTTCATCGTCTCGAACAGAACCCGCCCCTCCATATCCTGCCAGTCCGGGATGCCGAGGCCGAAGAGAATGGTCGGGGCAAGATCGACGATGCCGCTCGGCAGAGTGCTGACGAAGTTCTCCCGAAAGTACGAGCCGGCGCAGAGCCCGACCGCCGTCAACTCCTCCGGGTTCAGGCCGCCGTGCATGCCCGCACCGACAGGATAGCGGCCGTCACAGTAGACTTTGGCCTCAGAGCTTCCAGCCGGATCGTCTTCCAGATCGGCCAATACGACGGACAAGTCCGGGCGGCGCCGGTGATTGGCGAAGACAGTGTCGTAGGCGAAAGTGCCCGCTATCGTCGCGTTGCCGCTCTCGTCGGCCGGGGAGAAGGAGGGCCCGCACCAAGCCTGTTCGGCTAGGCAGTCGAAGGCGGCGCGCGCGAGGCTGGGATCGCCGTCCCTGACCCAGAGCTGCGCCACCCGCTGAGACACCAAGGCAATGTCACATCCATTTCCGAAGTCGGGACCGACGGTAAAGCCGGCATCGCTCAGCGTGTCGCTGACGGACACCTTTTCGCCTATCGTCAGTTGGCCGTGGTCCGAGCCAACGATGAGCTGGATGTCTTCCGATCGGCGCGCTTGTTGCCACCAATCTAGGATGCGTCCGAACTGACGGTCGGCATGCATGAGCGCTTCCCGGGTCTCCGGTGCTGACAAGCCGAAGGCGTGCTGCGAGACGTCCGGCTCGGAGAACCAAAGAAGGCTGACCGCCGGAAGCCCCTCGGCACGGATCGTATCGAGGAAGACGTCAGCCAGCGCCGTCGCGGCCTGCAGCGCCGGCTTTTCACCTTCCGGCAGAGGCGGGCGGCAGCGCGCCTGCGCCAAGACGGACGCCTGATCGCTGTGACGCAAGGGGTCCGGGCACCAATAGGCGAACTCGTCCCGCGACCAGCCATCCCAATGGGTCAGGCCCCAAGCGCCCGATGACTGTCCCCCGACGGACAACATGCGATGTCCCGATGCGGCCAGCCTCTCTCCCAGCGCCTTCGATGTCAGGGCACGGGACCGGAGCCCTCGCCCAAGGCTCTTCAGGGCGCCGAGATCGGCGCCGTTGACCAAGATCGCTTCTGTGGAAACGCGATCCAGAAAGCGATTTCCGACGATCCCATGGCGACCGCAATAGCTCCCGGACGAGAGGGCTGCCGCCGACACTCGAGTTTCGCTGGGAAAGCCGGAGACGTGACGGGAGAGCCAAGTCCCTTCCTGCCGCAGGGCGAACAGATTTGGCGTGAGTTGCGGAGAGACGTCTCGCGCTCGCAGGCCATCGAAGATCACGACGACGAACTTCATCCTCGACTCTGATTCTTGCACGGCTGAGCGTTCCTTCGCATTGGCCCAGAGGACCAGCTGCACGTGTTTGCTTCATAGATCAGACAATAGACCTAGGTATCTAGGTATTCAAGGTGTTCAGTCTCGGTTTCTATCCCGAAAGTCACTTGCGGCGCTCGCATTCACCCTTCGAGTTTCGACCCTGTGAGGCCTGTCAGAGAAGGTCGGCGTGCGAGACGCCGGTTCTTCCGGGCCTTTGCGTACTGTGGCTTGGGCGAGAGGTGTCACGTCGCTGTCTCGCAGATTTGCGCGCTGCGACATAATTCTGCAATGAGCCTGGAGTATCCAAGATGCGCTTGATACCTAGGTGCCTAGGTTTCATGCTCTGAATTCGTGCAATCCCATTGATGAGCTGTTCTGGCGGGAGGCGCTTGGGCGGCCACCGCGACGACAAGGAAAGGGCAAGCGATGAAGACCAAGAGACTCCTTGGGCCGTTCTGTCGAAGGTTGGTTTGTGCGGTCGGGCTAGCCGGCGCGACGGTTGCGCCTCTGGCGGCAGGTATTGCTGCGGCGGATGAAAGGCCTTCATTGGTCGTCGCTATGCAGGAGATCCGTACGGAAATGGATCCGCTGCACCCACGCGCGATTGCCCTCACCGCTTTCCGGCTGCTTGAGAGCATCTACGACAAGCCGTTTGCGATCGACTACGGTGCGGGTGGCAAGGTTGTCCCCGCGCTTGCCGAGAGTGTCGAGCAGATCGATGCGACCACCTACGACATGAAGCTGAGGCAAGGCGTTCGCTTCCATGACGGCACGGAGATGACGGCCCGGGATGTGGCCTTCACCTTCGGCGCCGAGCGAATGCTCGACGATGACGCGCCCGGATACAGAATGGGGCAGCGCACGCTTCCCTTGCTGGAAAGCGTGGAGGCAATAGACGATTACACCGTGCGCTTTCGGACGAAGGCGCCCGACCCTGCTTTCCTTAAGCGATGGGCGTCCTACGGGACCGGTATCGTCAGTCGGGATGCCTATGAAGCGGTGGGCGATTTCGAAGCCTGGGCGCGAAACCCGGTGGCCACCGGCCCCTACAAGGTTCGCGAGGTCAAGGAGAACGACTACGTCGTGCTCGAGGCCCATGACGACTATTGGGGTGGCCGGCCGCCGCTCAAGTCGATCAAGTTTCAGATGGTGCCGGAGCTGTCCGCCCGGATCGCGGGGCTTCGTGCTGGCGACTACGACATCATTACCACTGTCTCGCCCGATCAGATTGGCGTGATCGAGGACAACGAAGGCTTCGCTGTCGTCGGTGGCGACAACATGCACTTCCGCACCATGGTCTATGACGTGAAGAACAACCCCCTGCTGGCGGACGTGAAGCTGCGCCAGGCCATGAACCTGGCGATCGACCGGGAACTGATTGTCGAGACGATCTGGGGCGGCCGGATCTCGGTGCCACGCTGTCACCAGCACGCCGGCTATGGCCCGCTCTACGATTCTAGCCGACCGACACCTGCCTACGACCCCGACAAGGCCCGCGCTCTGCTTGCCGAGTCGAGCTACAAGGGCGAGCTCATTCCGTTCAAGACCGTCGGCTCGTACTACACTGCGGAGCTGGCGACCACGCAGGTGCTGGCCGAGATGTGGAAGACCGTCGGCATCAACGTCGATATCCAGGTGATGGAAAACTGGGGCCAGGTGCTCGGCGAGGAGCCCCGCGGGGTCAACAATTCCTCGGATGGCACTTACTTCCCCGACCCGCTTGCGTCACTCTGGACACGATGGGGCGAAACCGGCTCCTGGCAGGGGCGCGGCTTCTGGTCGAACGCGGAGTTCAATGCGCTTGGCCAAACCCTGACGACCTCTCTCGACCCGCAGGAGCGTCGCGATGCCTTTCAGAAGATGCTCGACATCTGGTGCTGGACGGACCCGCCGGGAACCGTTCTGCATTCGCTGGGCGAGTTCTTCGGCAAGCGCGCCGACATCGATTGGGAACCGACCGCGACTGCCTTGCTCGATTTCAGGCCGGGCGCCATCTCGTTTGACTAGATTCCAACAAAGCCGGGCCCGCGGCCAATCGGTCAGCGGGCCCGGCTTGCGTTGCGCGGACCGGATTGACGGGCTTCTATGACTCAAGCGCCTATCCTTGACGTGAGAGATCTGTCCGTCGCGCTGCTCTCCAGCACCGGCAATCTCCCGATCGTCGAGGATCTCTCATTTGAGATTGGGCCTGGCGAGTTCTTTGCCCTGGTCGGTGAAAGCGGCAGCGGCAAGAGCGTGAGCTGCCTTGCACTGATGGGCCTTCTGGCGAGCCATCTTCAGGCACGCGGACATGCCGCTCTCTGCGGCCGCGCGCTTGTTGGGGATGGCGCGGATCCCCGACGCGCCCGCAGCGGCGCTGCGATGATTTTCCAGCACGCGACCCAGTCCCTCAATCCGGTTCGCAGCATCGGCTTCCAATTGATGGAAACGCTTCGCACGGTCCGACGCGAGGCTCGCAGCACGGCCAAAAGCAGCGCGATTGGTCTGCTGGCCGAGGTCGGCTTGGCGAACCCAGAGCGGTTGCTCGCCGCCTATCCGCACCAGCTGTCCGGCGGCATGAATCAACGCGTCATGATCGCGCTGGCCTTGGCGGTGGAACCGACATTGCTTATCGCCGACGAACCGACCTCATCGTTGGATGTGACGATGCAGGCGCAGATTCTCGACCTGCTCGATAAGCTCAGGCGCGACCGCGGCATGGCTGTCCTCTTCGTCACCCATGACTTGGCGGTCGCTGCTGAGCGGGCTGACCGCATCGGTGTGCTTTATGCCGGCCGCCTGGTGGAGTTGGGCGACACGCAAGACGTTTTCTCAAAGCCGCTGCATCGATACACCGCTGGGCTCCTTGCATCGATGCCCCGGTTTGGCGCACCGGAGACACGCCTTCCGGCCCTCGCGGGCAGCGTTCCGCTACCGGGAGCCTGGCCGAGCGGCTGCGGTTTCGCACCACGCTGTGTCGCTGCAACGGACTCCTGCAGGGCCGTGCACCCTGCGTTTCGTGGCGAGCCAAGCCATCGCTACGCCTGCCATCATCCGGTCAGACAGCTCGCATGACGAACCCTTGCCAGGATGGGCTGACGGCCCCGCGCCTAGTGCAGCCGGCGCATCAGCCTTTGTTGTGTTTCGAGCACGTGCGGTTCTCCTATGCACAGGGCCTCTTTTCCTCCCTCTTTCAGCTGCCCGCGGGCGCCGTTGTGGAGGATGTGAGCTTTGCCATTCATCGCGGAGACAGCGTCGGCCTGATTGGCGAGAGCGGCAGCGGCAAGACCACTGTCGCACGTTTGGCGCTCGATCTGGAAAGACCGACGGAAGGCACCGTTTCGGTTGAAGGGGCCCCGCTCCCCTCGGTGCCTCGCCGGCGCTTTCGGCAGCTCATCCAGCCGGTATTCCAGGATCCCCTCGACGCTCTCGACCCCCGGATGAGGATCGGAGACCAAGTCGCAGAACCTCTGATCGTGCAGCGGCTCTGTTCGCGCGCCGAAGCCCGTGCCGAAGCGCTCTCGGCTCTCGATCGGGTCGGCTTGGATGGGGACATCGCGGACCGGTTGCCGCATCAAATCAGCGGCGGACAGGCACAGCGCGTTGTCATTGCAAGGGCTTTGGTGCTCAAGCCGGCGCTTCTGATCTGCGATGAGCCTGTGTCGGCACTGGACATGTCCGTCCAGGTGCAAATTCTCAATCTCCTGAAAGATCTCAAGAGCAGCACAGGGCTGACCTACCTCTTCATCAGCCATGATCTGCGCGCGGTCTCGTACCTGTGCCGCCATCTCATGGTGATCTATCGCGGCACGATCGTGGAGCAGGGAAGCACCGCCAAGATCCTCGCGGCTCCGCGCCATCCCTACACCCGCTCCCTGCTGGCTGCCGTGCCCAAGGCAGCCGGCGAGGCCTTGAGCGCGCTGCGACCGGCAGACCGCGAGCCACCCTATCGTGACATGCCCGATGGGCCGGGCTGCATCTATGCGCGCAGGTGCACGATTGCGCGCCAGAGCTGCCTGTCGGAGAGGCCGGCGCTGCAGGGCCTCGCCGAAGACCATGCCGTTGCCTGCCCGATCGCACGCGAGGACATGGCCAACTCGGCCGCCGCCGGAGCTGTGCCATGACGCTGGGATTCATCGGCTTCGTGGCTCAAAAGACAGCGCGTGCGCTCCTGACGGTGCTGTTCATCGTCACGCTGGTTTTCTTCGTTCTTCGCCTGGCGGGGGATCCTGCGACCGTCTTGCTCGGGCCCGAGGCAACGCCCGATATGATCGAAGAGCTGACGGTCCGGCTCGGGCTCGACCAACCGCTCTGGCGCCAGTATCTCGCCTATCTCTCCAACGTTCTGAGCGGCGATTTCGGCTCGTCTTTCCTTCACAACCGGGACGCTCTCGCGCTGGTGATGGAGCATGTGGACGCGACGCTTTTGCTGTCGGGTGCCGCGCTGGCCTTTGCGCTTCTGATCGGTGTGCCGCTCGGAGTCGTCTCGGCCCTCCATCGCGGCAGCGCCTGGGACCGGGCCGCCATGACCTTCGCGGTCCTGGGCTACTGCATTCCCAACTTCTTTCTTGCCGTCCTCCTGATGCTCCTGCTGTCCATTCATTGGGCGCTTTTGCCGACGTCCGGCGGCGGCAGCCTGGCTCACTTGGTGATGCCGAGCATTACCCTGGGAACGGCGAGCGCCGCGATCATCGCCCGCTTCACCCGCTCCGCCATGCTGGAAGTGCTTGGCAGCCGCTACATGCGTGCCGCAGAAGCGCGCGACCTTCCGACTGTCCGCCTGATGGTTCACCACGCCTTTCCCAATGCCGCCATACCGGTGGTCACCGTCGTCGGCTTCATGATCGGCGGCATGATCGGCGGCTCGATCGTCACCGAGACGGTCTTCGCCTGGCCGGGGGTGGGGCGCCTCTTCGTCTCGTCGGTCGCGAACCGCGACATCCCCGTGGTTCAGGTCATCGTGCTTCTGTCCGGCGCTGCCATGGTCGTGACCAACCTGGTCATCGATATCCTCTACGGCTGGCTCGATCCGAGAATCAGACTGCGGAGGGCAGCCGGATGAGTCCGGGTCCCCGGCCGACACGCTCGCTTGCACTTTGGTTGGCCCTCGGCTGGCTTGCCCTCTGTCTGATCGCTGCGATCTTCGCGGACTTTCTCGCACCTTACGACTTCACGTCCATTGACCTTCGATCCCGTATCCAGCCGCCGCTCTTCTTCGGGGGGCAGGGCAATCACTGGCTCGGCACCGACGACCTGGGACGAGACCTCTACAGCCGATTGCTGCACTCCATCAGGATCAGCATCTTCGTCGCCCTCCTCGGCACGGTCATCGGTGCTGTGATTGGGACGTTCCTGGGCTTTCTCGCAGCTCACATGGGTGGGCTGGTCGACGATGCCGTCATGCTCTTGATCGACGCACAGGCCGCCCTGCCGTTCATGGTTGTCGCCTTGCTCCTGATTGCCCTCTTCGGCTCGTCCTTGTCGCTCTTCATCGTCATTGTCGGAATCTACGGCTGGGAGCGCTACGCGCGGCTTGCACGCGGTTTGGCCCTCTCAGCACGAGAGCGCGGCTATGTCACCGCTGCGCGCGTTTTCGATGCCAGCCCGTTCTACATCTATTGGCGGCACGTGCTGCCGAACACGGCCAGCGCCTTGATCGTCAATGCAACGCTCAACTTCCCAGAGATAATTCTGCTCGAAAGCGCGCTGAGCTTCCTCGGCCTGGGCATACAGCCGCCGATGTCCAGCCTCGGCAACATGCTGGGCTATGGCCGCGAGTACCTCCTCTCGGCCTGGTGGATCGCCGTCCTGCCGGGCCTGGTGATCGTGCTCACCGCCCTGGCTGTCAGCATTTTGGGTGATCATCTTCGCGATCGCCTGGACCCCGACCTCCAGCGCCGCTGAGAGCGATCGCAGCATCCAAAGGGAGAAAGAGATGGAGAAAAGGGCGCCCCCCCATTCCGGTCAGCAGCCACCTCTTGGTCGCGTCCTTCGCGACGTTCCCTACTACGGTCAGACCCGGCGGTTCTCCTGTGGGCCCTCGTCGCTGATCATGGTCATGCGCGCGTTGGCGCCCGACCTGGAGGTCCCGCGCGCGCTGGAGCTCGAGCTCTGGCGCGAAGCCACGACAATCCATGGCGGCTGCGGCCCCCTTGGCTTGGCTCTCGCCCTGTGGCGCCGGGGTTTTGCCGCCAAGGTCTGGATAAGTCACGACGGTCTGTTCCTTGCCGGCAGGGCCAAGGATGCCGTCGAGCGCGAGACAATGCAGATCCTTCAGGAACGCGACCTGGCCGAAGCCACGCGTCGCGAGCTTCCGGTGACCATCGGGACGGCTGCGCGGCCCGATCTCGAGCCGTATCTCGCCTCGGGATGGCTGCCCATCGTCCTCGTGAACATAGACTTCGAGAGTCGCAACATAACGCACTGGGTCGTCGTCACCGGCTACGAGCCCGATGCGTTCTACGTCAACGACCCGCTGGTCGACGGCAGGTCGAAAGGTGCGGACGGCAAGGGGTCCGCCTTGCGGATCGAGAAGCCTGCTTTCGAGCGTTGGGCCCGGTTCGGTCCGGACCAGGAACGCGCCGTGGTGTTGGCAGGCCCCCGAGGCCTGCAGGCATCCACTGCTGCTGACTACAAAGCTTAGGAGACGTTGTTGATGTATCTGGCAGAAAGACTGGCATCGGTTCGGCCGTCCGCGACCAAAGCCATGACGGCGCGCGCGCAGGCCTTGCGATCGCAGGGACAGGAAATCATCACGCTCAGCCAGGGAGAGCCCGACTTCGACACTCCGGAGAACATCTGCGAGGCCGCGGTTTCCGCGATTCGCCAGGGGCGCACGCGCTATACTGCGACGACAGGAATCGCGGAGCTACGGGCAGCCATCGCCGAGAAGCTCGAACGCGACAACGGTCTCGACTACGCAGCCGATCAGATCATGGCGAGCTGCGGCGCCAAGCAGGTGATCTTCAACGCCTTCCTTGCGACCCTCGACGAGGGCGACGAGGTCATTGTCCCTGCGCCCTGTTGGGTCAGCTATCCGGACATGGTGCGCTTGGCCGCCGGAACACCGGTGATCGTCGACTGCGCCGCCGACGTCGGCTTCAAGCTCCAGCCCGATCAACTTGCCGCCGCCATCACGCCGCGCAGCCGTTGGCTGGTTCTGAACTCGCCGGCCAATCCGACCGGCGCCGTTTATGGGGAACGCGAGCTTGCAGCCTTGGCGGAGGTGCTGAGGCGGAACCCGCAGGTCTCGGTCCTCTGCGACGACATCTACGAGAAGCTGGTCTATCCGCCGGCGCGCTTTGCCACGCTGGCGGGCGTTGCGCCCGATCTTCGGGCGCGCATCCTGATCGTCAACGGCGTCTCCAAGGCTCATGCGATGACCGGCTGGCGAGTGGGCTACGGCGCCGGTCCGGCGGAGCTGATCAAGGCCATGGCGACGATCCAGGGCCAAACCTCCTCGCACACCAGCTCGATTTCCCAATACGCGGCCCTGGAAGCCCTGCGAGGCGATCAGTCCTACTTGCCCGATTTCGTGAAGACCTTCGAGGCGCGTCGCGACCTCGTTTGCGACCGCCTGAGCCGCGCTCCGGGTCTTGCCTGCGGCGTCCCGGACGGGGCTTTCTATGTCTTTGTGTCGTGCCGAAATCTCCTGGCGGCCGAGACGCCCGACGGGCGCACAATTCAATCCGACGCCGACTTGGCTCTCTATCTTCTGGAGCGGTTCGGGGTCGCTGTGGTTCCCGGCTCGAGCTT
>JANQMX010000079.1 GCA_028279885.1 Rhodovibrionaceae bacterium | reverse complement strand
CGGTCGCGGGCGCAGTCGAGGAGATGCTGCTGGTGCTGCGCCGGCACCAGACCACCGGTGCCCCCGCGGGCCTTAGGGTAGGTCCAGCGAAAGACGCGGGAGATGTGAACCCCAGCCAGCTCGGCGGTGGCCTGGGGGCCGCCCAAGAGGGCGATGATGTGTGAGGCAGGATTGAGCATGACGAGTCATACTTGCGATAATCACATTGTGATTGCAAGCCGAAAATGCGATTTAATCACTGGAAATATCATTGCGCTTTCCGCAAAATGCGCCCATGGAACGCGAAAACGCAATGCGGACACATTCCTGGCTCAAGCTAGCCCTCAAGCGCGCCCAGCGTACTCAGCGTGACCTGGCCGCTTACCTCGGACTCGATCCGGCGGCGGTGAATCGCCTGATCGGCGGACAACGCGAGCTTAAGGCCAGGGAATTGCAGAAGATTCGAGAGTTCTTCAACGACGACGACTTGATCCCGGCGGAGATTTTTCAGGATCTGGATGTGCTATCTAAGGCTTTATTTGAAGATAATACCTCGCTTTCCAAGGAAAGCCTTAATATCGCTGAGGTCAATGTTTCCGCTTCGGCCGGCCACGGGGCTGTCGTCGACTACGAGCAGGAGGAGCGCTCTTGGCGGTTTCCGGAGCGCTGGGTGAGGAGCGAATTGAACACGACGCCGACGCAACTACGCATCATCACCATCGAAGGCGACTCCATGGTCAGCGAGCCGAGCACAGCCCGCGATCTCTTGCCCGGCGACAAGGCGGTGGTGAACGTCGGCGATATCCGCCCCTCGCCGCCCGGCGTCTTCGTGGTGCACGACGGACTCGGGCTGGTAGCGAAACGCATCGAGTACGTCGCCGACAGCGACCCGCCGACCATTCGCATTCTCTCCAACAACCCCGCCTATCCCGAGTACCAACGCACGCTGGACGAAGCCCGCATCATGGGCCGAGTGGTCGGACGCTGGCAGCGGCTCTAATGCTTCGGAGCGGCCTTGCGCCGCTCGCGTTTGAGAGCGCGGAGCTCTCGCCAGGCGAAGAAAAGCGGGATAGCGAACCAGATTGCCGCCTTGCCGAGGATAAGGATTTCGCCGCCGCTCATGGTTGGCGGAGATAGGGCGAAGCTGTCCGAGGTCCAGCGCGGTCGGCGATAGCTGCAGACGTCCAGCGGCGTGGCAGCGCTCTATTCGAAAGCCTCTTCGATGGCCTTCCTTGTCGCCTCGTAAGCTTGTTCGGCGCCCCGGGCGATGCGGTCGCCGAGCTGCTCCGCGTCGTCGAGGAAGTCGTCGGCGGCCTGCTCGAAGGTCGAGCCCTCATCAGGCGCTTCGCTGTCGGCCGCATCCATCGCAGGCGTTCCGCTTGCGGGCGATACGCTGTCAAGCGACTCGCCCTCAGGCGCCGCCTTCTCCACCGGCGTGACGCTCCGCGGTTCGACGACAGTCGGAGTCGTCACGTCCTCCGCCGCCGCAGAGACGGCCAAGCCTGCCGCCAACAGCAAGGCAGATATCAAGACCGAAGCCCGGGTGACACGCGTTGAAAACACAGCCATCTCACACACTCCTTCGATGCTGGGTTCCTTGCGATACGCAAGGAGACGCCATCTCAACGTCGCGCGTTAAACCGGATTTGCGTCGAAAAAGCGGCGCACGAAGGGCTGGGCGCCTGGTCAGGACACTAGGCTGTCGGGTTGATCCAACGGGAAATACAGCCGCGCAACCAGCCCGGGCGCATTGTCGGCCAGTGCAATTCGCCCGCCGTGCATCTTGGCGACCGCGGCGACGAGCGCGAGGCCCAAGCCTGTCCCCTGCCCTCCGTCATGCGCACCGCGGCTTGGGTCCAGAGTGGCAAAACGCTGCAGCACCGTTTCGCGTTGGTCCTCCGGAATACCGGGACCCTGGTCTATAACAGCAATGCTGGCCTCGTTTGCGCCGCTGCCGACCTCCACCGTTACCGTCGAGCCCGACGGCGCGTAGCGCAGCGCGTTCTCGAGCAAGTTGGAGAGCGCCTGGGCGATAAGTTGGCCATGGCCTTGGATGGCCGGCGCACTTCCCTTCGACACCAGGGTCACGTCTCGGTCGGTGGCGGCCGGCTCGTAGAGCTCCACCGCATCGCGCGCCAGCTTCCCGAGATCGACAGGCGCGAAGTCGACACGAGCGAGGCCAGCCTCTGCGCGCGAGATTTCGATCAAGGAGGCGAAGGTACGCAACAGACCTTCGGTCTCGGTCACCGCACGGGTCACCAAGGCTTGGCGCTGCTCCTCCTCCAAGCCCGGTTCGGCAAGCTCGGCGAGCTGGCCACGCAGGCGGGTGAGCGGGCTGCGGAGGTCGTGGGCCAGGCTGTCGGTGGTGGTGCGCAGATTGGCAACCAATGCTTCGATCTGTCCGAGCATGCGGTTGAGGGTCTCGCTGAGGCGATCGAACTCGTCGCCGCTGCCGCGCAGGGGCACGCGGCGACCGAGATCGCCGGACATGATGTCACCCGCCGTGTGCGCGATGTCGCGGATACGGCTCAAGACGAAGCGGGAGAGTAGCCAGCCAGTGACAAGGCTGAGCAGCAGAGCGGCAAGCAGCGACTGCAGCAGCGCGCCACGGAGTGCCTGGCCGAAGAGAGTGCGGGCCTCGGCGTCGCGGCCGACCAATAGCCGCTCGCCGCCGGCAAGCCGGATGGAGGCCGCAGCGATTGGAGCGGCGCGCTTGCGATCGGTGCGATAGAGCTTGAGCTCGACCCAGCCCGAGCCCGGCGCCACCGTCGGCGGCCAGGCCTCAAGGTTGCCGGCAATGCGCCCACCGTAGGCGTCGGTCAGCAAGTAGACAGCATCACGTTCTTCGGCACTAGCCAGGCGGCGGTCGATGGCCCGGGCCAGGCCCAGGGTTCCACGCCTCTGATAATCCTCGGACAGGCCGGTCAGCTCGGCATTGACCACCTCGCGCATCTCGCCTTCGATCAGCGAATTTGTGGACCAGTAGAGGAAGGCCAGCACCCCGGCCGTCGAGAGCGCCACCAGCAGGAGGTGGACGGCGATCAGGCGCGTGGTGGCGTTGCGCAGCACCGCCGGAGCCTCAGCGCTGCTCGCTCAGCATGTAGCCGGCGCCGCGCACGGTGTGGATGAGTGGCGGCTCTCCGGGCGCGTCGATCTTCTTGCGCAGCTTGCTGATATGCACGTCGATCACGTTCGTCTGTGGATCGAAATGATAGTCCCAAACACCTTCCAACAGCATGGTGCGGGTGACCACCCGGCCCTGGCGACTGAGCAGGAAAGCAAGCATCTGGAACTCACGCGGTTGCAACTCTATACGCCGGCCGCCGCGGGTGACCGTTCTGGCAACCAGGTCGAGCTCCAGGTCGGCGCAGCTCAGATGCGTTTCATCGCGCAGCTCGGCGCCGCTGGGCCGGCGCAGCAGCGCCTCGGCACGGGCGTGGAGTTCCTCGAAGGAGAAGGGCTTCACCAGATAGTCGTCAGCGCCGGCCCGCAGGCCGCGGACACGCTCGTCGACTGCGCTCATGGCGGTCAGCATCAGGACTGGCGTCACGATACCGGCTGCGCGCAAGGAGGTCAGAATGGCGAGGCCGTCGATCTGCGGCAGCATGCGGTCCAGCACGATGAGGTCGAAACCGCCGCCGGTCGCGAGGTACAAACCTTCCCGCCCCTCCCCGGTGCTCTCCACCGCATAGCCGGCCTCCTTCAGCCCCTTGGCAACGAAGGCGGAGGTCGCGGGGTCGTCCTCGATAATTAGAATCCGTCTGCTCACGATCGCCTAACTTAGGGGTTTATCTCCCGCGCCCCAAGCGGATGAAAGGGTTTGGAAGAAACAAAGACGGGCCTACCCCCGGTGAACAGAGGGGCAGACCCGCCAGTTGCCTTCGTCGGCAGTGAGCCGCTTAGCGCATCGGCCGCTGACCTGCAGCCGCGCGCTGTGCGACTACGTGAGAGACAAGCCGACGAAGATCTCGGAACCGCGCCGGTTGATCAGCAACAGAGCGGCCTTGTCGTCCTCGGCGCTCAGCGCCTGGTCGAGTTCGGCAGGGTTTTCCACGACGCGGTCTCCCAGACGAACGATAACGTCACCGACCCGAAGCCCGGACCGCGCGGCAGCGCCGTCCGCTTCAAGCGAGGTGATCACAACACCCTTGGCCTCGTCTTCGAGACCGAGGTTGGTGCGCGCTTCCGGCGTCAGGCGGGCCAGCGTTGCACCGAGGCTCTCGGAAGCAGTGCGCTCCTCCTGGTCCTCAGAACGGCTATCATCCAGCGCAGCCATCCGGTCATTCGGCAGGGCACCGATCTCGATCTCGAGCTCACGCTCTTCACCGTTTCGGATAAGCTCGACGCTGACGCGCTCGCCGGCATCGCTGCGACCAACCAGCTTCGGAAGGTCGCGGCTGCTCTCGACCGGCAAGCCGCCGAATTCGACGATCACGTCGCCTGGCTCGAGCGCGCCTGCGGAAGGTCCATCCTCAAGCACAGAGGCAATGAGCGCGCCCTGAGGCGTCTCGAGGTCCATGGCCTCGGCGATGCTCGGAGTCACATCTTGAATGGTGACGCCCAGCCAGCCGCGCGAGACTTGGCCTTCCTCCTTCAGGTCTTCGACCACGTCGGTGACGATGTTGGAAGCGACGGCGAAGCCAATCCCGACCGAGCCGCCGGTCGGCGAATAGATAGCCGAGTTTACGCCGATGACCTCACCGTCCATGTTGAACAGCGGACCACCGGAGTTGCCACGGTTGATCGCCGCATCGGTCTGAATGAAGTCGGCATAAGGACCGGCGTGGATGTTGCGGCCAGTGGCGGAAACGATGCCGGTGGTGACTGTGCCGCCAAGACCGAAAGGATTGCCGACAGCGAAGACGTCTTCGCCGACACGCACGGCGTCGGAGTCGCCCAGCGCCACATAGGGCAGTCCGCCCTCAGCATCGACCTTGAGCAGCGCCAAGTCGGTTTGCGGATCGCTCCCGACGATTTCGGCCGTAAACTCGCGTCGGTCGTCCAGGCGCACAGTCACCGCGTCCGCGTCATCGATGACATGGTGGTTGGTGACGATGTAACCCTCTTCGTCGAGGATGAAGCCGGAGCCAATACCCTGACGAAGGCGGTCCTGGCCGAAAGGCTGACGCTCCCCATCGGGCTTGCCTTGCTGAAACTCCTCGCCGAAGCGGCGGAAGAAATCTTCAAAAGGCGAGTTCTCGCCGAAGCGGTCGAGATTGCGACCATTGTCGGAACGCTGACCGCTGGCACCGTCGGTCGCCAACACGGTGACAACCGCGGGGCTAACCTCCTCGACGAGGTCCGCGAGATTCTCGTCCGCCATAGCTGCGCTGCTGGTCGCAACCAGCAGCGCAGCCGTTGCGGCCCCCAAAAACGCCGTCGGCACACGCGGCACGAAGCGGGGCGTGATCGAATTAGACATAAACGAAACCTCCATTGCCTGTACTCGCCGGACTGCGAGCCTCCTTTCAGGTGAGGACGGGAGGTGAGCGGCAGCTTTCCGCTGCATTAAACTTCGTTCATGTTGCGCGAGGGCAGAGTGAAGGCGGCATGTCGGGACGGGTGTTGCTATAGGCTCGGGCCTAGCAATGGTTGGTCGGGTGTTCGCCCGGCCAAGCACTTATGCCCATAGGCCCAAGTCCAACCAGGGGCGCCAGCATTGCGCCGGTCCTAACGGGACCGCATCGCCTCGTGAGCGTCTTGCCACTCCTGGGCGCGGGTGGCTGCGAGCGCCTGCTCGGCGATGCTGAGTGCCTCGGCGTTTTTGGGCCCGATCATCTCGCCGAAGCTGTCGCCCTGGGCGGCCGCGATATTGAGCCAGATCTGCGCCCTTAAGGAATCTTGCGGGAGGCCGCGACCCTGCGCGTACATGATACCGAGGAAAGCTTGGGCCCGAGCGTGGTTCTGCTCGGCGGCAGCCTGGAACCAGCGAGCGGCTTCTTGATCGTCCTGCGGTAAGGCGCCTTCACCACTGTAGTAGAGTGCGCCGAGGCGCGCCTGGGCGTGGGCGTCGCCGCTCTCACCCGCGCGGATATAGAGCTCGGCCGCCTTATCCCAGTCCATCTCGACGCCGAGGCCGAACTCATGGAGCCCAGCCAGGCCAGCCAACGCCATGGCCTCACCCTGCTCGGCGCCCAGGCGATACCACTTGGCCGCCTCCGCATAGTCCTTCTCGACACCTTGGCCGTGGGTATACATGGCGCCCAGCGCCGCTTGCGCGCGGCTGTGCCCTGTTTCGGCATCGCGGCGGAACCAATCGACAGCGGCCGCATAGTCGCCGGCCTTGTAAGCCGCCACCGCCTCTTGCCAGGCGATGACATCGCCTTCGCTGTGCCGATCGAGCGCAGAGGCTTCCGAGGCCTGGGCCACCGATACCTGGGACATCACCGCAGCGAAGATCAGTGCTGCGAAAAAGACCGCAAGGCGCCCGTCACGCCGGGCCGCCCAAAGGGCATCACTCAAGTGCATGGTTGGCTCCCCCAAGCCTGAGGCGCGACAAGCCTCTGGCTCCATGAGCCTAAGGGCACTGCGCGTCTCGGTTACCCCGCGGGCCGCGGCGGCTTCCCGACCGCCGAAACCCGCTCCCGATATCCACAAGTTAGCACAAATCGCCCCAGAACGATAGGCCGGAGGGGTTAAAACCGTTAACCATAAAGACGTTTAAGAAATTATGATGAAATACCTACTCTTCCCGTGATCCCGGCCAATGGCGGAGCCCGCGAGCCGGGACCCCTGGTAGACGTAAGCGCGAGATGCGCAGGCTTCGAAATGGACCCCGGACAAGTCCGGGGCGACAGTCAGGGCGGTGCAGGCGCGCCCAGCAACCCCATCACTTTGGCGAGCTACCGACACTCTTTGGCAAGACATCGCGCTCGCGCCAAGGCTATGCTCACACGGTGATGGATCGGGACCGCGTATACTTTCTGCTGCTCAACATCGGCCACTTTCTCGACCACCTCCTTATGCTGGTCTTCGCCACGGTCGCCGCCCTGGCGCTGAGCCGCGAGTGGGATGTCGGCTATGCCGCGCTCCTGGCCTATGCCACACCCGGCTTCTTCGCCTTTGGCCTCTTCTCGCTGCCGGCCGGCTGGCTGGCGGACAAGTGGAGCCGCGACGGCATGATGTGCGTCTTCTTTATCGGCATCGGCCTCGCCTCCATCGCCACCGGCTTCGCCCAGAGCCCGCTACAGATCGGCGCCGGGCTCTTCGTCATCGGCGTCTTCGCGGCGATCTATCATCCGGTCGGCCTCGCCATCGTCACCTCCAATTGGCGCAACACCGGCATGCGCATCGCCACCAACGGGGTCTGGGGCAATCTCGGCGTCGCCTGCGCCGCGCTGATCACCGGTTTTCTGATCGATCATGGCGGCTGGCACATGGCCTTCATCCTGCCCGGTCTCTTCTCCATCGCCATGGGGCTCTGCTATCTCGCCCTGCGCCGGGAGAGCATCCCGGCCGAGCGCAAGGCCGCCAAGGCGGCCGCCGCCGCGCCCGAGCCGCAGCCGCCGCCCGATTACCGCGCGCTGCTGATCCGGGTCGCGGCCATTGTCTTCATGACCACCGCCGTCTCCTCGATCATCTTCCAGGCCACCACCTTCGCGCTGCCGAAGATCTTCGAAGAGCGGTTGCAGGGCCTGGCGGCACAGATCTCGGTCTGGCTCCAGAGCGCGGCTGCCTCAGGCGGGGGTGCGGGAGGAGATGACATCGCCACGGTCATCGGCTCCCTCGCCTTCATCGTCTTCGCCATGGCTTCGATCGCGCAGCTCATCGTCGGCAGCCTGCTCGACCGCTTCGGCCCACGCCCGGTCTTCATGGGCGTGGCGCTGCTGCAGCTCACCTTCTTCTCCCTCATGCCTGGGCTCACCGACGCGCTGGCGCTGGCCGTGGCTCTGGGCTTCATGCTCGGCGCGTTCGGCCAGATCCCGATCAACGACTACATGATCGGCAAGACCGCGCGCGGCGCCTTCAAGGCAAGGGTCTATGGCGTGCGCTACGTGGTCAGCTTCACCGTGCTGGCCGTGTCGCTGCCGCTGATCGCCTTCGTCTACCAGGCCTGGGGCTTCGATATGCTGTTCCGCCTGCTGGCCGGGGCCGCCGCCGCGATCCTGCTGATCGTCGCCGCCCTGCCGCGGCGCCTGCCCGAGCCCGCACCCGCGCCGGCGGAGTAGATCCTCAGGACCGGGCGCGCCAGGGTTTTGCGTCCAGGCTGCGCCGAAGCGTCTTCTGCCGGCTGGATACGACGTCGCGATCGATGTAGGCCTGCCGCATATGCCGGGCACCGGTCTCGAGCCGAAAGGCCTTCCGGCTGTGAATGATACGATAGTTGTCGACGATGAACATCTCGCCGGCTTGCAGCTTGAGACGCACCTCCAGCGCATCCGAGCGGATCAGCGCGATAAAGCGTCGACGCGCTTCGTAGAACGCATCGAGCCGATCCGGGTCCACAGCGGCAACCCGGTCGCTGCGTCCGTGAAAACGGACGTGACAGATCTCGCCTTGGCGGTCCAGCTCGATGAACGTCGAGGTATCTTCCAGGATCGCCTGCTCATCCCGGTAGAACCAGTTCACCGGCGTCGTCGCGAGCGCATCGAAGAGCGCGGGCGACTCCCTGCGCAGCTCCTCCGCGGCACGAAAGCCGTCCGTGATCCCCGACTCGCCGCCCTCCGCCGCGTTCTCCAGACAATGGAGCAGAACGTACCCGGGCTGCGGAATCCTGTAGGGATTGTCCGTATGCGGTTCCAAGGCCCGCGGGGTCATGCTGAGATCGTAGGCCTGCTCGGGCGGGACGGCCTTGATGTCTTCGATCGCCCCGTTGTTGGTGACGCGCATATAGCCGATCAGGTCGATGAACGCTTGCATGCCATTCAACACGGCCGGCACACCGCGAACGAGGGCGAAGCCGAGCCGTGCCAGATCATCGAGGGCATCGCGGATCGCGGCGGGACGCGCTTGAAGGTCGGCCAGGTCATGCCACGGCAAGGGATCGAGACTGGCGTCGAACAGCTCCCTGTCGCCTGCCAGCTCCTGAAAGAAAGGCTTTTTCGCCGTGTCGACCAGCCATGCCGTCGGATAGGCACAGCGATGCCCGTCCGTGAAGGCGAGGTGGAGCTCCTCGTCGCGCAAAGTCGCCGAGGCCAATGCGATGTCGAGTGGCAGCCTGTCGCCGTCGCCGAGCTTGTGACCTGTCTTCTCGTCTCGAAACTCGGGCGAGAAACTCGATTCCCGCAGCCAAAGCGCGCTGTAGGTGTGCCGGAAATCCGCCCCGTCGCGCAGGGTGAGGCGATTGCCCTCGTAGGTGATGTCCATGGTCGACCGACTCCCAACGAACGATAGAGCCCGAAGTCTCGGCCGCAATGGAATGGAAGTCTAAAGACGACGTGGCAAAAATCGTCGAGGATATGACAATCTCAATGCCGCAACTTCGATGCCATGGCGCGATCGCTGGGCACGCTTTGGGGAAGCCCGCGGTTCGGCGGCTAATCGAAGAAACGGGAGGGCGCGACACCGAAGGCCTGGCGGAACATATGGGTGAAAGCGCTCGGCGAGGCATAACCCAAATCGAGCGCCACGTTCAGCACGCTCTCTCCATCGGACAGCTTTCTCAACGCTCCGAGAAGAATGGCCTGCTTCTTCCATGTGCCGAAATGCAGTCCTGTCTCCGACAGGAAGATTCTCTGAATGGTCCGCCCGCTGGCCCCGACCTTCTTCGACCAGGCTGCCAAAGTCGCGGGCGCCTCGGAACCGTCCAGAATCGCGTTGACGATCGGCTTGACCCTCCGGTCCCTCGGCAATGGAAGAAAGAAGTCGCTGGCACTCGCCTCCGCGCTCGAAAGCTCATCGATGATCAGGGTCATCACACGTTCGTCGCGTCCGCCTCGTTCGTAATCGGGCGGGACGGTCATGGCCGTCAGCAGGAGCTCTCGAAGCAGAGGCGACACGGCGATCACGCAGCACGTCGACGGCACCGTCCTGGCTTCGCGCTCGTCGATATAGACCGTACGTAGCTCGACCTTCGTCTTTGAGAGGATCGAGTGATGGATCCCCATCGGAATCCAGACGGCGCGCTGCGGCGGCACCACCCAGGCGCCGTCCTCCGTCGTCACGTTGAGGATGCCGCGCGACGCGAACACGAGCTGACCGCGGTCATGAAAATGAGCAGGCTGTTCGTGCTGGACCGGCCAGTCGATCGATCTGGCAACGACGGCGCGATCCGCTTCGATTGGCTGATACTCGGGGTTCTCGAACCCGATCCGACGCTCGTGCTTCTTCATCGGTTATCATTCACGCCAACATCGACACCCCTTCGAAGGGAAAGATAGCCAATCTCAGGAAGGCGTTGTATCGACGCCATGGCAAAAAGCATCGAGCATATGACAAATCACTGTCTGCGTTCGGTTGCGATGCGTGCCGCTGTCCGCTCCGGGTCACCAGCGGACATCCGAGCCCCCGCGAAGGAACTGCGGCGGCGCGCGGCCCGGTTGGCTGGAGCTGATTCTGTACCAAGTCTATCGCTTTCGCTAGACTTGCTGGTCAGCCAGCCAAAGGGGAGTCGGAGCCGTTTCCGAGCGGATTTACGAGCCCATGACCAAGGCGGAGGTCGTCGCCGCGCAGCGTGCTTGGGCCAAGTACGTCACAGAGCGCGATGTCGACCGGCTGTTGGACCTCTACGATTTCGGCGCACCGGACGAGCCTCTCCTGTTCAAGCCAACCTTGGCGGACGTCATTCGGCTCGATCGCGCCGGCACGCGGTCTTACTTCGTAGGCGGCGATCCCAACTATCCCAACGACGATGGCTTTCTCAATCGAGGTTGGAAGCGCGTGGAATTCCAGAGCGCGGCCGGTCCCATCCTGAAGGCGGGCGGCCTCGGCTATAAAGATATGGGGCACTACACCTTCATCGATGGGGACGGCAACGCGACCCGCGCCGACTATACCTTCGCCTATCACAAGCTGGACGGGCGCGTTCTCATCTCGTTGCACCATTCCTCGCTCACCTGGCTTCCGCCGCTGGAGGACTGAGGAACGAGAAGCCACGCCGTGGCAGCACCGCGCCTTCCTCTTAACCATTCCGCGCAGGCTTAGGAATGGACCCCGGCTCGGGGGCCGGGGTAACAGGGAGTGGCGCCGCAAGGCAGCCCTGCCGGACAAGACGCTGGCCAAGCCGTCCATTTCCCGTCATCGTCTAGACAACGGGAAGATCAAGAAGAACGACCGTGCAAGGAGGCCCCACCATGATGCATCCCATCCGACGTGCCGTTTCGACGCTCGCCCTGCTGGCGGCAGGGACGGCTGCCGCGGCGCTTGCCGGCGCCGCCACCGCCCTGGCCGACACCACGGAGGTCACTTGGCAGACCCGCGTGGTGATCGACAAGGAGGGCGACCATTGCGCCCAAGACCCCAACTGCTTCAACCGCTTCCATCCGGAGATCCCGCCGGCAGCCCGCGCCAAGCCGGGCGACATCATCGTCATGCACACCCGCGATGCGCTGGACTCTGACCTGACCCTGGACTCCAACGCAGACGATCTCGCCGCCCTCGACCTCAGCCTGGTGCATCCCATGACCGGGCCGGTCTACATCGAAGGCGCGGAGCGCGGCGACGTGCTGGCGGTGACCTTAATGGACATCGAGCCCGACCAGTACGGCTATACGGTGATCGTGCCGGGCTTCGGCTTCCTGCGCGATCTCTATACCGAGCCCTATCTGGTGAACTGGCGCCTGTCGCGGCTCAACGCCGTCTCCGAAGACATGCCGGGCATCAAGATCCCCTACGAGGCCTTCATGGGCTCGGTCGGGGTGCTGCCGGGCGAGGCAGAGGTACAGGCCTGGAAAGCACGCGAAGCGGCGCTGGCCGCGGCCGGCGGCGTCGCCCTTCCGCCCGAGCCGACCGGCGCCTTGCCGACCGCCGTCTGTGGCCCCCAGGGCAGCCATAGGGACGACTGCCTGCGCACCATCCCGCCGCGGGAGAACGGCGGCAACATGGATGTGCAGCAGATGCAGGTCGGCACCACCATGCTGTTTCCCTGCTTCGTCGAGGGCTGCGGCCTCTTCGTCGGCGACCTGCACTTCGCGCAGGGCGACGGCGAGGTCTCCGGCACCGCCATCGAGATGGGCGGCGTGGTGACCCTGACCACTGAGATCCGCAAGGGCCAGGGCGCCGTTATACAAGGCCCCGAGGTGGAAGGCGGCGACCAGATCAAGCGCATGGAGCCCTCGCGCTTCTATCAAACGATCGGCCTGCCGCTGAAGGAAGCCGGGACCATCCCGCCGACCCACAGCTATATCGACTCCGAAGAGATCGCGGGGCTCGAGAACCTCTCCGAGGACCTGACGCTCGCCGCGCGCGATGCCCTGATCAAGATGATCGCCTATATCCAGCGCGAGCACGGCCTGACCTCCGAGCAGGCCTATATCCTGGCCAGCGTCGCCGTCGACCTGCGCGTAGGCCAGGTGGTGGACGTGCCGAACTTCGTAATGACGGCAGTGCTCAACCTGGACGTCTTCGAAGAGTGAACCGGCCTGACATGAGGCGGGTCCTTCCAAGGCGGGCTTTTCTGGGACGGGCGGTTCTGCTGGCCGGTGCGAGCCTGGTCCTCACCGGCCACACGCCCTACCGCCATTGGGACATCTACCGCCAAGCACATCTCCTGATCGGCTGCCACAAGGGCGACCCGGAGACCTATGCCCTGGCGCAAGAGGCGGTGGCCGTGCTCGCCGAACACCTGCCCAAAGCCAAGGCCCGGGTCGCACGGGCACCGCATCCCGAGCGCCTCGCCAGCCTGATCGGTACCGGGCAGCTGTTCGTCACCGTCCTGGGCCGCGACGAGGCCTTCGCCATGGCCAGCGGGGCCGGCGCTTTCGCTCCCTACGGCGCCCAGCCCCTGCAACGGCTGGCCAAGATGGAGGCATACATGCTCGTGGCCCACGCCGAGCTGCCAAAGCGTCATGCCTGGCTGATCACGGAGGCTCTCTTTGGCTCACGACTGATGCCCGAGACCGAGGGAACGGCGACTCAAGCCGCCACAGCGGAAGGCGCTGTCTCGCTGCCCTGGCACCCGGGCAGCCGTGCCTTCCTCGATGGTGAACCGGAACCGCCAGCGCAGTAGTGAGACCCGCCTTCGATCCGTAGGCGCTCCGCCAGACCTCTATGCCTCTTGGCGGCCAGCCAGTTCCTGGTCCAGCATTAGGAGGTGCCAGCGGCTGTCCTCCGCCGCCTTCACCTGGTCGAGCAGGCGGCGAAAGAGATCCTCCTCCTGAACCTGTTCCTCGAGGAACCAGTGCAGGACCGGCTGCGTGCCGTACTCCTTGCTCTCGTGGACGAGTTCGAAGAGCGCGTTGATCTGCCCGGTGACCTCGCTCTCCATATCAAGCGCGGAGGCAACGGCTGCCTCTGCGGAGACGTAGTCCTTGGGCGGCTGGTCAATGCCGCTCAGCTCAACCCGTGCATCTCGTTTCACCAGATGATCGTAGAGCCGCATGGCGTGGCCGACCTCTTCGGTCGCGTGGCCACGAAACCAACTGGCGAAGCCCGGAAGCTCCTGCCCGTCGAAGTAGGCCGCCATGGCGCGGTAGACATGGCTCGCCTTGAGCTCGTTGTTGACCTGTTGATTGAGCGCCTCGGCAACCTGCGCGTTCAACGGCATCGGCATTGCTGTCCTCCCCTTCCGCCCGAGATCATGTTGTCAGCACTAAGAATGCGGACTATTCGCAATCTCAGCCCACCGCCGTCAAGAACGATCGTGACTGACAGGGAGGCGCCCAGCACGAGGCCCATGCCCCTGTCGAAGGGTGAAAAGGGAGTGGAGCCGCCCCCACTCCCCTTCCCCACTACTCCGCCGCACGCTCCGGCGCTTGTGTACCCTCCGCCGCCTCGTCTTCCTCCGTGCGGATGAAGCCGCCGGACTGGCGTCGCCAGAAGCCGGCATAGAGGCCGTCCATCGCGAGGAGTTGATCGTGGGTGCCCTGCTCGGCGATGCGGCCGTCGTCCAGCACCACAATGCGGTCCATACGCCGGAGGGTGGACAGGCGGTGGGCGATTGCGATCACCGTCTTGCCGACCATCAAGGTCTCCAGCGCTTCTTGGATCTCCGCTTCGGCCTCAGAGTCCAGCGCCGAAGTCGCCTCGTCGAGCACCAGGATGGGCGCGTCCTTGAGCACCGCCCGCGCCAGCGCGATGCGCTGCCGCTGGCCGCCCGAGAGCTTCACCCCACGCTCACCCACATGAGCATCGTAGCCCTTGCGCCCCGTGGGGTCGGCCAGCTCCAGGATGAACTCGTGGGCCGAGACCCGCCGGGCAGCGCGCTCCACCTCCTCCTGGCTAGCCTCAGGCCGGCCGTAGAGGATGTTGTCGCGCACTGAGCGATGCAGCAGCGAGGTGTCTTGGGTCACCACCGCGATCTGCTGGCGCAGCGAGCTCTGAGTCACCTGGTCGACCGCCTGATCGTCAATCAGGATGTGGCCGCCCTCGCGCTCGTGGAACCGCAGCAAGAGACCGATCAGCGTCGATTTTCCGGCGCCCGAGCGGCCGACCAGACCGACCCGCTCGCCAGGCGCGATACTGAGATCGACGCCGTCGAGCCCGCCGGCTCCCCTGCCGTAGTGGTGGTGCACGTCCTCGAAGCGCAGACCGCCCGCGTGCACGTCGAGGTCAGGCGTGCCCGCCTCGTCGCGGATCTGATGGGGCTGACAGATGGTCTCCATCCCCTCCTGCACGATGCCAGCGTTCTGGAAGAGCTGGGACGTCACCCACATGATCCAGCCGGTCATAAAGATGAGCCGCGTGGTCAGCGCTGCCGCCGCGGCGACAGTACCGATGCTGCTCTCGCCCGCGCTCCACAGCCAGATGGCCAGCCCAACGGTGCAAACCATGAGCACACCGTTGATCAGCGCCAGGCTGGCGGTCATCAAGCTCATCAGCCGTAGCAGGCGCGAGAAGCGCAAGCGGTGCACCCGCATGGCGGACTTGGCGAAGGCCTTCTCGCGCTCAGCATGAGCAAAGAGCTTCACCGTCTCCATGTTGGTGTAGGCGTCTACGATGCGCCCAGTGACCAGGGAGCGGGACTCAGAGTTGCGCCGCGAGGCCTCGCCGATCTTGGGGATGAGGGTGCCAAGCAGCCAAACGTAAAGAGCCACCCAGACCAGGAGCGGGATAACGAGGCGCCAGTCGGCCCCGGCCAACACGATGGACGCGCCGATGAAGTAAATCGAGGCGTACCAGATTGCCTCCAGCGCCATGTAGGCGGAGTCCTCGATGGCAGGCGACGTCTGCATCACCCGGTTGGCGATACGCCCGGCATAGTCGTTCTGGAAGAAGCCGATGGACTGGCCCAAAAGGTGACAATGGGCACGCCAACGAATTTGCTCCACCAGGTTGACCGACATCCCGTGGCTCAACAGGCCGATATGGATGATGACGAAGAGCGGCCGCACCAAGAGGATGGCGAGCGCCACAAGCAGGAGCTCCAGGCCGTGCACCGAGAGGAAGTTGTCGGGCCCGAGCCCTTCCATGCTGTCGACCAGGTAGCCAGCGTAGTAGACCAGTCCGGTTTCGAGCAGAGCGGCGCACATGCCGGCGAGCCCGGCCGCCACCAGTACCCGACGGTAGGGCCGCAAGTGATCGAGCACGAAGCCCCAGAAGCTGGCGGGCGGGTTGCCTTTGGGCTCGATGAAAGGATCGACCAGCCCCTCGGCCCAGTCGAACAGACGTCGGGTCCAAGAAGGCGTGCGCCAACCGGTCATAGTGCGGCGGCCGAAGGTGGCTTGACGGGCCATGGGGAACGCTCCGAGGTGCAGATCCGCAGAGGCTGCGGAAGATGGACCGGACGGCGATGCCGAGGCTCAGGCTGTGGTGCTGTCCGGAAACACGATGATCGAATTGGGGTGCCGCACCCTGCCTGCACGGGCCCATGGCCCTTCGCGAGGGAAGGCGGGAGAGAGCCGGAAACGGCCTGACGTATCACCCCGGTGGGGATCTACCCCGACAGGAAGGACGTCAGCCGACCGGCGATGTCATCCATGCAAAGATCATCGAACGCTCCTCTAAAGCGAGGCGTGTCTATAGCAAGACCAGGCGCCGCCGTCGACCGGCAAAACCCGGAACAAAGTTGAGGCTAGCCAGAACGCAACTTTACGTAAGGTGCTTCCCTTCCGGCGACAGAAGACTGCACAAAGGTAAGGCTTGGCGACACTCTCTTGTTGGCGCGCCGCTTTTCCTTCTGCCAACCCAGGCATGGTTCGAACGGCCTGTGCCCGGAAACAACCAGTGTGCCGTGGCAGCAGAGGCAGACCCCAAACGGCTCGTTTCACAAGCCATAAGGGTCAAGTGTTGCCCGAATCGCATTGACATATATTGCTATAATCACAATAATAGGAATCGACACGCTGCCACAGCTTGAGATTGGAGACGGGTGATGATCTATCCGCCTTTCGCACCGGCGGAAAAACAGCTGCGCCGCGACGCTCTGACCCAGTTAGAGCGCTGCGAAGAAGCTTGGGAGCGCTGGCGTGGGCGGCCGCTGGCCGCCTACCCCCGGATGCGGGAGCGGGCTCACGAAGAAGGGCTCGAGCGTGAAGAGCGGCTGTCGGTCTTCGTTCTTACGGCCACTGGCCGTGGCTCGCCGCTCGACACGCCTTGGCCCACGGAGGCACGGGAGCGAGTGCGCGCCTGCCTGCGTCTCGTGCGCGCCTACCGCCAGCGCGGTGATGCGGACAACGTTCGCTTCTACCTAAGCCGCCTGCAGAAAAGCCTCACCTTTTACCGCCGAGCCATCACGCGGAGCCGACAGGAAATGGAAACCAATGCAGCGGACGCAGGGCCCAAGCTGCAGGCCGCACAGTAGGCTTCTCTGCACCCGCTGGCTTCACCGTTCCCTTCAATCGATACGAATGAAGTCTCGTTTTTTGAAAGCACGGATTTTCCGACAGACCTCGAAGCCGTTGCGACTGCCGCTGGCGTCAGTGTTGCCTTCGATGGTCCGGAACTGCTCCGCTTCGAATGCTGTCACCACGCCGGTGTGGGTCCAGTCTTTCGCAGACTTGCGCCGAAGGAAGATCGTCCCTGGCCTGAGGTCGCTTTCGGGACGCTCGCTCTCGGACACGAAGTGCCCAGCCTTTTTGGCCTGCTTAGCCAACTGGTCGCAGCTGAATGAGCCTTCGATAGGCATCTCGCTCCCGAAGCTGCCGCAGGCCTGGCGTAGCAGGAAGGTGACGAAGCCGGCGCACCAGGGCCAGTCTGCGCCCTCATTGCCGTCCATGTAGAGCCGCACCCAGGGCCCACGGTTCTCACCACCGATCTCGACGGGGTGCTGGGCCAGATGCCGGCGGGCGTGACCGAGCATGGCTGCGCCGAGCGTTGCAGGCGGCCCATCGAGAGGCTGCAGTGCGGCCACCATCGGCGCGGTCAGAGCCGCAAAGGTCTCGCCATCCACTGTGCCGCCGGCCGCCAAGCCCTCTGCAGCGCGGAAGTCCCGCACCGCTTGTTCGGTCGCCGGGCCGAAATCGCCATCGACGGCAATCTGGTGGTTGCCGAAGCACAGCCACTCCTGCACCAGCCTGACACGTGCCTTCTTGCGTGGGCCAATGCCGTCGCGCGCAATTGCGACAAAGCTCCCTTTGGCAATGGCTTCCCGTTCTCGCCGCAACTCCTTCGGCAACCATTTCTGCAACAAAGTCATGGGTCCTTCTCCCGCCTGCCGTTGCTCCTTCTGTGACGATCCATGCAACGAGCGCTCAAGGAGGGGAGATGCGCCCGCTACGTATTCTTGGGAAGAAAGGATTTGAGCTCCGGGATCTTCTTGATGGCGTCCATGACGCCTTTCTCTGGTGGCGTCAGATCTGCCGCCTTCTTTTCCTTCAGTTCGAGATAGCGATTCAGCTTGCCGAAGTTGCCGTAGGCGGTGAGCGTATCGCCAAGGAACTCGATGGCGCTCTTCGCAACTTGTGGATTGCCGTCACGCAGTTGTGTCAGCAAGGTCGCGATCCTCTGGCTGGTGATCTCGGTGTGGCTAATCTGCTTTTCACCGGCGACGTTGAAGACGACGTAGGACAAACCCTTGGCGGCGCTACCCTGGAGCAGCCCGCTCTGCGACAGCTTCAGCCCAGCGGGGTTAACAGGTCTGGCAAAGGCGATGTAGGTGCCGACCTGCAGCGGCATTTCACCGATCATCGCTGCGCTGCCGTGCAAGGAAATAGGCAACTTCACGACTTCGTCGTCCTTTTCGAGAGCCGAGACGAGTCTCTCCACCAAGCCGATCGCAGCCGACGCCGCAAAGCTGTACGGCACAATGGCCGGAAAGACCGCCCCGGCGGTCGAGGCCATGCTTTGGAAAGCGTTGATCGCTGCCTTGCGCTCTCCGCTGTCGGAATCGATCTCGATGACGTTGAGCTCGATCCAGAGACGCTCAAGCGGATTGTAGTCCTCCTCGACGAAAACCAGGTTGGCAAAGAGGTTTCTGATCGGCTTACCCGTCTCGATCTCCTCGCCATAGAAGTGAACGCGCTCGACTCGTGGGCGCTTGCCGAGCGCCGAGCGTGTCATCACGAAGACATCATTCTTACCGCCCAGAAAACCGTCCAGGTCCTCGGCTACCACAACGCTGGCCAGCCGAACCGAGAAGGACTCGGCCGCCCCAATCCTCTTACCCTTCACCGTATAAGGCGAGATGAGTGCATTGTTGTTGGGATCCATGAGATAGATCGTCTCGAACATCACGCACCTTTCTGTTGTGTTGGACCTGCAAGAGGGCCTCGAAGTCGCATGCCTGGACCATGGACACTGCGGCGTCTTTCACAGTTCGAAGCCCGCTGAAGGAAAATCAAACGACAGAGACATGTGAATAAGTGGCCGTACATGGTCATCATCCCGGACCGTCAATCTGGCAACGACGGCTGCTCTTTGTGTTGCACTTCACACTATTGCGGCGCAGCAATCGCCAGTTTCCGAATCAGGCGGGCGCCACGGTCAGCCCCCCGGGCCAGTCTTCCCAGGCCCTTCCCCCAAGCCGGGCGCTCGCCGACACTTCATGGGCGCTCTTGGCTTGGGTCATGTTTGGGGAACGCCGTCAGCGGGCTGAGGGTTGGCCTGACCACTGGCGACCTGTCCGCTTCGCTGGGCGATCACCTGCGCCTGCGCATCTGCGGCCACCTTGAAGGCATCGAGAACGCTCTCAGGCTTGGCCGAAGCTTCGGCTGCCGGTGTGGTCGGTAGTTTTTCAGGTACGGCCTGCTCAGGCTGGCTGCCACCCCTGAAGGCGCGCAGCACTTGGAAGACCTGCGACAAGCCGGAGAAGACACGGAACCAGAAAGGCCCACCGAGGCCGATCAGCACGCCGGCAACGATCGTCAGCAGCACCCAGCTCACCGCCTTCTCGACCCGCGTTGCATTGTCGGGTGACGCGGCGCAAGCCTTATCACCCACTGTACCCTGCGTGCAGTAGGGATAGAAGCTGTGTCCGATCGGCAGGCCCTCACTCGCAAGCGCTTCAAGACCGCCTTTGATTTCGCCTATCTGCGTCTTGATCTCCTCGGCCTGATTATCCTGCAGGCCATTCTCAGCGATTTGATCTTGGAGAGCTTGCAGCGTCGCCACGGCTTTCTGGTTGGCCTCTGCCGCTTCGCCAGCTTGTTCGATCAGGCTTTGTCTCACGTCCGGATTGTCCATCAGCGTCGTGAACAAACGTCCGGCATCGATGTTGGCGGCGAAGGCGAGAACGATGCCGACAGCGATGGCAGCCTGCTTGGCGTTCTTGCGAAAGACCTCCCTGCCGGCGCTGCTGAAACGCTCGAAGCTACGTGTGAAGTCCTGGATGATTGGCTCAACCGCCGCGGTACCCTCGGCCAGAATGGCCTGACCGACATCGGTTCGCCCAAGGCGCTCCGCAAAGGCCACGACGGAGAGGACGTCGATCCGCTTCTGATGACTGAGCAGCCGGTCGGAACTGCCGGCCGCCGGGTTGAACGTCATGCCGTTGACAAAGTCACTGCGCGCGCTCGTCTCAACATCGCTCGCAGCACCGTCAGTGCCTGCTGTTTTGCGGGAGGCAGCTTGTTGCTTGAGGCGCGCTTCGAGCCGCGGCCATACGATTTTGTCGAAGAGCGACTCGATGGTGGCTCTCAGCGTCTTTTGGCGCACCCCGAAAAACCGCAGCAACGCCTCGACGATCCCAGTCACAATAGTCGACAACACGATCATGACGACCGCGAAGGCCAACGCAGATTCTAGCAATTCCATGATGAGCCCCCTTCCCTGACAAGGCTCCAAGCGCTGGCGAGACCGCAGTCCGGCTAAGCCGTCCGGGTTACGTCCAGCCTTGAAGCGACCAACGCGTCTTCGCAAAAGCGACGCCGACGCTCGAAACGATCCTCAGGTACAGTTGACCAACGCTCGCGGTCGGCGATCTCAAGGCTAAGACCAGCAAGATCATTGGCCGCCACGTGCGGCTGCAAAAAACGCCGGCTCGCGGGCGTGTAGTCGCCACGAAAACGCAGATCGATCAGCAACTCTCGGATGGCCGGATCGAGCCCCTCCCAATCGGTGGCACCAAAACGGCGCGTCACATCGGGCTTGGTCGCGAGACGTCGTGTGTCGGCCGCCAGTTCCCGGTACGTCGCTTCGAACAGACTGACCTGCCCAGCCAGCGAGATCTCAAAATCCTCCAAGTCATTCTCGGCAACAAACTCCTCGGCCTCGGCACCACTGAGGCCGGCGGCCTGCGAGATCAATTGCGCCGCTTGGGGCGCCACTCCGGCAGCCAGCAGATCGTCGCGCACCTCAGCCTTGCTGCGGCGCTTCATGTCATAGCCACGACCCAGAGTGAGGCCAGAACCCTCACTTGGCACGTGCAGGCAACGGCTGTGAAAGGGGCCGCCTTCTTGTCCCTCCGCATCGAAAGTAAGACGCCCGAAGGCAGGCAGCGCATCCGTTGCGTTCATCGGCAGAGCTCCTTTCGCAGGCCTCCTGCCTCTACTCCGACTTTCCTACTCTAAGCCCCCGGCACCGCAATCAAGTAGCGGCGCGGGTGCGTGAGCTGCGTGCGCCCCGGCACCTCTTCGGCTCTGAGGCCGGCCAGCACGGAGCGCACATCAGCGATTACCTCAGAACGCAGGCGGTAGTATTGATGGTTGGCGTGGGCGATCTCTGTCCGATCCACATGGCGGCAGTCGACTGCCACCACCTTCTCGTCCGTGCGCCCCATCTCCACCGGACCGTTATGGCCGAGGCGGTCCGGGTTTAGCTTGGTAACGTCGCTGATCACCAGTGCCAGATCGTCCTTGCTGTGATAAATGTGCACCGCATTGCCGAGACGCGGCAGCAGTCCAAGTTTGAGCTGGTCTTGCATCGCATCCTCGTCCTCATCAGCCGCCATCAGGAATATGTTGTCGAAGACGGCCGGCAGGCGATCTGTACCCCGCCGCTCGATGATGGACTGCACTGCATTGCGCAACGCCCAGTTGCCCATGGAGTGGGCGAGAAGATGCAGGCGGTTCGGACAGGGCTCATGTTCCGCCCGTTTCTTGGCGCTGCCTGCCGCGCGGCTGGCTCGCGCTTCCTCCAGGAAGAAGTCGCAGAGCCGGAAAAAGAAGCGGGCGATCGCCTGGCCGGACTTGGCGGCATCCTGCCGATCACTGACATAAGACGCGAAGGGCACCGTTTCTCCATTGGCCGGCCAGGAGAAGGCGAGCACGAGTGGCGGGCGCTCGGCTGAGTCTTTGCCCAGCACCGTATACTTCTCGGTCAGCTCAGCGGCGCGCTCCAATGCCGTGGAGAACTCTGAGGCGTACCCGTGGAGAAGAATCACGAGATCCCGCTCCTCCTTGCGCATGCGCGTCTTGATCTCAGTGAACAGACGCGCCGAGCCGAGCTTTGCGCCACGGTCATCGCCACCGGGCCCGGGTTTCTCGGGAAAGGTGTTGACTGTCTTGAGAACGTATTCGGCCTCTTCACCTGCGCCGGTGGCCTCAACCTGGCCCTTGCCGACCCGGTAGCATTCGGAGCCGTCGGGATGGAATTTTTGCCCATACCAAGGCGCTTCCTTGCCTAAAGGCTCGCGATTGCAGGCAAAATAGACCTCGACCTTTCGGGCCATGTCCCTAGCTCCTTCCCAATTCGTAGCGCCCGCCGCACACCCCTACGACCTTTCGGCCGGCGGCGCCTTTCAAGCTGCACCCTTCCGGCAGAAAGCTGCCGCAACACTCTCGAAACCAACGTGAGTCAAACGGGAAAACGGCACGATACTACCATTCCGAACCGTACTATAGGGATATTGTCGTGACGCTGCCGGCCTGCGACCAGCATGCTTGAATGCTCGACGAACGCGTTAGTGCGAGGCCACGCGGAGCGTCGGCGGCCGCTTCAAAAGTCCTTCGAAGAGATCTGCGCCAACGTAGCCGGCAACAATGGCAGCCATCATAAGGCCGGACGACAGTTCTACGCGCCCCAAGGCGTCATTCAGACCCTCATCTCGAAGCGCGAGCAGGGTCAATGCCCCGCTGGCAAAACCAGTCATCAGGCTGCGAAGCAGCAGGCGCCCATCCAGAACGGCCTTGAGCGGCAGGTTCAATTGCACGGCTGTCCTTTTCGCCTTCTTCAACCCGACGACGATGCGCAGGCTTTGGCCAAGGCTGCCGAGGTAGCCACCCAGCAGGATCAGCGTGACCCAGTAAGCTATATCCATGACTCCCTCCTTCGATCCACTGCAACGCTGCGCAACCCGCCCTTCCCCAAGACTGGCGACAGCGAAGGAGCACTCCTGAAAAAAAGCGGCTGCGCCGTGCCGATGGCGCTGGAGGAAACCTCCGACACGCACGCAGCCAGTTTCAGGGAGGCACCTGTGAAAACCGATTCCCCACCAGGCTTTCCGAGGCGATGCAGCCCTCGGACGTGCCGCCTGGTGCGAGGCTGCGGCGAGGCAGCTTGACGCCTCCATGCACAGCTGATCTGCGCATGGTCCCCCGGCGTACAAGCGCCCCGCACGCAAGCCCCTCTGACACTGCCCCACCCCTGCGCAGTCCCGTCCCGCGCAACCCCCAAGAGCGCGGAATCCGCGTGCCGCAACGGCCGAGCCAACACGCGGCTTTGCAGCAGTTTCCAGTGGTGTGTCAGATCGCAGTATGCGGCGGGCATCATGGTCCCTTCGTTTCTCTCGGGTCGACCGAACTGTTACAGGACACGCGCGGCGCGCAGCAGCGCGGCCATGCTGTCGACGATACGCTCGCCCGCGGTTACCGCGTCGCGCGGATGCCAGCGGCCGGCGTCGGAGCCGATCTGGTTCCAATAGGAGGTCTTGTCGTTGATCACGAGACCGGCCAAAGTCTCGGCCACCAGCCGGCTGCCGAGCGGACCAAGGTGTTGGCCATCGGCACAGATCTCGGCTTCCTTCAGGATGTAGAACCAGAGCGGTGTCCGCGTGACAAAACCACCCTCCCGCACCGCCTCTCCGGTCGGGCCGGAGGTCAACTCGTCGGCGCCCAGGGTGTCGATCGCCGCGCCAGTCTGGGCATAGATCCCTGCGATACAATCCTGTGCGCTGGGGATGTTGAGTCGGTAACCGCGACGCAGGTTGCGCTGGGCGAGTCGACGGAACAGGCCACCGGCATCGGTCGGCGCGTTGGACATGTCGGTCAACGGTGGGGCCAGCAAGGTGTCGATGCGCCGCGTCGCCCGATCGCGCAAGACGACGTGGACATCGACCAGACGCTCCCACTCCGGTGCCCAGTGACCCGGCAAGCCAGGGTGCGAGCCACCTTCCGGCGCGGGCATGGGCCGTGCCCCGTTCCCTGTGTAGGCAAAGAGCTGCTCCAGGTCCGCGCGAGTATCACGCAAGCCCTCGCTGTTCGCCGGCCGGCCGAAATAGCGGTTCCAGTCATAAGACGCCCGCACCATGGAGTGACCGAAGCGGAAGGCGGCGGCAGAGAACTCGAGCGGCAGCGGCATGTGGCCCGGCGGCAACGCGTTCGCCGCTCTCGCCATTTGGTCACCATAGAATTTGGAGTAGAGCGGTGCGCCCTGGCCCAACACATCGGCAACCACCGACTGATCGCAGACCTTCGGCAGATAGGCATTGAGCACGAGCCACTGATAGTGCCAGCGCACAAGCTGACGGGCCCAGTTGTAGACCGCGTCGTCGCCCTCGCGGTGCGGCCCGCCGGCGTTGCTCGCCGCATCGACCACTCGATTGTGAAATCGCAGGAAGGCGAGATGCAGCTGCGCAAGAATGAGGTTCTCATCATTGCGGGCATCGCCGATCATCGCCCGCTGCGTGCGGATGCTACCATCCTGATTGATGAAGTCTCGCCGAAACGGCTCGGGGAGGGCTCGGATCTCGGCCTCGTCGAGCTGCTTGTTTGGTTCTTCCAGCAAGCGTCCAAGGCGCAGCAAGTCACCGCTTCCGTCCTCCGGTAGCGGCACCCGACCACGACCGGTATCGACGAGCTCACCGAGCCACATCTTGGCCCGCGCGTCGGGATCGCGCAGCAAGGAAGCGAGCTTGCGGCTGAAAGGTTCCTGATCCGGGCTGTCGCCATAGAGGCTATCGAGCCTGAGCGCACCAGCCCGCAAGTTGAGGCGGTCGCGCATCACCAGCTCGCGCGGCGCCGGCGCAATGTCGTCGCCGTCGATCATTGACAGGCCGGCGTCGCGGTCCGTCCCAGCGCTGATGTCATGGTCGATGAACTGACCGAGATAGGTGAAGATGACCGGAATGCGTGAGTCCGGCCGTGCAGCCTCTGGCGGCTCGGCCATGGCGTCGCCCAGCGCATCCAATGCCCTGGTCGTATTCTTGCCGGGAAAAGCCTCCGGCGCATCGCGGAAATAGTATCCGAAGGCCCCGAAGTCCGGCGGCGGCGCCCCACGCTTGGCATTGCCATTGCGCCCACGGACGGCGGCGAGCGTTGTACCGTCAGGACGCGCTTCCTGATTGGAGTGCGCCACGACACAGTGCCCATGTCCCAGTTGAAACAACATTCCTGCTTTCCTTTATTTATTGCCGCACCCGCTCCCTCGCCGAGACTTGGACGATCGGTTTGCAGGCACCGAGCAATCGCTGCTTTGTTTCGGCCACACCGTGCCGCAGGCGCGTCAGCCATGCGTGAGCTGAGCGGCAAGCCACCACGAAGGGTCCGTTAATCGTTTGGTTTGCTGGGCCTCTGTGGCCCGGACTCTGGGACTTTTCTTTGCCGGACTAGAACCGGACAAACGCAATCGCGTGGGCAAGCGGTGGCCGTCTTCCAAGCTCGAGACCAAGACGAAAAGCGCGCGTTGGACGATCGAAAGCACGCAAAGAACGAAGTGAACTGGGGAACTTGGCCGGCGACACGAGCCGGGCATTTCTGTACGGCTCGATCGAACGACACGCTTCAGTGCACCGCCGGCGGCTTCCGTTTCAGAGCTTTGCCCGATGCCGTGAAAAGACGTCGCGCTCGGGCCGATGTCGAGCCAGCAGCGGGCCAACTCAACCGGCCAGCCGCACCTGGCATCGATCGCGAACGCAACCTCGCTCTGAAGTTATAAGTTTGTGATCTCGCTCGAATTGTCTGGATCACATTTAATGCCAATGATACTCATTCACGGCTGTCGCTTGTGCGACAGTGAAACTAGAGGCCAACCTCTTGAAACAAAAAATGGGAGACTTTCCTTATGCCAAAAGAAAAATTCGAAGACAAAGCTCGTAATACTGACCACACCCAAACACTCACTTCTGTTAAACCGCAAGCGAAATCTGAGATGGGTGGCGGCCACGCCCCCATGCGGATCATGGTATCGGTTAGACCGCAAGCGAAGTCCGAGATGGGTGGCGGTCACGCGCCTATCCGCATCTAAAATCTAATTAGGGAAAAAAGAATCTCAGAACTCTGCTTGAGAAGCCAACCCGGCTTCTCAAGCGTTCTTTTATGCTATATTCAAAAATTTAAAGTCCTCAACGCGCCATTAGATCATGACTATTGTTAAGTGTTACAGAGCATACCGTCATGCGCCGGACATTCGCAAAGCGGAGAAGAGTGCCGCCGGCACACTTCCCGCCGGCGCCTTCCAGTTTTGCGAGGCGATGCGGACAGCCTCCAGCTTTGGCTGGTACGTCTACCCCCCAAAAGACATAAGCCTCGTGTTTGATGGCAAAGAGATCTTCTTCCACGAAGACGGCCAATGGTTCCCCGTCAAGTCGGTCAATTTCGAACAGGATTTCCGGGACTATTGGCAAGAGGCCGCGCCGGAAGAATTATCCGAACTCGACCCTCCTTTTCTGTCCGAGCTTTTTGTTCCTGGCATTCTACAAATATGGTCTGGGTACTTTATAGAAACAGAAAAAAACTGGAGCACTCTGATAAGGCCACCCGTGAATTATGATATCCGAAGCTCTTTCACATGCTTCGAAGGCCTTGTCGAGACCGATCAATTCAGGCCTTGCCCCCTGTTTATTAACATCAAGCTTCTTTCTACGGACAGAGAGATCTTCATCTCAAAAGATAGACCGCTGTTTCAGATTCAGCCGATACTAAGATCATGCTACACGAACACCGAAGCGCAGGGCATGGCCATAGACGACTTTGATGCAGGAGACAGCGCCTTCGACTGGGATGGCGTTGGCCGGACACTTCGGAAAACTGAAAACAGGGATGAGAGAAGGCCCGGCAGCTACGCTTCTTCACGCAGAAAACGCAAGTAATGAGTAGATTTACATTAGTGTCCCTATTGGGCAAGCCCGAGTTTCAGGTTGCCATCTTATCAAGCCTGGGCTCTATTCCGCTCCATTTAACGACTTTGCTGGTGTCCGTACTACAACTCCAGAGCGAAGCCGCTTTTTCCATAGTGAGCGCCAGCTTCGTGATGTCGAGCGCCCTTTTTGGGCTGTTTTTCATGTCCGTATTTCAAGCAATACGTCCCTTCAAGGATGTATCTTGGCCATTTCTGACCAAGACGGTGTCCCTTCACGTGGTCGCCATTTTGCTCAGCACGCAAGTCAGCAGCATACAGCTCCTTGCAGTTCTCTGGTTCGTTATTGGGTGCTGTAGTGGTGTCTATATGCAAATGGGCACCCTTGCTGCGGCGGAGTCGCAGTACAAGCAACAGATGTTCATGGTTCGCCTTGCCGGTGCGCTGATTATTTCGGGCGGAATAGCGGCATTATTGAGTATTCTCGAACCAGAGGCCGTTTATAGCGTACTCTGTTACATCTACGTTTTGATTTTAGTTGGGATATTTCTCATTTCGGGCCGCAGGGCACAGAAATTCAAGCTATCAAGCGCGCCAGCCTTGGAAGGTGTATCAACCGTTGGGCAAGGGCTGATTGGGCTGACGGTCTTGCTTCTGTTCTTCGCTGGCCAGTCCGGATTCCTAGCCCACGCGTCGGAGTTCCTGGCAACGCAGACACGAGATATTGGGACCATTGCTGACTCGGTAACCTTCGCCAAGCTGGGTGTTGGCCTCATAATGACGTGCATTCTCGCGCTCTTTCCGAGCGGAAATCGAGGTATTGGTGTCGTGGGGTTGCTTCTATTGTTTTTCTTGGTGGGAGTGATCAGTGACAACATGATATTGTTGTATGCAATGCTGGCGTTTTTACTTTTTGATCTGGCATTTAATTTAGCTGCACCGTCGATTCTGGCACAGTTGTCTAAGCTCAGCACGAGACGTCAGAAGATGGCGCTCCTCAGCGTCCTCTTGGCGGGCAGCGTGTTAGGCCCCCTTGTTGGGGGGATATTGATAGAGTGGCATTCCTTCTCCGCTGTGCAGTGGTTCGCTGCCACCTCCATTGCGGTGGCGATGGCTTGGATCCTCTGGTCGTTTTGGTTGGAGGCAGGCGCCGGTCGACGCTCTGAACAAGCGTCGCGAGACTAGGCTGCAAGCTTTTGGAGCCTTCGCATGTTCGCTCGGAGAGCAAGGGTAGTGCTTCGAGCCTGGCTTATTGCTCAAGCTTGTCCACGAGAACCGCCGGCGAGCCGCGCTCGCCCTATCCGCGCGCAAGACTTTGTCTGAGCGTCGACCCTCGATCGATTCGAGGCCGGCCCGCGCTTCTTAGAGACTGCTACGTGCGACTAGTCATGCTGCCCGCAAGGCCTCTGGATTGAAAACGACCTGCGGGTCCAGATGCCCGTCGAAGAAATCGAAGACGTTCTGCACCGAGATCTCGGCCATGCGGCTCAAGCAGGCGTCGGTGTGGGCGGCGCAGTGCGGGGTCATCACCATGCCCTCCAGCGCCATGAAGGGGTGGTCGGGGCCCGGCGGCAGCTTTTGCCAAACGTCGGTCCCAGCCCCCAGGAGATGCCCGCGCCGGACCGCCTCGGCCAGGTCGGCTTCGTTGACCAGGCTGCCGCGGGAGACGTTGGCGAAGATCGACCCCGGTTTCATAGCGGCAAACTGGGGCGCCTGAAACAGCGGCGGCGCCTTGGGATCCGCCGGTAACGAGAGCACTACGGCGTCGGCCTCGCCCAGCGCCGCTTCGAACCCCGCCACATGACGGTAGCCCAGGCCCTCCACCGCCGCCGGCTCGACGAAGGGATCGGCAATCACGATCTGCATGTCGAAGGCGGCGGCGAGCGTGGCCAAGCGTCTCCCGATGCGGCCGAAACCGACAATCAGAAGGGTCCGCCCCTTGAGTTCCATCGTGCCGACCCCGTCGCGGCTTTCCAGGAAACCCACGCGGTCGGCATCGCTGGCGCTCTTCACCAAGGCCATGCAGTGCGGCAGCCGACGCGCCGCAGAGAGCAGCAGCATCATGGCGTGCTCGGCCACCGAATCCGCATTGGCCGTGCCGATGGTGGCGACGGGAATGCCCCGCTCGGTCAGGAAGGGCACATCCATGTTGTCGCAGCCGACCCCGTGGCGGGAGACGATCCGGAGCTTCGTCGCCTGCTCCAGCACCTCCCGGGTCAGGTCCAGCTTGCGCAGGACGATGGCGTCCGCCTCGCCGATCTGCTCCATCAGATCGGCACGGACCGGGTCCTTAAACAGGACCCGCTCATAGTCCGGGCGGCTGTCGAACAGGCGATGCCCGGCCTGGTGAATGTCTCCGACGAAGAGAACCTTCGGCATGATCGACCCTCGGCGGCGGCTGGCTGTCAGCGGTCGGCGAAGGCGGCGAGACTCTCGGCGGCGCCTTTCTTGAGCAGCCCGACATCGGAGCCGACACCGACCAGGCGGTAGCCCATCTCGACGTAGCGCTTGGCGTCCTCGGTGCCGAAAGCGAGCGTGCCGGCGGTCATGCCGTTCTTGTTGCAGACCTCGGCAATTTTCGCCATCTGCGCCTGCACCTCGTCGGCGCCGGGGTTCATCAGGTGCCCCATGCTGGCTGCCAGGTCACCGGGCCCGATGAAGACCGCATCGACCCCCTCGACAGCGCAGATGTCGTCCAGCCGACCCGCCGCCTCGATGGTCTCCACCTGCACGATCAGAGAGATGCGCTCGTTGATGGTGGACCAGTAGTCGCGGTTGTAGCCGTAGCAGCTCGCGCGCATTGCCGCCGCCACGCCCCGCACGCCATGGGGCGGATAGCGCACAGCGCTGACGGCCGCCTTGGCCTCTTCGGCGGTTTGCACGAAAGGGATGACGAAGTTGTAGAAGCCCAGGTCGAGGAGGCGCTTCAGGGTCACCATATCGTTCCAGGGCGGCCGCACCATGGGGACCGTCGGGCTGCCCTTGATGGCCTGAAGCTGCCCCAGGAGGTCGGTGTAGTCGCTCGGCGCGTGCTCCATATCGAACAGCATCCAGTCGAAGCCAGCGTAGGACAGCACTTCGACGGCCATGTTGCTGCAGAGTGAATTCCACAAGCCAATCTGCAGCCGGTTGTCTTTTAGAGACTCTTTCACGGGATTGCGGAGGGCAAGATCTTGCTGGTTCTGCGCCATGTTGGGTCAGCCTCGTTTAGGTGCGTTGTTGAATAAGGTCGGTTGTCGAGTGAAAGGATGTGCGATCAGTCGAGGAGCGCGGCCTCCGACAGGCCGAGGCCTTCGGCGGTGTCCAGGATTTGCCGCCAGATGCCGTCAGGCACCTCGATGCCATTTTCGCTGCGCTTTGCGCGTTCCAGGTTCTCCGGCTCGCCAGGGATGAGGACCGGTGCGGCCGGGTCGCGCGCCGCGCTGGCCTTGACCCAATCGATGTAGCCGGCGGCGATGCCGTTGGCCTCGCCGCCTGCATGGCAGGCGGCCGGGTCGATGAAGAAGGAGAGCATGTTGTTGCGGTTGACGCGCTCGGTCGGGCTGGTGGTACCGCCGCCGGTGAGCGCCCCGGCCATCAAGTCGACCACCAGGCTGAGACCGTATCCCTTGTGGGCGCCCATGGTCAGCATGGCGCCACCGTCGTAGTAGTCGCCGGGGTTCTGGGAGGGTTTGCCCTCCTTGTCGAGGATCCAGCCTTCCGGGATGCTGCGCCCGGCCATGTTGGCGACGCGTAGCTTGCCCTCGGCGACCGAAGAGGTGGTCATGTCGACGATCACCGGCGCCCGGCCCTCGACCGGAATGCCGACGCAGATCGGGTTGGTCGACATGCGCCGCTCCACCCCGCCGAAGGGAGAGACCGCGGGCTTGGCCGGTGAGTTGACGAAGTGGAAGGAGACCAGACCCTCGTCCGCCGCAAGCTCGGCCCAGTCGCCCAGGCGCCCGACATGGGCAACGTTGCGCAGGCCGATGGTGGCGCTGCCGTAGGTCTTGGCTTTTTCGATGCCCTTGCGGGTCGCCGCCTCGGCCATCACCTGGCCGAAGCCGAGGTTGGCGTCGAAGACCGAGACCGCGCCGAAGTCGGCCACCTGGGTCAGTTCGCCGCCGGACCGAATCGAACCGTCGCGCAACTGCTCTGCGTACTGGCAAAGGCGGATGACGCCGTGGGAGTCGTGGCCCACCAGGTTGCCGTTGACCAACCGCACGGCGACCTGGTGGGCGTCGCCCTCGCTGGCCCCGGCCGCGGCAAGAATGCGGGCGGCGGCCCCTTCCAATTGCTGTGCCGTCAGTCTCACCACTGCATCCCCGTTTCTCGATCCTTGCTGTCTTGTCATCTCGTCGCGCCCCTCATCCCTGCTTGCTGCTGGCGGGCACTGGCGCGGTCATGCGCGACACGACGTAAACCGCGGCGATAACGACCAGCGCCGGCAGAGAGGCGCGCCAATCGGGATAGATCAGGCCGACCGTGGCGATCAGCAGCAGCGCCTTGTGCCAGGTCCTGAGCGGCACGAAGAGGTAGCCGTGCAGCGCCGCCGCCAGCACGACGACGCCCAGCACGGCCTGAGCCAGCGCCAAGGTCACCGTGAGGGCGTCGCCCTGCAGCAGGATCGCCGGCTCGTAGACGAAGAGGAAGGGAATGATGAAGCCGGGCAGGCCGAGCTTCACCGCCTTGATGCTGGACTCCCAGACGCTGGCGCCGGCCAGCGCGTTGGCGGCATAGACCGCCATGGCGACCGGCGGGGTGATGGCCGAGAGAATGGCGAAATAGAAGACGAAGAGGTGCGCGGCCTCGGGCTGCACGCCGAGCTTCACCAGAGCCGGCACCAGGAGCGCCACCTGCACGATGTAGGCCGGTGTCGTCGGCATGCCCATGCCGAGGATGACTCCCGCGAGCATGCTGAGCAGCAAGGCAATGATCAGGGTGTCGCCCGCCGCCGAGATGACGAAGTTGGAGAAGCCGAGGCCGATGCCGGAGATATTGATGGCGCCGACGACGATGCCGGCACAGGCGGTCGCCGCGACGATGGCCAGCGAATTGCGTGCACCTTTCTCAAGCGCTGCCAGCGTATTGCTAAGCGTGACGTGGTGGCGGGTGGTCTTGCGCAGGAAAGCCGAGGGCAGGATGGCAGCGATGCCGCAGATTGCCGCGAAGGCCGCCGAATAACCCATCAGCAGAACGCCGATGATGATGGCGAGCGGCAGGAACATGTGGCCGCGGTCTTTCAAAACCTTGAGGAGAGGAATCTGCTGGTCCTTCGGCACGGTACCGATGTCGAGGCGCTTGGCCTCGAAGTGGATGGCGGCGAAGACGGCGACGTAATAGAGCACCGCCGGCGCCAAGGCCAAGGCGGCGACGGTCAGGTAGCTGACGCCGAGATACTCGGCCATGACGAAGGCCGCCGCGCCCATGACCGGCGGCATGATCTGCCCGCCGGTGGAGCTCACTGCTTCGACCGAGGCGGCGAAGGAGGGCTTGAAGCCGATGCGCTTCATCAACGGAATGGAGAAGGCGCCGGTGGTCATCACGTTGGCCACAGCCGAGCCGGAGACCGAGCCGAAAAGACCGCTGGTGATGCACGAGACCTTGGCCGGGCCGCCGACCTGTCGACCCGTCAGGGCAATGGCGAAGTCCATGAAAAGCTGGCCGACGCCCATGCGCTCGACCAGCGCGCCGAAGACGATAAAGAGCACCATGTAGGTGGCCGAGACGGCGACCGGGATTCCGAAGATGCCGTCAGTGGTCAGGAAAAGCTGCTCGACCAGCAGTTCGTAGGAGGTCTGGGTCCCGATCAGGGCGAAGACCATAAAGCCAAGTGCTGCAATCGGCAGGGCAGGCCCCAGCATGCGCCGCGTGCCCTCGAGCACCAGAACCACCAGCGCCGTGCCGACGATCATGTCCCAAATGGACAGCGGATCGACGTACATGAAGCGCAGCTCGACGTACTCGAGATTGATCGCCGGATAGAGAGCGGCGAAGCCCACGGCGAGAGCGAGCAACAGGTTGATCAGACTGGGACGCTCGACCTTGTCGCCGTTCCAAGTGACGGTCAGGAAGACCAGGCCGAGCCCGATCGCCACGTGGTAGCCACGCAGATAGTAGGGGCCGGGATAGCCCGCGACCGCGAAGTAGAGATGGCTGATCGCAAGGGTCAGCAGGAGCCCTTTGATCAAGAGCCCGACGATGTTGCGTTGGTCTCGCTGCATCTTCGCCAACGGAAGCCGCTAGGCCTCCTCGACCCCCGTGCCGTTCAGAGAAAAGGCTAGCCAGCTCCGCCAAGCCGCGATGCGGCGAATGGGACAGGCGGAGCTGACGCGCGGGAGATAGGCTCAGTTGACGCCGCGTTCCTTGTAGAAGGCAGCGGCAGCCGGATGCAGCGGCACGCCGATGTCAGCCGACATGTCCTCCAAGGTCAGGGTGGCCATGCTCTTGTTAACGGAGGAAAGGGAGTCGAGGTTGTCGGCGACGGCCGTCAGCATCTGCGTGACGATCTCACCGTTGTAGTCGCAGGCGGCGATCAGATGCGTGCCATAGGTGATGGCCTCGGCATCCTTGCTCAGGCCAGGATAGCTGTCCGCCGTGATGGTGCGCTTGATGAAAGCGGCGTTGCGAGCCTTGAAGTACTCGAAGATCTCTTCGGTCACCGGCACGATCTCAATGTCGCGGCTGGAGGCCACATCCATCACCGCACCCGCCGGCAGCGCCGTGCCAAGCGTGAAGATGTCGGCGTGGCCGTCCTTCATCTGATTGACCGAGTCCGAGTAGGACACGTGCGAGACATCGTCCAAGTCGTCGTAGCTGAGGCCGACCGCATCGAGCAGGCCGCGGGTCAGGAACTCGCCAGTGTTACCGTTCTGCTGGGTCGTCAGGCGCTTGCCCTTAAAGTCCGCAATCGAGTTCACATTGGCATCGTCACGGGCGACGATCTGGAACCACTGGGGATAGAGCGTGCCGAGGTTGCAGACATTCTGCGCAGCCTCGCGGAACGGCGCCCGGCCGGCCAAGGCATCGACCGTCGAAATGGTGTTGGCGAAGGCGATGGGGAATCGGCCGGCGGAGACGCCAACCACGTTGGCGACGCCGGCACCTGGCTTCACCGTGACCGAAACGCCGGGGTTGTTCTGCTCCATAATGCCCTTGATGGCGCCGCCTAGCGGAAACCAGGAGCCGCCTTGAGAACCAGTCGACAGAACGAACTCTTCCGCCTGCGCCGCCACGGCTCCGGCGGCCACGAAAGCGATAGCAAGCGTTGTACCTTTCACCAACTTGGTCAGCTTCGACATCTCTGTTTCCTCCTTGCTCGCGCCGCGTTTTTTCGCGCCACGTTTCTTTGTGTCACGCAGTGCCGTTCTCTGGGCGAAAACCCTCTTCGCGGACCCTGCGCTGTGTGGCTCACGACACTAAAGTTGAGGGCAAATTTGTCAATCAAATAGAGTTCAATGAACACAATTGCGCAAACTCAATGCGGCGATACAGTTTGGGCTGTCGAGATTATATCGTTGTTTTATATTACTTTATTCAACTGAATTAGTGGCTTTTGGCTGATTCGCTTGACAATTTGTCTTACAAGTTTGCTTATTAAGAGATAGGAAAGTCGGCGGAACGACGCGTTTTGAGAGAGATTTCGGTGACGAAGAGAGCGACTTTGACCGAGCAGGTCTACGATGGGATTCTGGGACTGGTGATTGACGGCAGCTTTCCCATCGGCACGCGTCTGCCGCCAGAAGTAGAGCTCTGCCGCAACTACGGCGCCTCACGGCCAGTGGTGCGCGAAGTGCTGGCCCGACTGCGCGCCGAAGGCCTGATCGAATCGCGCAGAGGCTCCGGCAGCTACGTGCTCAGGCAGACCGCGGCCTCACCGCAGCTGCCCGAAGGTGTGGCCAGCATGGCCGAGATCGAGGCCTGCTACGACTTCCGAATCGCGCATGAGGGCGAGTGCGCTTACCTCGCAGCCACCAAACGCACAGACGACGACATTGCAGCCATGAACGCCGCCTTCGATGCCTTCTGTGACGGCCTAACTATCCCTGAGCGCGGTGGCATTCACGACGACTTTCGCTTCCACCTGGCGATCGCTCAGGCGACGCACAACGCCTTCTTTGTCAACGCCTTCCAATCGATCGCCAGCCGGGTCTACATGGCGATCGAAATCTCCCGGCGCCTCAACGCCACGCCGCTGGAAGCCCGCCGCGAAACGCTGATCGGCGAGCACGAAGCTGTTCTCAAGGCTATCATCGATGGAGAGCCGGCCAAAGCCCGCCGCGCCATGCGGCGCCACGTCACCAGTTCCAAGAGTCGCCTGTTCAAGGGCACAAGCAGCTAGAAAGCTCGCCGGTCAGATTGGGCAACCCAATGCGTCGCCTGGAGGCCCGGGCCGGAATCGAACCGACGTACAAGGATTTGCAGTCCTCTGCATAGCCACTCTGCCACCGGGCCTTGGGGGAGAGTGGGCAGATAAGAACCACCGGACCGGAGCGTCAAGGGCTTTGCAGCCCCCTCCCCGTTTTCTTCTGTCACATAGGACCAATCGGACTGAGGTTCGGCCTCTCGTCTCGCTGATCGCTCGCGACAGCTAACAAGCGGTTGGGCACACAACGAAGCAGCCTCATCGCTTTCGAAGCTCAGTCCATTTGTCCCAAGGTGAAAAATCCTACAGCCGCCAAAAACCGTACTTTCCTTCACCAATTGTCAAAGCACACTGCCGATAGTCGAGGAACACTTTCACAACAAGCTGTCTGCGGAATGGTGCTGAGCTCGAACCAGAAGACCGAGGCCGGTCTGTTTAAAGACTACGACCGCCGCTTGGCCCAAGAAGCGCTACAGACACTAAAGCAACTTCAAATTGCTCCTCAGCCGAAGAACTTTACCCTCTGGTTCCGCTACCACCAGCAAGCGGACCGGCGGCTCGTCGATGAGATTGATAGACTCGTCAAGAATGGGATGCCCCTCTCGCAAACGGTCCTGTCAGAGCTCTATAGTCGGCACATCGCTCAGACCATCAATGCCAAAAAACTGGACAAGACGGTGCAAAGGATGGAGGCGGCCGCCAGAGGCTTTGTTGGCCACATGGCCGATGCAGGCCGGTCCTCCAAGCGTCATGCGAGAAACCTCGACGCGCTGCACATAGACTTAGCCGACGGCAGCGGCGTTGTCTCACCGGGCAATCCCGTGCAGGGGCTTTTCGATCAGCTGCAGCAGATGTCGAGAGAGAATACGCTGCTGTCAAAGAGGATCGCCGCAACGTCGCATGAAGTTGCCGAGATAAAAGAAAGCCTGCGCCGCAGCCGGGAAGAGGCCTGGACCGACGGGCTGACCGGCGTTCCCAACCGGTCTGCTTTCGACTCCCAAATGGATGAGGCAATCACCAACGGCCAAGGGGGAAAGCCCTTTTGCTTCATCATGGCGGATGTCGACCACTTCAAGGCGGTCAACGACACTCTCGGCCACGTCATGGGCGACAAGGTTCTCGGAATCGTCGCCAAGATCCTCAGGCATCAGCTGAAGGAGGAGGACTTCGTAGCGCGCTACGGTGGCGAAGAGTTTGCCGTCTTGGTGTTCGACAAAGACTTGGCGGGCGCTGTGGCGGTGGCAGAGCGGCTGCGCGTCACCCTCGCAAACCGTCGGCTCTGCAACCGACGGACGGGCACATACTTCGATCCGGTGACCATGTCCTTCGGGGTGACGGCCTACCGCAAAGGCGACGAGGCGGCCGACGTCATTCGGCGCGCCGACGCCGCGCTCTACGACGCGAAACGCGCGGGCAGAAACTGCGTCCGCAGCTGCCAAAAGCTCAAATAGAGCCGGACTCAAGAAACGGCGTGGCGATCATTGTCGCCGCGCCATTGGAATACCCACAAAGCTCTTGTGATTGGTGCGCCATACCAATCCGGTCTATGCTTCGCTATGGACAGAGCCTTTGACGACGCTTTGCAGGCCGGCTTTCCCAACCACATTCAGTCTTGCCTGCCGGTCGATCTCCATCCGGTGAGCGCCATGTTCCTGCGCCACTGGCTGGACGGAAACCTCACCACCGCCGAGTTTTTGCGGTTTTTTCATCTCCCGAACTCAGATTATCTCAGCGTTGCCCAGTGCCTATTGCGCGCGGTGCTGCAGTTCGGTTGACCCAGACGGCAAAAAACCGGCTCAGCACAGCGACTGAGGACTTTCATGGGCCGATGGGCTTTGCTATATGCCCGCATCCACCTGCATGGTCCGGGGTAGCTCAGCGGTAGAGCAGACGGCTGTTAACCGTCCGGTCGGGGGTTCGAATCCCTCCCCCGGAGCCATAGCTCAAACAAGACCCACTCAGCTTTCGTTCAATCGGCGATACGCCTCGCGGACCTTGCGGCGCACACTCTCCGGCTGCCGGTCGATCGCCTGAGCCAGAGCCTTCATCTCACGACGCACGCCATAGAGCTGATCGAGAAGCGATAGCACGACCGGCATTGCCTCGTCGTTCACTTTCATCTCGTCTTTGAGCTCGCAGAGCAGACGAATGCGAGCCACGTCGAGCTCATCGAAATGCGGCCCACCGTCACCACCTGCCGGCGCCACCCAGCCCCGACGCACCCAGAGCCGAAGCCGCCTCAGGGTGACGGACTCGACCCTGGCGACGACCTCTTTCTCGCTGTGCTTCATGCTGCCCCCATGAGCTCGTTCCGCGGGTCGTAGTGATGGCTCTTGCGCCAGTCGTCCAGGAAGCTCTCGAGCTCTGAATCAATCGTCTCCGGCAGCACGATCTTGATGATGACCCGCTGGTCGCCGGGAGACCGACCTTTCGCTTTCACGCCCCGCCCCTTGAGCCGCATAATCTTGCCGCTTGAAGAGCCCTTGGGCAGTGTCATCTTGACCCGCCCGCCGATGGTCGGCACCTCAAGCTTGCTGCCAAGCACCGCCTCGTCGAGGGTCACCGGCAATTCGACAACGATATCGTCCCCTTCTCGCTTGAACAGTGGGTGCGGCTTGACCGAGATCTCGACCAGAGCGTCGCCTGCCGGGCCGCCACCGATACCCGGCATCCCTTTGCCCTTGAGGCGAAGAGTGCCGCCGTCGCGCGTGCCGGCCGGGATGCTGAGGTCCAACGCCTTGCCGTCGGGCATGGTGATGCGGCGCTTGGCACCGTTTGCAGCGTCGAGGAACTCGACCTCCAGATGGTAGCGCGTGTCGGGGCCGCGCGCCTGGAAGCCCTCGCCCATGCCATAGCCGGCCCGGCCCTCGCGGGCGCGGAAGAGGTCGGCAAAGAGATCTGAGACATCCTCGAAGTCTTCGAAGCCAGCACCGCTGGTGTAGCGCCCCGTGCCGTCCGCATCGGCATAGCGGTGGTAAAACTCGCGCTCCGGCCGTTCCATACCGCTGGCGTCGATCTCTCCGTGATCGTAGCGCGCCCGCTGCTCCGAATCCTTCAACAGGTTGTAGGCGGCCGAAACCTCTTTGAAGCGTTCCTCGGCGTCCTTGTCGCCGGGCTTGAGATCCGGGTGCAGCTCCTTGGCGAGCTTGCGATAGGCCTTGCTGATCTCGGCGTCACTGGCGGTCTTCTCCACGCCCAACACCGCATAGGGGTCGTCAGCCACAGTGCTTGTGCTCCTAAAGACTTATGGACCAAGTCTGGATCGCATTCGACTGCGTTCCTCCAATATACTGCGCGCCGCGATTTGGGAACCACCGGCCGTGACACGAAGCCGACCCGTCGGGCAGAGGTCCACGAGCGGGCAGCGTTCGCAGAGCGGCACAGCGTGATGGCAAACGTCCTGACCAAGCCGCTTGAAGAGAACGTGGTGCTGGCAGATCTCCGCCGCGTCCCAGGATGACGGAAGGAGCGGCATCACCGTGTCGTAGGCTTGGCAGAGGCCAGCACGCCACCCCACGAGCCGGAGGCGGCGCAGGACGCGCAGGTGATGGGTGTCGATCACCAGCGCCGGCTTCGCCAGTGTGCTGAAGTTCAGTGTTGCCGCCGCGACCTTCCGACCGACGCCGGGCAGTCGTTCCAGCCGAAAGAGGCTCTCCGCCACCGTGAGGCGCATAAGACGGTCGAGACGCGGCCGGCCGTTGCCTGCCGTGATCGCCGCAAGTGCTTGTTTCAGCCGTGGCGCCTTGTCCTCGGCGAAAGTCACGGCCGATACTAGGCGGTGCACCTGCGCGAGCGGCGCATCGCGCACCGCCGCCCAGTCCTCGAAGCGGAGCACCAGCCGCTCGAAGGCGGCCTGGGAGACTTCGCCTCGTGTGCGCCCACCCAACAGCCCAAGCACCAGCTGACTGACCGGGTCGAGCCTAAGGTACGGACCTTGCCTGCCAAAGCGCTGCAACAGCCGCCAATGAATCTCGGCGAGCAAGGCCGGACGATCGTCGAGTGCAAGCTGAAGCTGCATCATCATCGGAGAATGCAGCACCAAAAAGAACAAAACAAGAACTTATGATTTGCCGGGACATCTGCACCTTTGCCTCTGTCGCTCCCGTGTTCAGTCGCCGGGTAATTTCCTGCACTTTAAGTGGGTTTTAATCCGAACCACGTCTAAAGAATTGATACCTACACTCTTAGCGGGAGCGGACAGGTGACCAAATCACTTCGTATCAGGACCATCGGTCTCCGCCTAGCGCTTGCCCTATCGCTGAGCGCCGTGCTGGCCGTTGCCATTACGACCGTCGCCAACCTCTGGGTGACTCAGGGGCTGAGCCAACAGAGCTTTGAGCAGAAGCTATCGAGCCTGCGCAGTCAATTGATCAACGCCATCGATGCTGAGGCAGCGCGGGCGCTATCGATGGCTGCCACCGTGGCTGACAACTCAGCCGTGCAAGAGGCCTTTGCGGCGCGCGATCGAGAACGCCTGACCGACTTCTTCGTCCCAGACTTCCCGAAGTTGAAGGAGGCGCAGAGCGTCCGCCAGTTCCAGTTCCACCTGGCACCGGCAACCTCCTTCCTGCGAGTCCACAAGCCCGAGAAGTTCGGTGACGATCTCTCCTCCTTCCGCAATACCGTGCTCGCCGTCAACGGCCGGGGGGAGCCGATCTCGGGGCTGGAGCGCGGTGTCGCCGGCCTCGGCATGCGCGGCGTCGTGCCGGTGTTGCATGAAGGCGATCAAGTCGGCTCGGTCGAGTTCGGCCTGTCGTTCGGGCAGCCCTTCTTCGACCGCTTCACCGAGCAGTCTTCGGCCATGGCGGCGCTCTACATCCTGCGCGATGAGGACGTCGAGACCTTCGCGACCACCTTCTCGGCCGATGTGACCTTTGCTGACAGTCTTCTCAGGCAGGCCGCGGGGCAGGATGCACCGACCATCCTGCCGCAGATCGACGTCGCCGGGGTCGCGCACGCGGTCATGCTCACACCCATCACCGACTTTGAGGGCCAAACCATTGGGGTCGCCGCGATCGGCTTCGACCGCACGCCCATCGACAGCGCACTGACAACCGGCAGGCTGGTTTCGTTTGCCATCGGTTTGATCGCACTGCTGGCTGCCTTGGCGATTGCCCTCGCCATGAACAAGACCATCGCCAAGCCCATCAAGTCCCTGACAGAGGTGATGCGTCAGTTGGCCTCCGGTGACACCGGCGTTTCGGTCGACGGCCAGAAGCGCGTCGACGAGCTCGGGGCAATGGCCCGCGCCGTCCAGGTGTTCAAGGACAACGCCATCGAAAAGGCGCGCCTCGAGGCTGAGCGCCAAGCGGCCGCAGAACAGGCGGAAGCCGAGAAGCAGCGCACCATGCAAGAGTTGGCCGACCGATTCGACCAAGAGGTCGGCGGCATCATCGAGAGTGTCGGGTCTTCGGCCGTCGAGCTCCAGAGCACGTCACGCACGCTCGACACGGCTGCCGGAGCAGCGGAAAGGCAGACCCACGCAGCCTCAGGCGATGCCGAGCGTGCCTCGCAAAGCGTTCAGACCGTGGCCTCGGCGGCCGAGGAGATGACCTCCGCCATCCACGAAGTGAACGGCCAGATGGCAAGTGCCGCCGGCAAGCTGCGGGAGACCGCCGAGGGCGCAAAAGGAGCCGAGGCGCAGATGGACGAGCTGTCCCAGGCTGTGGCACAGATCGACGAGGTCGTCGTGCAGATCAGCTCGGTCGCCGAGCAAACCAACCTCCTGGCACTCAACGCCACCATTGAGGCTGCACGGGCCGGCGAGGCCGGCAAGGGCTTCGCTGTGGTCGCCAGCGAGGTGAAGTCACTCGCGACGCAAACGCAGAAGATGACCGACAGCATCGAGACTCAGCTCGCCGCCGTAAAAGCAGCGTCCGAGCAGGCTGTCGGTGCGACCCAGACCATCGTCGGCAATGTCGACGACGTCAACGAGACCACCGGCGCCATCGCCGGCGCCATCGAAGAGCAGACGGCCACCACCGCCGAGATCAGCCGCAGCGCGCAAGAAGCCGCCCAAGGCACCAGTGCCGTGTCTGAAAAGCTCGGCAGCGTCGCCGACGCAGCCCAGAACGCCTCGCAGGCGTCGAACCAAGTCAGTGAAGCGGCGACTCACCTGGTGCAGCAGTCGGAAAGCCTGCGTTCCGCAGTCCAAGCCTTCTTACAGGAGGTGCGTGCGGCTTAGCGGCCTGCGTCTGGCGCAGAGACGAGTTGCCTCCTGCCCCGCCGCATCCCCAAGCCAAGGCCGGCGAGGCCCAGACCGAAGAGCGCAAGAGTTTCCGGCTCCGAGAGCTGGGTGACATCGGTGGTCAGGCGGGCAAAGTCGATGCCAATACCGTTCCACGGTAAATTGCCGACCCCACCGCCGCGCATGCGTAAGGACATCTCGAGGACGCCGTCTGCAAAGTCGCCGACGATCGAAGAAAGATCGATCGTCACCACGTCGTAGGCCTGATTCACGAACGTGCCGGTGGTGCGCAACGCCGCCGTCAGGGCAGCGGTGAAGTCGTTGCCGTCGATGAGAAAGGCCTCGACGACCGTGCAGGCCGGGCCGTCGCAATCGTGGTCGTAGAGGCCCATGGTCAGGCTGGCCATAGTGGGTGTCTCCGGCGCGAAGTTGAACACCCAGCTTTCGTCGAAGTTCCCGTTGGTCGGTCCCACGTCGCGGCCCCGGAATCTGCCGCCCGCCGGCGCCGACTCGCCGGACTGAGCCCGGTTGTAGTCTGAGAGCGTCACCGTCGTGCCATCGGCGAAATCCTGCTCGCCGAGCGTCACCACCGTGGCGTTGGCTGCTCCGCCCGCAACGGACAGCAGAGCCGCGGGCAGCACCACCCGCAGGGCAAAAACAAACGTCTTCAGCATAGATCCCCCAAAAAGCTAGCGCGGCCGAAAGGCCATATCCGCGCAAAAGGTTAACAAGCAGAAATTGTACAGTACGGGATTACGACGCACCATACTCCTATAAAGTTTATGGAGAAAAGAAAGACCCCTGATTGGTGGCATTCCACATCCTTAATCACGATAATTCTAGTCATCACCTCGCGCAAAACGAGTGACCAAGACCTTCATCCTGCGCATCGGATGCCGGTTAGACGCCCATCGATGATTTCGAAGACAGTTCGGAGAGGTATCCCCGACGGGCCGAAGCCCGCCGGGTGAACCTTCAATAGGAAAACCTACTTACCGTGGCTTCCCCACCGATTTCCCTAAGGAGCTTCTACGGAAATCGAGCCGTTTCTTCAAGTTCTGATTGCGTTCAAATCACGAGCGAACCGAGATCTCGTCAAACATAGCGAAGCTCTTCAGCTCAAAGAAATCTCTCGCCCTCAAGTTGTTTAATCCAATTGTATCATCATTTGTATGGCTGTATATTTTCCTGTTGAGCGGGGCTCTTGGGTTCATCGAGCGATAGAGTTAAGGCAGCATGACTATACCGAACGGACTTTCTGCGCAGAGCTTGCAAGACCGCTACGAAATCCAAAACGGTCTGGTCCTGGGCCTCGACATCGGCATAGCCTCCTGCGGCTGGGCGCTGCTCGATACAAAGAAACGACGCATCGTCGATGCCGGCACCTGGGGCTTCGAGCCGCCGGAGGTCGCCAAGACGCGGGAGAGCAAGGCCAAGGCGCGCCGTACCTTCCGCGGCCAGCGGCGGCGGCTGCGCCGCCGGCGGCAGAGGATGCGAGACATCCGGCAATTGCTGCACAAAGCTGGGCTTCTGCCCTCTGCCCTGCCGCCACGTGACGAGAAAGGTCTCAGTAAGCCGGTATACGACCCCTGGGCGCTGCGGGCGCAAGCGCTAGAGCGGGCGCTGAGCGGCGAGGACTTCGCCGCCTGTTTGCTGCACATCGCCAAGCACCGCGGCTACCGCTCCAACTCCAAGTCGGAGAAGGCGCAGAGCGCCCCGGCTGAAGACAAGAAGGTGCTGGCCGGTCTCGCCGCCGTCGAAGAGCGTTCGGCGCGCTGGCGCACGGTCGGTGAGATGTTCGCCTGCGACAAACGCTTCGCCGAGAAGAAACGCAACCGCGACGGCGACTACGCCCACACCATCAAGCGGTCGCTGCATGAGGATGAGGTGCGCGCGCTATTCAAGGCGCAGGCGAGGCTCAGCGCCCCTTTCGCGACGCCCGACCTGGAAGAACGATACAGCCGCATCGCCTTCCACCAGAGGCCACTGCAGGACAGCGAATCGCTGTTGGGCAGTTGCCCCTTCGAACTGGACGAGAAGCGGGCCAGCGCCGCCGCCTATTCCTTCGAGCGCTTCCGCTTTCTCTCTAAGCTGGTGCACAGCCGCATCGACGACAACAGCGCCGCCGGCCGTGCCTTCACCCCCGAAGAGCTGACGGCGGCGGTGCAAGGCTTCGGCACGACCTCCAAGACCATCTCCTGGAAGAAGCTCAAGACGCTGATCGGCCTGCCGCGCGAGGCCGGCTTTGTCGGTATCGCCGAAGACATGGAAGGCCGGGACGTAGCGCGCGCCTCCAAGGGCGCTGCCTTTGGCGCCAACACGCTCTACCGCGCGCTGGGCGAGGCGGCCTGGCAAAGCCTGATCAAGACACCCGAGAGGCTGGACGCCATCGCCCATGTGCTGACCTTCCGGGAGGACATCGGGCGCATCCAAGTCGGGCTGGAAGAGCTCGGCCTCGACCCACTGATCCGCGACGCCCTGATGCGAGCCGTCGAGGAAGGCGCCTTCGCCGGCTTCTCCAAAGCCGGGCACATCTCGGCCGCTGCCGCGCGCAACATCATCCCTCATTTGAGCGCAGGCCTGGTTTACTCGGAGGCCTGCGCCGCTGCCGGCTACAATCACGAGATCCAAATCCCCGTGGATTTAGAAGCGCTGACCAACCCGGTGGCCAAGCGCGCCATCCTGCAAACCCTGAAGCAGGTCAACGCACTGATCCGTGAGCACAAGGTCCGGCCAGAGTTCATCCACATCGAGCTGGGCCGTGATGTCGGCAAGGGACCGGATGAACGCGGCCGCATCAAGAAGGGCATCGACGAGCGTACAGCCGAGCGCGAAAAAGCCAGAAAGGAGTTCTGCGAACTTTTGGACAGAGCCGACTGTCGGCCAGGCGAGTTGCAGCGCTATGAGCTGTGGAAGGAGCAGGACGGCTTCTGCATGTTCTGCAAGGGGCAGACTTACATCGCTCCGCAAGATCTCCTGGACGGCAGCAACGCGGTCGAGATCGAGCACATACTGCCTCAGTCGCAAAGTCACGACGATTCCTGGAACAACAAGGCCCTGGCATGCATCAAGTGTAACAGGGAGAAGAAGAACCAGACGCCTTGGAAATGGTTTGGCGAACGTGACGAAGAACGCTGGCAGCTCTACCAAACCCGCGCCCACATGATGAGGAACAGCGGCCGCATCAAAGGCCTCAAAGTCCGCAACCTCTTGATGAAGACCTTCGAGGATCGCCAAGAGGCTTTCCTCAAACGCAACCTCAACGACACGCGCTATGCAGCCCGGGTGGTGCAAGCAGAGCTCAAGCGCCTTTACGACAAGGCAGATGGAGAAGGTCGCCGCGTTTTCGCCAGGCCAGGTCAGATCACCGCCACCCTGCGCCGCTTCTGGGGACTCAATCGCTTCAAATACCTGCCTGACACTAAGGAGCGCATTGAGGATGAGCGCCACCACGCCGTGGACGCCATCGTGGTGGCGGCCTGCTCCGAAAGCACGCTGCAAGACCTGACCAGAGCCATTCAAAAGGAAGAGGAACAAGGCCGGCCCATCCGGGGCAAGGGCTTCGAACCGCCCTGGAAGGGCTTCCGCGACGACGTAGCCGCCGCCCGCGATGCGGCACGCGTGGCCCGTTCGGAAAACCGCCGGGCGCGCGGGGCCGGCCACGCGGCCACCATCCGCAAGCTGCGCAAAGAAGACGGCCGCCGCATCGCCTATGAGCGCACGGCCATCGACAAGCTGACTCCGGCGGCGCTGGATCGCATCAAGGACCCGGAGCGCAACCGCGATGTCGTGGAGGCTCTCTCCGCCTGGCTTGGCGCTGGCAAGCCGAAGGACGCGCCACCCCGGCGCAACAACGGCCACCCCATCCGCAAGGTCACCCTGCGCTCCGAGAGCAATCCCCGGACCGAGCGGGCTGGCTTCGAAGCCCACAAAGGCCTGGTCGACAACGCCGACATGGTGCGGCTCGACGTCTTCGAGAAAGAGGGGAAAACCTATCTGGTGCCAGTCTACGCCCACCAGATCGCCGACCGCGCCGGCTGGCCCCAGCCGCCCAACCGCGCCATCACCGCCCACAAGCCGGAAAGCGAATGGCTTGAAATCGACGGCAGCTACACCTTTCGCTTTTCGCTCTACCCCTTCTCCTGGGTCGAAGCCGTCGACCGCAAGGGCGTGGTCTACGAGGGTTACTATCGCGGCGCCGACCGCTCCACCGGCGCCATCACCTACTCCCAGGAAGTCAGCCGGCTGAAGACGGATCGCTTCGGCACCCGGCTCCTGGCCAGCTTCAAGAAGTTCCAGGTCGACCGGCTGGGCCGGCGCCATGAGGTGAAGGGAGAGCCGCGGCAATGGCATGGCGCGGACTCCACATAAGCCAGCCGGCCCGCCTGTCGCTCGAGCAAGGGCGCATCCGAGTGCGCCAGGGGGAGGACGCGGACAGCGATCCTCTCAGCTTCCCGCTGGAAGACGTCGCCTGGGTCATTCTCGACGACGGCCGCTCGACGCTCTCGGCTAGATTGATTGCCGCCTGCATGCAGGCGGGCACACCACTCGTCTTCTGCGACCAACGCCATCTTCCCTGCGGCATCGCCCTCCCCTTCCATCAGCACCATGCCCAGACCCAGATCGGCCGCGCGCAGCTTGCGCTTTCCGCGCCCCTGAAGAAGCGCATCTGGCAGGCGATCGTTAAAGCCAAGATCTGTGGCCAGGCACTCAACCTGCGCTATGCACAGCACGCCGACCATCAAACGCTCAAGACCATCGCAAGGCACGTGCGCTCCGGCGATCCCGACAACGTGGAAGCACGGGCGGCACGTTATTACTGGCCGCGGCTGTTCGACGGCTTCGCCCGCAGCGATGATGAAGACCTGCGCAACGCCCTTCTGAACTATGCCTACGCCTGCGTGCGCGCCGCCATCGCGCGGGCACTGGTAGCATCCGGCTTCATCCCCTCGATCGGAATTCACCACGACGGCGGCCTGAACCCCTTCAATCTGGCCGACGATCTGATCGAGCCCTATCGGCCTATCGCCGACTGGGCAGTGGCGGAGCATCTCGGCACCCGTGACGACGAAGGGAAGATGACGCTCGCCGACCGCCGGACGATGGCCGCCGTGCTGACTCGGGAGATCGTCATCGCCGGTGAGCAGATGAGCCTGCTGCACTCGGTCGAGCGCTCCGTCGAAAGCCTCAGGCGCGCGGTGGAAGCGAACGACCCTACCGCGCTCGTCCTACCGGAGGGCTGGTAGCGCGATGGCCTACGAGAGGGTGCGCTTCATGTATCTCTTTGTCATGTTCGACCTGCCAGTCACCACCAAGGCCGAGCGCAAGGTCGCGACGCAGTTTCGCAACTTCCTCAAGAAGGACGGATTCGATATGCTGCAGTATTCCGTCTACACGCGGATCTGCAGGGGCCAGGATGCGGTCGACAAGCACCTCAAGCGCCTGCAGTCGGCGCTGCCCTCGAACGGAGGCGTGCGCGCGCTACAGGTGACCGACAAACAGTACGCCCGCATGATGGTCTTGGTTGGAAACCGAAAGAGTCATGAGGAAAAAGGTGCCGATCAGCTGGTTCTGCTTTGACGAAAAGCGTCTTTTCCCAGCCTTTTCAGCACCTTCCTCACAACCTAGCCTACCCAAGGGAAATCGGTAGGGAAACCACGGCGAGCCGGACGCACCTATCGAACCTGCTCCAAGCCTACCCAAGGGAAATCGGTAGGGAAACCACGGCGTCGCTGCTCATCCGCTGCCCAAGAGCTGCAGCCTACCCAAGGGAAATCGGTAGGGAAACCACGGCACGAAACAGCCTATCACGCACAGCGCGAGAAGCCTACCCAAGGGAAATCGGTAGGGAAACCACGGCGGAACCAGCTGGCTGTCCCCGTCGCATCTGAGCCTACCCAAGGGAAATCGGTAGGGAAACCACGGCGAATCGCCCGGTCACCATCGACGGCTTGTAAGCCTACCCAAGGGAAATCGGTAGGGAAACCACGGCGAAAGCTGCCGTCGGGCAGAGCCTCGCCCGAGCCTACCCAAGGGAAATCGGTAGGGAAACCACGGCGGAACTTGCGCAACATGGTGAGCGTGAACGAGCCTACCCAAGGGAAATCGGTAGGGAAACCACGGCGTAGCCGCGTCCGGTCGTCACCGCGGGCTGAGCCTACCCAAGGGAAATCGGTAGGGAAACCACGGCTATTCTTGGTGGTTCTGTTACCCAATTGATAGCCTACCCAAGGGAAATCGGTAGGGAAACCACGGCTTCGCTATCAACTCGTGCAGTTCCTGGTGAAGCCTACCCAAGGGAAATCGGTAGGGAAACCACGGCACGCTGGTCGATAGGGATGTCTCCGCCGTCAGCCTACCCAAGGGAAATCGGTAGGGAAACCACGGCTGGGCGTTGTCGACCGCGCGGACTTCGAGAAGCCTACCCAAGGGAAATCGGTAGGGAAACCACGGCGCGACTTTTTCTCTTCCGGACTCACGACAGAGCCTACCCAAGGGAAATCGGTAGGGAAACCACGGCGACCAATGACGTTGCCAACATTCTCGACGGAGCCTACCCAAGGGAAATCGGTAGGGAAACCACGGCGAATACACGCGCGGCCAGCGGCTTCATCAAAGCCTACCCAAGGGAAATCGGTAGGGAAACCACGGCAAGCACGTCCTCGTCCGTAGCGTCCCACCAAGCCTACCCAAGGGAAATCGGTAGGGAAACCACGGCGTTCCACGGTCGCGGTCGACTGCGTCCAGCAGCCTACCCAAGGGAAATCGGTAGGGAAACCACGGCAAGCGCAAGTTCTATCGTGCGACCCGCCCTAGCCTACCCAAGGGAAATCGGTAGGGAAACCACGGCGGCGATGATCAACGACGAAGGTATCGAGGCAGCCTACCCAAGGGAAATCGGTAGGGAAACCACGGCCGGGCACAACAACCGGAGAAGCCTATGGCCAAGCCTACCCAAGGGAAATCGGTAGGGAAACCACGGCGCCCCCACTGTCTGGCGCGTTATCCGCACCAGCCTACCCAAGGGAAATCGGTAGGGAAACCACGGCTGAGTGAGATTAGCCCCGTGCTCGGGGTACAGCCTACCCAAGGGAAATCGGTAGGGAAACCACGGCCAGCGGTCGAGCTTCTCGAACTTTGGCGCAAGCCTACCCAAGGGAAATCGGTAGGGAAACCACGGCAGCTTTGCCATGCTCGGCTCAATTGTTTGCAGCCTACCCAAGGGAAATCGGTAGGGAAACCACGGCGAGCCAGCTTGACTGCCTCCGTGACAGACGAGCCTACCCAAGGGAAATCGGTAGGGAAACCACGGCCCGCTTGCCTCTGCGCTGCAGGACATAATCAGCCTACCCAAGGGAAATCGGTAGGGAAACCACGGCAACGGCCCATTGCCTAGAGCGCTCCAATCGAGCCTACCCAAGGGAAATCGGTAGGGAAACCACGGCACAAGCAGTGACCGCCCATGCTGCCGAGATAGCCTACCCAAGGGAAATCGGTAGGGAAACCACGGCCCGCACCAACGCTGATCGTGTCATTCCCGAAGCCTACCCAAGGGAAATCGGTAGGGAAACCACGACCCAGGTGGAGCAAGACGGACTGCTGGACTAGAGCGGGGCGTTCACTGCTATCCAAACGAGTGCAACAGCACAAACTGTCAGCAAGAATAATTCCGTTGCCATTTAAACATTTGGTTGTTTGCCAAGAACTTCAAACGACTCCGCTCAGTCCTGGAGTTTGATGTTCAGCGCAATCCGCATAGCAGCAACGGCCCGAGCGACGGGACACATTCTAAAACTTGGGAAACGCTGTTCGGCCCAATGAAATCGATGGACGGAACGACCATGGTCAAAGTCTCACTGAGTATCGACGTGCCGGACGTGGCGGCGGCCGAAACGTTCTTTGTCGAAGGCCTTGGCTTCGAGACGGTCAGGCAGGAACCTCCCAGCCTGATCATGCGTGCCGGAACCCTCGAAGCCTGGCTGCTGCCGAGAGCGGAAGGATCCATCGCCGTTCGCGACACGGATCTGTCGAGAAGCTATCAACGGCATTGGACGCCGATTCATCTCGATATCATCGTCGACGATTTGCAAAGCGCGCTTGCCCGGGCGATCTCAGCCGGCGCCACGCAAGAAGGCGAGATCGTCACCGGCGAGGAGGGCACGATTGCCTTCTGTGCGGACCCCTTCGGAAACGGCTTCTGTCTTATCCAAGAGTAACCAGCAGAACCACTGAAGCTTAAGCCGCAAGCAGCGACGTGGCACGAGCCTGGGCGCGTTCGGCGTGGCTGCGGTTGCCGAGGCCCTTGTGAGCACGGGCGACCAGGGTCCAGTTCTGTGGGCTGGAGGGCTTCACCCCGCAGCGCTCATGCGCCAGCGCCAAGGCCAGCTCAAACTGACGGGCGCGCAGGGCGGCCTCAACCAAGGTCCAGGCAATGACATCGCGCTGGGCGAAGCTGCCGCCCAGGCGGTGGGTGCGGTAGCGCACGGGCAGCAGGCGCTCGACGCAGGCGCCGTAGCGGCCGTCCTGAAAGTCCTGCAGCGCGCGGCAGAAGGGGATGCCGATCTCCCGGCTCATGGCGACGTTGGCGTCGGAGGCGTGGTCGCAATAGCGCTCATTGGCGGTCAGCAGCGCCTCGGCCGCGTCCTTTCGGTTGGCGGCCACGAAGCTCATCATGGCGTGCACGTCGTTGAAGGCATAGAGGGTGTCGGTCGCGCTCGGTTCCCACTTATCGGCCAGGTCGCTCCAGCGCTCGCCGACATCGACGTCGAGCAGCTTGAGACGCCAGAGCAGCGCCGCCGAGTCCAGCTCCTCGTACTTGTCGCCGGAGGTGCCGCTGCCCCTGAGCTCCTGGTCGTAGATCGCCAGCACCTGGTCGATCTGCTTGAGGTCCAGGTGGAACAGCGAGAGATGCCACCAGAGGTGATTGCGGAAGTTGCCGTAGGCCCAGTCGTCCTTGCGGCTGTTGAGGAACCAGATGCCGCCGGCCTGACGGCCCTGCATCTCCAGCACATGGGCCACAGCGTGAATGGCATAGGGATGGCCGGGTCGGATGGCCAGCGCGCGGCGGCCGTGCTCTTCGGCGTCGGCGAAGTCGCGCGTCTCCTCCAGCCCGAAGGAATAGAAGCCCAGCACATACTCATAGCCCGGCACCGACTCGTCCCACAGGGGGAAGACTCGGGCGACGGAATCCCGCTGCCCCACCACATCGCCGAGCAGCACATCGGTCAGGTGCACAAGCTGCAGCGCCAGAAGATCGAAGGGGTGGTGCACCAGCACCGCCTCCCACTTCTGCACGGCGCCGAAGAAGTCGCCTTCGACCCAGCAGCGCAGGGCGGCCATGTGGCCCTTCTCCCGCTCATTGGCCTCGGCGCTCAGCGCTTCGGCGGCTTCCAGGGCGGCGACCATCTCGCCATAGATGCGTGTCTCCATGGCCTGGGTCAGCATGGCGCCCTTGAAGAGGTGGCCCATGACGAACCCGGGATGCGCCTCCAGCACTTTATCGATTCTGCCGACTGGGTCGCCGCTGAAGGCCAGGCTGTCCTCCTGCGCTTCGTCCAGCCCGTCGATGGCGTCTTGATTGCGATAGGATACCGGAACACCCCGGCGATCGCTCAACCCAGTGTGGCCTTGGCCCATGGTCTCCACCCCTGTCCGTCTGTCATCACTCTAGTCCGCTCTGGCGAGTCTGGTATGAAGTCTCGCACAAATCGGCCTCAAAAAAAGACCGATCGGGCACGATTGCCAGCCGGCGCACGCGCCACCGGTTCGAAGGGCGCGCAGCAGCCGGCCTCCCCCAGATTAGCATTGAGGCCGCCGGCGCAAGACGGCGGGCCGATGAACTCTGCTCGCCTCTCCGTGAACGGGTAGAACGAGGGAGAGTGGCGAGGGGGGTGCGACAAGAACGACCAGATAACCCCGGGCCTTCTGTGACTATGTCACCGACGGAGTCTCTCCCGCACATTAGAACAGATCTAACTTTCAGATGCCCGCCCGGGCAGCCTGAAAGACCCCACCCAACGACCTGACACAACGGAGAGACAGAATGCACAGCGATGCGACGGACGGCATGCCCGTCCTGCCCCGCCTCAACGAGCCGGCCCCGGCCTTCACCGCGGCCACGACCGACGGCCCCCGGGCGCTTTCGGACTACAAAGGCCAGTGGCTCGTGCTCTTTTCGCACCCCGCCGACTTCACGCCGGTCTGCACCACCGAGTTCATGGCTTTCGCCCAAGCCAGCGAGCGCTTCGCGGCGGCCAACTGCGCGTTGCTCGGCCTGTCGATCGACAGCAACTTCGCTCACGTGGCCTGGATCCGGAGCATCGAAGAGAACTTCGGCGTCAAGATTCCCTTTCCCATCATCGAGGACCTCTCGATGACGGTGGCTAAGGCCTACGGCATGATCCAGCCCGGGGCCAGCGACACTTCGGCGGTGCGCGCCACCTTCCTAATCGACCCCGAGGGCGTCCTGCGCGCCATGGTCTACTACCCCATGTCCAACGGCCGCTCGGTGGAGGAGATCCTGCGCCTGCTGCAGGCGCTGCAGACCAGCGACACCCACGGCGTGGCGACGCCCGAGGCCTGGCGCCCCGGCGAGAAGGTCATCGTGCCGCCGCCGAAAACCACGGCCGAAGCCGAGGCGCGCAAGGACGCCGGCTACGACTACGTCGACTGGTACTTCTGCAAGAAGGACCTGGCGGCTTGACCCGACCAAGAAGGAGCTTTGCCATGACACCTTCGTCCAAGCCGTTGGCCAACGTGGCTGGAGCGGCCCGAGCTGTCCTCCTGGGCCTTGTTCTGCTCGGCAGCGGTCTCGCTGCGGCCGCGCAAGCAGCCCCCAAGCCGGAGGATCCCAAGAAGCAGACCCCTTGGAACCTCTATGTCGACGCCAAGGAAGCCTATGCCATGAAGATGGAGCTGGGCGAGAAGGCTCTGCTGGTGGACGTGCGCGAGCCCATCGAGATCATGTTCACCGGCTTCACGGACGTGGCCGACGTGAACGTCCCCTTCATGCTGGCCAACCGCTCCGCCTGGAACGAGAAGAAGTCGGTCTTCCTGATGGAGAAGAACCCGGACTTCGAGCCGGGCATCGCCCGCGCCCTGGCCGAGCGCGGCCTGGGCAAGGACGCACCGGTCATCGTGATGTGCCGCTCCGGCGGCACGCGCGGCGCTCCTTCGGCGAACGCGCTTTGGGGCAAAGGCTACGACCGGGTCTACGTCGTAGTCGACGGCTTCGAGGGCGGCACGGTCAAGGAAGGCCCGCAGAAGAACTGGCGCCTGAAGGACGGCTGGAAGAATTCCGGCCTACCCTGGAGCTACAAGCTCAATAAGGAGAAGATGTACTTCATGCCAGAAGGCCTCTAATCCGCGAAGAAGTCGATCAGCGCCCGGGCACAGATCTCGGGCGCTTCTTCGGCGATGAAGTGGCCGCAGTCGATTTCCAGTCCCTGCACGTCGTCGGCCCAGCGCTGCCAGATCGGCAAGAGCGAGCCGCCGGTATAGCGCTGGCCCCAGGGCACGAAGACCGGGCAGGCGATGCGCTTGCCGGCGGCGCGGTCTTCCCGGTCGTGCGCCACGTCGATGGTGGCGCCGGCGCGGTAATCCTCGGCCATGGCGGTCTGGACCGCGGGCTTGCGGAAGTGCTCCCGGTATTGCGCCACCGCCGCCGGGTCGAGACTGTTCGGGCTGCCGGCCCAGTGCTCCAGGAGGTAGTCGAGGTAGACGTCCGGCGCAGCACCGATCAGTCGTTCCGGCAGGCTGTCCGGCTGCGCCAGGAAGGGCCAGTGGAACGCGCCGATCGCGCCCTGCCAGTCCATCCCCTCCCAAACGTCCAGGGTCGGCACCGTGTCCAGGCTGGCCAGGCGACGCACCCGCTCCGGATGGTCGAGCGTCAGCCGGTAGGCGACGCGGGCGCCGCGGTCATGCCCGGCCAGGAAGAAGCGGTCGTGGCCGAGCTGTGCCATGAGCGCCGTCATGATCGCCGCCGTCACGCGCTTGCTGTGATTGCGATGCTCCGGGTCCGGCGCCGGGCCGAGGCTCTCGCCATAGCCGGGCAGGTCGGGGACGACGAGCGAGAAGTGCCGGGCCAGCGACGGCGCCACCCGATGCCAGGCGACATGTGTTTGCGGATAACCGTGTAGCAGCAGAAGCGGTGGCCCCTCCCCGCCGAGTCGGGTGTTGAGCGTCACCCCTTCCAGCGCGATGCGCCGCGTCTCGAAGCCCTCGAACATCCGCCCTCTCCTCACGACAATAGACTAGAGCTTACGGCAATGGCTGCCCGGGTCGAGGCGCACGCCCGAAGGGCCGCTATGCGGAACCTGCGCGCCAACCAGCAAGCACCGTTACGACTGAACAACGAACGGCCGCGACCCGCTTCTGCTCGAAGGGCGATTGGGTCCCGGATTCCATTGGCGGCGTCGCGCGAACAGCGAAGACCGCAGTCGACCTATTTCGGCAGTAGAGAGGCGCATTTCGTATAGCTGTGAACAAAAAAAGAACTGAATAGGCCCGAGTTGCGCAATGCACTGAAAACGGCATAACATGTGCGAGAAAAATGCTTGATGGGCAGATGGATCAACAGTGCAGATTGGTCACGAGTCCCAAGACAACTCCGCCGAAGACAGTATCTGCGCCGAGGATGCCTTCCTATCGGTGGTTGGTGCTGCGTCCCTTTCCGTTTCAGGGCAGCGAGTCCTGCAAGGCAAGCGCAAGTGCCTCGCCTTGCTCTCTTATTTGGCTCTGAACCGAGAAGCCGGTACAACCCGAGAGCACATGGCCGGACTGCTCTGGGGTGATTCGCCGGAGAGACAGGCCCGAGCGTCACTACGCCAAGCGCTTTCCGACATGCGGCACGCCCTGGGCCCATTCAAGGTCCAGCTGCTGACGATCGACCACGACGTTCTGATACTGAATCACGGATCCATCAGAATCGATGTGATCGACCTTGCCAACGACCTTGAAGCCGGCAAGGTCCCTGATCTGCTGCTATCAAAGCCAAACCTCGCCGAAGAGATTCTCGCCGGATTCGACGATCTGAGCCAGGACTACACCTCTTGGCTGCGAGAGTTCCGGGCTCGATTTCAAGAGCGACTATCGCGGGGACTTCGCGACCAGTATCAGTCAGACGTCCTACCCCTGAAGGTGAGACGCTCAATTGCCGAAGCCGCGACGCTCCTCGACCCGCTCAACGAAGAAGCTCACCGGATCGTCATGCAGCTGGCGGCGATGGAAGGAGACGTTGGGACGGCTCTACAGACCTACGCGAGGCTCTTCGACGTCCTTGGCGAGAAGCTGGGGATGGAGCCGTCTGCGCGTACGCAGGACCTGGCCGTCAAAATCAAGATGGGGCACTTCGATCACCTGGAACCGGAACCGGCGCAGGAGACACAGGTTGCTGCCGTAGCCGGAACCCAAGACCGTGAGAGAAGTGCTGCGCCGACAGTCGCAATTCTTCCATTGCATTCCATTGGCCCGGACACCGTACCGGATTTCTTCACCAAGGGCATCGTCGAGGACACGGTCTGTCTGCTGGCGACACTGCATGAACCGAGAGTTATCTCGAGCAACTCGACAAGAGACATTCGCGCAGGCGAGGTGCAGTCCGACGACGTCGCGAGAACTCTCGGCGCTGACTATTTCGTATCGGGCATGGTCCGCAAGGCAGGTGCCAACTTTCATCTCTCCGTTCAACTTTCCGACGTCCGATCAGGAGTCGTCGAGTGGGCCCGAATCTACGATGTTACGGAGAAGGATCTCTTCGACGTTCAGTTCGATGTTGCCCAAAGCATCGCCCAAAAGTTGGTCCCGTCGTTACGCTCGGCTGAACTGAGGCGAGCCAGAGGCAGCCATCCCAACGATCTATCCGCCTATCACCTGGCGCTCGTGGCGCGTGACATGGTGTTCCGTCTGGATCGCACGTCACTCGACGAAGCGGAAGGCTTGCTCAACCTGGCTGCGCAAAGAGATCAGGAATTCGTCCCGACATTCCTCACGATGGCTGATTTGTATAGCATCCGATTGGGCCAGGGCTGGTCAGCGGACCGCGGAAACGACCGGCTCCTTCTCGAGCAAGCGCTTGGCAAAGCTATCAACCTCAACGAAGAAAGCGGCCGGGCCCTGGCCATGCTGGGCCACAACTTTACGATCCTCCGCCGAGACTACCAGCAAGCGCAGGCGCTCTTCGCCAGGGCATTGGCGAACTCTCCCAACGACGCTGAAACGCTGATGTGGAGCAGTCCGACTCTGTCGTTCACTGGCGACTATCAAAAAGCGATCAAGCGTGCGGAAGACGCCATTTCGCTATCGCCAAACGATCCGATCATGTTTCGATACGAGCATTTCCTCAGCATAGCGCATTATGCTGCCGGCGACTTCTCGAGTGCGGCGCACTGGGGCACGAGTTCCTTCCAAAGGAATGCGCACTATACCTCGAACCTGCGGATGACGGCCGCGTCACTGGCCGCTTTGGGCAAAACCGATGACGCCAAAGAGCTTGCCCAGCGAGTGATGGAGGTTGATCCCGAGTTCCGGGTCGGCAGCGTTCTTAAAAAACTATCGTTTCAGGATGAGTCCATTGAGCGGCGATACATTGAGCATCTGCTCAAAGCCGGGCTGCCCGAATAGCGCATGCGCGGCTAGACCGACCTAGTTTCACAAATCAGCCGATCAGAATGCGCCTCTCGCATCCAAGTCTTAAAGCAAGCGCTTCCATCCAACGCTCACGCAGCTCTGCCGATTACACCGTAGATCGCAGCTGACCGCGTCATGCAATTCGCGCATTCAGCACAAGGCACTGACGGTCGCTTGACACCAAAATCACGCCTGAATGCAACATGTCAGGTTGCTGATCAACGGGTGCGGGCCCATGCCGGGCTCAGAGGCCAAACACTGGGTGCTAAAGCCCAAATCTAGCTGGAGGACATCACATGTTTGGATTCAAAGACGGCGGAGTGGACGGCGGTGTCGATGGTGGCGTTGGGTCCGGTCCAGTGACCAACAGTGTGTTTCTTGGACTAGGGGCCGGGCCGCTCAACATTCCGTTCAGTGATGTCCTCACACCTGCGGGCAAAGGCTTCTCAGCGATCGACGGCGTCGAGTTCCCGGACGAGGCTTGGGCCCCTCATCTGCGCGCTCAATTGGTTGTGGCGGAATTCGCCGCGATGGACTGGCGCAGTGTCACATCAGTCGATCCGAAGGACCGTGTTGGACAAAGAGATGAGCTTGCAGAGCTCGTAGAGCTCGCCAAAAAACGCAATTACGATCGCGATCGTCGCGCGGCCGAAATTGTCGCTCAGGTCAAGACGTCAGAGATGTACTGGTCGAACCTGCTGTTGATCGGCCCACAGAACAAGCCGCACACCGCGACCTTGATTGCCGTCGCCATGACCGTTGGGCAATTGGTCGGCATGTATTTCAAGTACAAATGGAAACGGGCACGCCCCGTGCAGGTCTTTCCGGCTATCATGCCGCTGCTACCAACACCGGCCCATCCGGCCTATCCGAGCGGCCATGGGCTTCAATCCTATTTGGTGATGCATCTGGTTACGGCGGCTCTGCCGAACGGTGCCAACCACCCGATGCACGCCTATCTCAGTGCCATGGCCGAACGCATTGCGGTGAACCGAGAGATCGCAGGCCTTCACTTCCCCAGCGACAAAGAAGAGAGTTTCGACCTAGCCGAACAGATCTTCAACGGCTTCCTCATCCACTGTACGACCCTTCAAGAGATTATCGAGTCCGCCAGGACGGAATGGAATGACGTCGTCTCGGCGGTGCCGTTGGGTCAGAACAACGTTGAGTTCGTCAACGTGCCGGACTTTCCGACCCGTGTGGCAGAAAAGCTGATCGCTTTCCTTAGGCGGGCGAACGGCGCAGCACCGCAGACTCATGAGCGCAACACGCCTTCTGTCTCCGACATCACCTCGCGTTAGCGAGCGCTTCGCGCAAAAAGTCTGCTGCAGAAAGAACCGCAAACATGACTGGCAACGATCATTTTCGAACGACTCTTTTCGACCAGGATAGAGTCTTCCATACCGGTGCTGCCATCCCCTCGTTGGAAATCGCGCAGCTCTTCGAAAGCCTCAACTACTCGAATTCGCGCCGTCTTCGCAGGCAGCCCACAACCCAAACATGTCAGGCGTCCTATGACGACATTGACCTGACAGACGCCTTCACTGCCGGCTGGCCCATAACTGATCAAAGGCCGCGAAACACCTGCATAGCTTTCGCTGTAGCATCTTGCGTCGAGGCTGCGCTCGCCCGCGAAAAAGGCGTCATAGAACGTTTGTCTCCGGAGTTCTTGTACTGGTGCATGCGGAACAAGCCAGAGTACAAGCCTGATCCTCTGCCGCCGCAGTATGACGAAGGGGCAACGAAGCTATCGCAAGCCTCAGGCGTCCTAAGGGATCTTGGCATTTGCTCGGAAGCCTTGGCCCCATATCAAAGGCTGTCCAGTTTCTCCGAACACCCGCCGTCCGACGCCGCCTTCGCGGATGCGCTTGGGCGGAAATGCGAAGAGGTTCAGTACTGGGATCGTAACAGGGACAATGGAGAGTCCGTCAACAAGGCAGAGATAATCTATCAGGAGCTGCTCGAAGGGCGCGCCGTTGCCATCGGCATTCCAATCTTCGAATACACAGGCCACTTCGGCATCGACAACTGGGCGGAGCAGACGACGCTCTCGACGGGGACGGTTTATGGACCCACCGATAGCGAAGACGACCAGTTGGATAAGGTGATCGTCTCAGCGCACGCCGTTTGCATCGTTGGATTTCAACCTGACAAAGAAGCGCCCGACGGCGGCTGGTTCGTGTTTCGAAACAGCTGGGGCAGAGACTTTGGAAAACACGCCAATAGATTTCCCGACTCCCCGAAGCTGCCGGGCGTTGGATACGGCAGGATATCCTTTCGGCACGTCGACGACTTCTGTTGGGAGTTCCTCAGCCTGAAGATGGCCGACTAAGCAAGAGGCCTGCTTTTACCTGATAGAGAAAACAAGGTCCGACCGGGTGAGAAGAAGCCGCCCGCTTCGGCGGCACCTCGACAGTCTTCTGCTGAAGGTGATGGCTGCGGCAACATTCGGCGCATTAGAATTTCTCGGCATTGCCCTAGAAAAAGTCGTTTTACATCGAGGGCATGTGGTCTCAGCTGTTGCGGGATAGCGATAGAGGAGATCACTTTATGGACTCACTCGCCCCCCAATCATCCACCATCGTGTCGCCCGAGGTGCAGAAGCTCGCGGCTTTCACCCTGGCCGGCGGCGGCGGCAACCCGGCCGGCGTGGTGTTGTTGCTCGACCACTTCCCGGAGGACGCCCTGATGCAGGGGCTTGCCGCCGACATTGGCTTCTCCGAGACCGCCTTCGCCAAGAAGAATGGCGCCGGCTGGCGCGTGCGTTACTTCGCGCCAGAGCAGGAAGTGCCCTTCTGCGGCCATGCGACCATCGCGCTCGGCGCGGCCTTGGGCGCCCGCTTCGGCGCGGGCACCTATCCCTTGAGCCTGAACGATGCCGAGATCACCGTCGAAGCCACCCAAGGCGAGGACGGCGCCTGGGGGGCTGCGCTACAGTCGCCGCAGACCTGGTCGCAACCGCTGCCCGATGCGCTCGAAGCCGGCCTGATGACCCACTTCAAGTTGACACCCGCCGACCTGCACGGCTCGCTGCCGACCCGCCTCGCCTTCGCCGGCGCCAAGCATGCCGTGCTGCCGCTCGCGCGGCGCGAGACCCTGTCGGCGATGGACTACGACTACGATGCGACGCGGGACCTGATGCAGGCCCACGACGTCACCACCATCGACCTCGTTTGGCCGGAAACACCGCAGCGCTTCCATGCCCGCAACCCCTTCCCGGTCGGCGGCATCTACGAAGACCCGGCGACGGGCGCGGCCGCCGCGGCTTTCGCCGGCATGCTGCGCGACGTCGGCTGGCATGGCCTCTCGCCGGAGGGCAGCCGCATCGAGATCATCCAGGGCGAGGACATGGGCCGCGCCTCCCGCATCGAGGTCGACATCCCGCCCGAGGCGGGCAGCAGCGTGCGGGTCAGCGGCGCCACAGCCAGGCTTTAGACAGACCAATCTACGGTGTCGGCAGCAACCGGTAGATCAGCATGCCGGCGATCATGGCTGCCACGAAGATGAAACTTTCGGCATGAGCCAGGGCCAGCGAGGCGATCGCTGGCCCGGGGCACCATCCGACAAGGCCCCAGCCAAGGCCGAAGATCACGCCGCCAGCGATCAGACGGCCATCGACATCGCTGCGGCTCGGCACCTGGAACGCAGCGGCCAGGACAGGCCGCGGTCGCTTAAGCGCGAGACGAAAGGCGACCGCTGAAACGCCCACCGCCCCGAGCATGACGAGAGCGAGGCTCGGGTCCCAATCTCCGAAGAAGTCGAGGAAGGACAGGACCTTCTCCGGATTGATCATCTGCGAAACGGTGAGCCCGATCCCGAAGAGCGTGCCGGCGAAAAGCGCAACAATAATCTGAGGCACGGCCTCACCCTCCTAGGACGTGGCGGACGACGAAGACCGTCAGGGCCGCGGTGATGAAGAAAGAAACGGTCGCGGCAAGCGAGCGGCCGGAGAGACGGGCCAGTCCGCAGACCCCGTGGCCACTGGTGCAGCCATTGCCAAGCCGCGTGCCGAAGCCGACCAGCAGGCCACCGGCGATCAGCAAAGGCAGAGAACTCGTGACAGTGAGCGGCTTCGCCGCGCCCTCGATGGCGACATAAAGAAGCGGGCCGAGAACCAGCCCAGCCAGGAAGGCGAAGCGCCAGGCACGCTCACCGGGCTCTGCTTGCAGCAAGCCGCCGAGAACGCCGCTGATACCGGCGATGCGACCGTTCAACCAGAGCAGTACGCCGACCGCAGCCCCGATCAGGCAGCCGCCGATCAAGGCGGACAGCGGTGTAAAGTTCTCCATCCCAACAACCCCTCTCTTGCCTGCAGATCCTGCTGCAAATCCTTACGAGGCAAAGGGAGAAATCAACGCGGGATTCTGTCGCGCCTTACGAGTCCCCGACGTCCTTGGGGATCGAGAGTGGCGCCACCGGGTTGCCCGGCGTGAAGGTGGCCTCGGCGGTCGGCGCCGGCTCTTCGCGCCGTCGGGCAGCCTTGAGTTCGCGGTGGCCAAGGTAGAGTCCGCTGCCGACGATGAGCGCCATGCCAACGAATGTCGTCGTGCCCGGCATCTCACCCCAGACCAGGTAGGCCATGAGCGCCACCATGGGCAGGTAGGTGTAGTCGAAGGGCGCCACGAGGCTGGCGTTCGCCACTTGATAAGCGCGCGAGAGCAGCATGTAGCCCAGCATGCCCGCCGTTCCGAGCAGGGCGAGAAGCCCGGCATCTTGCCAAGACGCGAGAGACCAGTTCCAAGCGAGATGGGGGTAGACTTCGCCGAGCCCAAACAGGGTCGCGGCCGACGACCCGATTGGCAGGATCAGAACGCCTGACAGACCGATGGTATAGAGCCCGATGGTCAGCGTCGTCTCCTGCTCGCCAATGCGCCGCACGATGACCTGGGATGTGGCATAGGTCGCCGCGCAGGCGAGCGGCAGCAAGGCGACCCAGCTGAAGGTCTCGCCGCCGGGATTCATGGCGATCACCACGCCGGCGAAGCCGACCAGCAACGCCCCCAGACGATAGGGCCCGATATGCTCGCCGAGCCAGACCGCCGCCAGCGCCGCAGTAATCAGCGGGGCGGCGAAGAAAATCGTCGTCACCTCGGCCAAGCCCATGAAGGGAAAGGCCGCATAGAACAGGGAGAAGCCGCTGGTGAAAAGCAACGCCCGAGCCAAGTGCCAGGGCCAGAGTGGCGTGAGAAGCCGGTGCGGCCGACCGAGCCAGAGAATCAGCGGCGTCAGCAACAAAAGCGCGACGACGGCCCGGGCGAAGATCAACTGCCAGATGGGGAACGCGCCGATCATCGCCTTCATCATGCCGTCCTGCAGCACGAAGAGCAGCATACCGGCCTCGATGCAAAGGATCCCCTCCAGTGCACGGGAGCGGGCGGGTACGGCGCGTGCAACGGAAAGGGCCAAGGCGACGCTCCCTCTGCAGTGGGGCTGCAGACGATGGGCAACGCCTGCGCACCCGGGAAGCTTGGACCTCTCATAGGGCGAATCTCGCCTCTCCGCGACCGCCATGTCGCGCGGCATGCGTTGCCACTCCAGGGCGTGACGCAACCGCGACATCCCTTGCAGCGCGGCAGCTTAGAGGAAGCCGAGAGCGCGGGGGATGGCGAGCGAGAGGTCGGGCCAGAAGGTGGTCGCAAGCATGACCGGCAGGGCGACGAAGAGCATAAGACGCACCGCGGGCCAGACCGCCGCCATGACCGGTGCCTTGCAGACCCGGCAGGACATGAAGAGGATCGGCGCCACGGGCGGACTGTTCGCCCCGATGACCACCGAGCAGGCGACTATGGCGGCGTAGTGCACCGGCTCGACACCGCTGGCCACCATCACCGGCAAAAAGAGCGGCGCCACCACCACGGTCACCGAGATGTCGTCCATCAGAGCGCCGGCGACGATCAGCACGGCATTGACCAGCAGCATGGCGGCCAACGGCGAGCCGGCGATGAATTGCACCGCCTCGGTCAGCTCCTGCGGAATGCGCTCGGCTGCCAGGATGCGGGAGATCATGAAGGAGAACAGCAGGATGAGGATGATGGTGCCCGTGGTCTCCGCCGCCTTGAGCACGCTGTCCTTGAGAGAGCCGAGGGTGAACTCGCGGTAGATCACGGCACCGACGATGAGCGCTGCCAGCGCCGCTACGCCGGCCGCCTCCGTCGGCGTGAAGATGCCGCCGTAGATCCCGCCGAGGATGATCACCGGCAGGGACAGTGCCGGCAGTGCGCTGCGGAAGACCTTGCCGAAGCTCTCGTCCGTCAGGCGCTCGTCTGCCGTCTCCTGAAAAGCGCGGCCGGCGAGAAAGCGGTTGTAGAGGATGAGCCCAACGATCAGCAGCAGGGCCGGGCCGATGGTCGAGGCGAACAAGGCCGCCACCGACTGGCGCGTCACCACGGCAAAGAGGATCATGGTGATCGATGGCGGGATCAGGATGCCCAGCAGGGAAGAAACGCCGAGCAGCGCCGCAATATGACCGCGGGGATAGCCGCGCGCGGCGAGCGGATCGCTCATGATCACGCCGATCGAGGCGACGGCGGCCGTCGCCGTGCCGGAGATCGCGCCGAACACGCTGGAGGAGAGGACCATCGCCGCCCCCATGCCGCCCCGGCCCGTCGCGAGCCGGCCGACGAAATCGATGATGCGTCTGGCGACCCCGCCCGACTGCATCAGATAGCCGGTCAGCACGAAGAGCGGCAGCGCCACCAGGATGACCGAGTTAAGGGAACGGAAGCCCTGCAGCATCAGGGTGTTGAGATTGACGTCGTAGATGATCGTCAGATAGGCCAGCACCCCGGCGAAGGCCCAGGCCACCGGAACGCCGATGCCCATCAAGAGGATCAGCAGGGGAAGCGCCAGCAAGCCTTCCACGCCTTACCTCCCGAGCCTTCGGATGGCGTCGACCAGGTCGCGCAGCGCATAGAGATTGCAGCCGACCGCCGCGGCCAGGATGGCGAGTTGTGGAATCCAGAGCGGGATGCGCAGGCCGGGCGTGACCTGCGGCCGCTTCAGGCCCCAATCCAGCATCCAATAGGTCCAAGCCAGGAAGAAGCCGGTCACGATCAGCGTGATCGCAGCGATGGTAAGGTCGTGCCAAGCCTTTGCGCGTTCGCTGACCAGACGCTGCTGCAGCCAGTCGACCGTCAGGTGCTCTCGCTTCTTCGAGGCGATGATGGCGCCGAACATGTAGAGGAAGACGGCAAAGAGGAGGATGACCTCATGCAGGCCGACGACCGACAGCTCCAGCACATAGCGGGCAATGACCAGAAAGACGATCAGGCCCGCGACCAGAACGGAGGAGAGGATCGCAACGACATCCAGGGTCGTTGCGATCAGGGCTCTCCAGGACAACACGGGTTTCGCTGCTTCTTTGTGTTCGCTTGCTAGAACTGCGAGGCGTTGGCGCGGATGATCTCCATGATCTCGGCACCGACCCGCTCTTCCATCATCGGCCAAACCTTAGCGCGAACCGCCTTGGCCAGCGCGGCGATCTCGGCATCGGAGGGTTCGATGTAGGTCATGCCTGCCGCTTTGGCCTTCTCGACGTAGGACTGATCGAGCGCCCGCGCGTTAGCAAAGCCCTCGGTCATCACGGTCGTCGCAGACTCCTGGACGACCTGCTGCTCCTCGGAGCTCAACGCCTCCCAGGCCTCCAGGTTCATGGAGAGAATGCCGGTGACGAACTGTTGCTTGGTGCGATTGTAGTAGTCCAGCGTGTCGCGGAAGTACTCGTAGTCCCAGAAGATCACGTTGGCGCCGTCGCCGTCGACCACGCCGGTCTGGATGGCGGTGAAGACCTCGCCCCAGTCGATGGTTGCGGTCTGGTAGCCAAGCGCCTGCACGCTTTCCGCCATGGGGAAGATCGGCGGAACGCGGATCTTCATCTTGGAAGCATCTTCCACTGTGGTGGCATAGGCGCCCTTGGTGGCGATGCCGTTGAAACCCTCGGGCCAGGCGCCGAAGAACTTGAGGCCGAGGTCGGCGTAGATGCCGTCCAGCATGCCGTTGATCCAGCCGCCGGGCTGATAGGCCGCCAGCGCCTCCTCCCAGCTCAACACCATGTAGGGCGTATAGAGCACCGCGATGCGCTGGTCGTAGGAAGTCATCGGCCAGTTCAGCATGATGTTGACGTCGTTGGCGACGAAGAGGTCGAAGACCTCCTGCTGCCCGCCCAGCTCGTTCTGATAGAAGATCTGAACGTCGATGTCGGTCTGGTTCTCGATCAGCGCGGCCCAGCGGTCCAGGGCGTCACCAGCCGGCGTGCCCTTGGCGCCGCTATCGGTCGCCATCTTCAAAACAGTTTCGGCCGAAGCGCTTTGCATCGGCAGCAGTGAGACCGTCGCCAGCAAGGCCGCCGCCGCGAAGCCAAAGACACGTCTCCCCAACACTTGTTTCATCATGCATCTCCTTTTGGTGTTTCGTTGGGTAAAGGACTCTCCCGGCCGCGGGATGGCCCCCTCGCGGCTCACTTCTCGATGTCGGCGCCCCCCTCTTCGGTGCGCTTGGCGATGAAGGAGTCGATCTCCTCCAGGCGCGCCGGATCCATCGCCGGCGGCTCGTAGCGGGCCAGCGTTTCCTTGTAGATGCGATGCGCTCGCTCGGTGGCGCCAACCGCGCCGCTGTCGCGCCAGTTCTCGAAGTTGCTCCAGTCGGAGAGCAACGGAGCGTAGAACGCGGTCTTGTAGCGATCGAGTGTGTGTTGCGTGCCGAAGAAGTGCCCGCCGTGGCCCACGTCGGCGATGGCCTCGACGCCGAGGCTCGCTTCGCTAACCTCCAATGGCTTGAAGAGCTCGGCAAACATCTGGAGCATCTCCACGTCCATGATGAACTTCTCGGCTGAAGCGGTGAGGCCACCTTCCAGCCAGCCCGCACCGTGCAGCAGCATGTTGGTGCCACCCATCAAGGCGCCCCAGAGCGCCATCTGCATCTCGTAGGCCGCCTGGGCGTCGGGCGCGTTGGACGCCGTGACACCGGAAGAGCGCAGCGGCAGTCGGTAGCGCCGGGCGAGTTGACCGGAAGCGAAAGCGGCCTTGCTGTACTCCGGCGTGCCGAAGGCCGGCGAGCCGGTCTTCATGTCCACGTTGCTGGTGAAGCTGCCGTAGCAAACCGGAGCACCCGGCTGGACGATCTGCGACAAAGCAAGGCCGGCCAGAGCTTCGGCGTTCTGCAGCACCAGCGCCCCAGCAAGCGTAACCGGCGCCATGGCGCCGGCCAGCGTAAAAGGCGTCAGCACCATCATCTGCCCGGCCTTGGCCGCATCGACGATGCCCCGGCACATGAGATGATCGAGCTGCAGCGGCGAGTTGGAGTTGGCAACCGAGTAGCAGACCGGCCGCTCGATGAACGCCTCTGGGGTCAAGCCGTTGGCGATGCGAATGATCTCGAAGGCGTCGGCAACCGCTTCGGTGCCGCGGAAGAAGACGAAGGGCACCTTATCGGTCAGGGTCATGACCGAGCGGGTCATGGCCAGATGGCGCAGATTGGGCGGCACGTCCTGCGCCTCCACGAAGGGCCCGATCAGGTGAATAACATCGAAGCTCTGGGCCAACCTGCAGAAGTCGTCGAGCGCCGCCAAGCTGCCCGGGCGGCGGCCACCTTCCAGGTCGGAGAAGTTCGGTGTGCCGCCCGTGGTGCAGACACCCACGCGATTCCCGCCTACGGTCACGTCCCGGTTGGCTCCGCGGGCATAGAGCGTCACCTCGCTCGGCGCCAAGGCGACCAGTTCCAGCAGTGCGTCTGGGTCGAAGGTCACCACGTCCCCGTCCGTCACCGTCATGCCGGCTGCGCGGTAGTGGTCGCAGGCCTCCGGGCTCAGGACGCGGATGCCAGTGTCGCGCAGCACCTTGAGCGAGGCTTCGTGGATCGCCTCCACCTCATCGGCGCTGAGCTGCTCGATGGGCTTGTAGGGCCGGCGCCACTGACGCCAGGCCGGGTCGAAGGCCTTGATGTCGGTCTCAGGCTGCCGGGCAGCGCGGGCCTGGCGGCCTCCTTTGCGCACCGGCCTCATGGGACGTCTTCTTCCGCGCGGATCAGGCGGGCGCCGAAAGCAGCGGCGACGCCCTTGTCGATCTCCTGGCCGGTGAAGCAACGGTAGTAGGCTTCGAGATAGCTCATGCGGTCGGTCATGGGCTCCTGGATGCCCAGCGCGTAGTAGCTGACCTGAGTGAAGTAGATGATGCGGGCGCGGATGAAGGCCTCGGTCTTGGCGAAGCCATGACGGCTATAGAACGCGGCGATCGCCGAGACCCGGTTCGTGTCTTCCTGCGCCACACTTTCCCGCACCGGCTCGGACCGCCGCGCCCAATCTCGTACCGCTTGGTCTAGCTCAGGGTCGAAACGCGTGTGATCGACCCAGACCGCGAAGAGATCGAGGATGCCTTGCTGCAGGCTGTCGGACTCAGCCAAGGCATTCAGCATCACATCGCTATTGCGGGCCCGCCATTCTGCGATCAGCGCATCCAGCAGCTCCTCACGACTGGCAAAGTGCCAGTAGAAGCTGCCCCGCGTGACGTCCAGGCGCTTGGCGAGCTGGGTGATCTGCACTGCCTCGACCCCCTGTTCCACCAGCACCGCCAGTGCCGCTTCGATCCAGCCGTCGCGGGTTTGCTGCGGGGCGCGCTTGGTCTCGTCTCGGGTCGAGAGCAGGGGCATGGGCCAGCTCCGTACAGGGTTGATTGCTTCCGTACACCCCTGTATGTAGCGAGTCAATCAGCGTGAGCCTGGGGTGGGAGGCTTCGAGATGGGAGACTGGCAAGAGAGCGGCGGAGTTCCGCGCCATATCGCGTTCAGCGAATTGCCTTTTCAGCCGCGTTTCGCCTATGGCGAGCAGGCCGAAGTGGCCGTGGTCACGGGGCCGGAAGACGGCACAGCGCTCGGCAGCGGCTTCGCCCGCTTCCACCGGGCGACCATTCCCTGGACCGTGCACTATGACGAAGTGCTGCTCGTCCTCGAAGGCGAGGTGAAGATAGAGACCGCAACAGGCGCCTTCGCGCTCGGTCCGCAGGACTGCGCCTGGCTGCCCAAAGGCACCGAGCTGGTCTACCGCTCGGAAAGCGCCTTGGTGTTCTATGCCATCCATCCGAGCGACTGGGCCAAACGCCTCCCTCAGGCCAGGGAGAGCGGAGACAGCGGCGCATGAGGATCGCCCGCCTGCCGCGCGACGACGATAGCAACGGTTGGAGCGCCATCCTCCCGCCGCGCAGCCCGAACCCAGCCCTTTCCGGCGACCGCGCCGCCGACTGGATCGTGCTCGGGGCCGGCTATGCCGGCCTCGCCGCCGCCCGCCGTCTGGCAGAGAACTGTCCCGACCAACAGGTGGCGCTGATCGAGGCGGGTGCTATCGGCGAGAACGCATCCGGCCGGAATTCCGGCTTCGCCATCGACCTGCCGCACAACGTCGGCTCCTCGCTCGACGAGTTGGAAGGCTCGCATCGCTTTATGCGCTTGGCGCGCACCGCCGTCAGCAGTCTGGAAGAGTCCGTCGAGCGCTACGGCATCGACTGCGGCTGGTCCAAGGACGGCAAGTATCACACGGCCGTCTCCCCCCGTGGCGTGCGCGAGGTGCTGGAGCCATTCGCCAAGGAGCTGGAAGCGCTCGGCGAGCCTTATCGCTGGGTCGAGATGGACGAGCTGCAAGAGACACTGGGCTCGCCCCACTTCACCGCCGCCGTCTACACGCCGGGCGGCGCCCTAATGAACCCGGCCGCCCTCACCCGTGGTCTCGCCGACAACCTGCCGGCCAACGTTACCCTCTATGAGAATTCGCCGGTGACGGAGGCCAACCTCCAGAACGGCATCCACTTCACCACACCGGGGGGCAGCCTGCGTGCGCCGAAGATGGTGCTGGCGGCCAACGGCTTCTCGGAGCAGTTCGGCTTCTATCCGCGCCGCTTCCTGCACCTGGTCGCGCACTGCAGCCTGACCCGTTCCCTAACCGAGGCCGAACGCAAAGCCTACGGCGTCGCTCAGTCCTGGGGGATGACGCCGGCCAACGCCTTCGTCGGCATCACCATGCGCTATACCCCGGACCACCGCATCGTGGTGCGTCACGGCCTGACCTACTGCCCGAGCCAGCGCATCTCCGCCGCCGAGCTGGCTGCCGTGAAGCGCCGCCACAAGCGGCTGTTCGATCAACGCTTTCCCATGCTGCCGGACGTGGAGATGGAACACACCTGGAGCGGCTTCGTCTGCCTGTCGCGCAACGGCTCCCCCGGCTTCGGGCAGCTGGCGCCCAACATCTGGTCGGCGGTCTGCCAGAACGCGGTCGGCGTCACCAAAGGCACCATCGGTGGTCTGCTCGCCGCCGATATGGCCACCGGCCGGGACAATCCCCTAATCGCCGACATGGAGAGCCTGGGTACTCCGGACCAGCTCCCGCCCCGCCCTTTCCTCGACCTCGGCGTCCGCGCCCGCTTCGCTCTCGAGCACTGGACCAACCGCCACGAGGCGTGAGGGGCACTCAGGCGGCAGATAGTATCACGCTACCACCTGCGGTCTTGCACTGGCTGTCATCCCGGACGCGTCAGCGGTCCGGGATCCATGGCAGCTGTGGGTACGAGCGTGACAGGTCTGGCGCAAGCTGAGGGATGGATCCCGGCTCAGACACTGCGTGTCAGGCCGGGATGACAGCGGTGGGGGGGAAAGCGTTCAGACACACACACACGCTTCGCTCAGCGCGCCCAGGCCCTACTCCGCCGCGTTTTCCCGGGCCGGTTCGGGCGGCGGCGTCTCGTCGGACTTGTCGACTTGCACAATGACGGGTGCCACTGCCTCCAGCTCTTCGAGCGGAATGTGGCAGGCAATCATGTGGCCCGACGAAGCTTCGATCTCCGGCGGCTTCTCGGTCTCGCAGATATCGCCGATCTTGCGCGGGCAGCGCGTGTTGAAGGGGCAGCCCTTTGGCGGGTTGACCACTGACGGCAGCACGCCTTCCAGGATGATGCGCTTCTTCTCGATCGAGGTGTCGGCAATCGGCACGGCCGACAGCAGAGCCTCGGTGTAGGGGTGATAAGGCGGTGCGAAGACCTCGTCCGTGGTGCCCTGCTCGACGATGTTGCCAAGGTACATCACCACCACCCGGTCGGCGAGATAGCGCACCAGGCTGAGATCATGGCTGATGAACAGCAGCGTCGTGCGGTACTGCCGCTGGATGTCCATGAGCAAGCCGGTCACCGCCGCGGCGACCGACACGTCGAGCGCAGAGACCGGCTCGTCAGCCACCACCAAGCTCGGGTTGCCGGCGAAGGCGCGGGCGATGCCCACCCTCTGCTTCTGGCCGCCTGAGAGCTGACGCGGCCGCCGGCGGGCGAAGTCACGCGGCAGCTTGACCAGGTCCAGGAGCTCCATGACCCGGTTGTGCACCTTGTCCGGGTCACTCTCGACGCCGAACTTGCGAATGACGCGGGCGAGTTGCGAGCCCACCGTATGGCTTGGGTTGAGCGTATCGAAGGGGTTCTGGAAGACCATCTGCATGGAGCCGATCTCTTCCGGCGAGCGGGTCTCGACCGCCTTCTCGGCGACGTCGTTGCCCCGGAAGACGATCTCCCCTTCGGTCGCCGTCTCCAGACCCATCATGACCTTGGCCAGAGTCGACTTGCCGCAGCCGGACTCGCCGACGATAGCCACCGTCTGGCTCTCGCGCGCGTCAAAGGAAATGCGCTCGTTCGCTTTCACATAGCGGGTGCGCTTGCCCTGGATAAGAGCGGCAATAGAGTTGTCGTGCTGCTCGTAGTACTTGCGCATGTCGCGGATGTGCAGCACCTCGGGGCCCGGCTCGATGACCTCGGTGGAAACGCCCTCGGGGTTGTAGGTCGACCAGTCGATCTCATTCCAGCGGACACAGCGCACCGAATGACCCGGCTGCTCGGGCAGATCGTGCATCGGGATCTGAGCCTGATCGCAGCGCCCACCCTGGAAGAAGTCGCAGCGCGGCCCGAAATAGCAGCCACGCGGCCGCTGATGCGGCAAAGGGAGTTGGCCGCGGATCGGCACCAGGGGACGCGCCGTCTTGTCGGCGCCGGGCAATGGAATGCAGCCGAACAGCCCACGGGTATAGGGGTGACGCATGTGGTCGAAGACCTCATCCACCCGACCCTCTTCCACCACTTCGCCCGAGTACATCACGTTGACCCGGTCGCAGGTCTCGAGGATGAGGCCAAGGTTGTGGGAGATGAAGACCATACCGGTGTTGAAGGTCTCACCCAGCTCGGCGATCAGGTCCACGATGCCGGCTTCCACCGTGACATCCAAGGCCGTGGTCGGCTCGTCAAGCAGCAGAAGCGAGGGGTTGGAGAGCAGCGCCATGGCGATGACGACGCGCTGCTGCTGGCCGCCGGAGATCTGGTGCGGATAGGAACTCATCACCCGGCGCGGATCGGGCAGCTTGACGCTGGCCAGCACGTGCTCGGCCCGTTCGGCCGCCTCGGCCTCGGTGACGCCCACCTCATGGAACAGCGGCACTTCCATCAGCTGACGGCCGAGCTTCATGCTCGGGTTCAGGGAGGCCATGGGCTCCTGATAGATCATGGCGATCTCGTTGCCGCGCAGCTGCCGGAGCTCCTCCTCTGACATCTCGCTCATGTTGCGGCCGCGATAGACGATCTCGCCGCCGACGATGCCGCCGTTGTTGCCGAGATACTGCATGATCGCGAGCGCAACCGTCGACTTGCCGCAGCCGGACTCGCCGACCAGACCGACGGACTCGCCCTGGTGCAGCTTCATGTCGAAGTCGATGACCGCGGGAATTTCGCCGGCACGGGTGAAGTAGGAGATGCAGAGCTTCTTACACTCCAGGATCACCTCGCCGAACTCTCTGTTCTTAGAGCGCATCGCTGCCTCCCAATCCCTTTGCCATCAGTCCCTGAGCGAGACTTCGCGCAAGCCGTCGGCCAGCAGGTTGAAGCCCAGCACCAACGACGACAGCGCAATACAGGGGACCACCGTCATGTAGGGGAAGGCGATGATCATAGCGCGGAACTCAGTGATCATACCGCCCCAGTCGGGATCGGGCGGCGGCAGGCCAAGCCCGAGAAAACCAAGCGCGCCGATGGTGATGATCACGTACCCCATGCGCAGCATGGCATCGACGATGATCGGTCCACGCGCATTGGGCAGAATCTCGATGAGCAGGATACGCCACAAGGGCTCGCCCCGAGTCTCCGCAGCGAAGACGTATTCGCGGTTGCGCAGGTCCATGGTGATGCCGCGGACGATGCGCATGACGCCAGGGGCCGAGGCCAGAGTGACGGCCAGAATGACGTTGACGCCGGAGGAGCCGAGCACGGAGATGATGACGACGAAGAGCACCATCGGCGGGAAGGCCAGGATGACGTTGCCGATGTAGGAGAGAATGTCGTCGGTCTTACCACGCTTGTAGCCGGCCGCGAGACCCATCGGAATGCCGACCGCATAAGCGGCGATGGTGGCGATGGGCGCGTAGAACAAAACGCGCTGAGCACCGAAGACAAGGCGGCTCCACAAGTCGCGGCCCAGCATGTCGGTGCCGAGCCAAAAGGTCCCGCAGTAGTACTTGCCCTCGTTGGCGCCGCTGGTGATTAGACTGCAGACCTCCTCAACCGGTCCGCCCAGGCCATCGAAGCTCTGGCCCGGCTCAGCGATGAACTCTGACAGCGGCTCCATCAGGGGTACGAAGATGGAGTTGGGTGGAAAGAGCAGCCCCAGCGCCAAGAACACGTCGGCCAAAACGGCCATCAAGACCCAGAAGAGAACGAGAATGGCGCCGGCGATGCCGACCCGGCTCTCACGCAAAAGCGCGACGCCCTTGAAGAAACGAACAATACCGGACTCGCGGGCCTCGGTCTTTTGCAGTGCGATATCGGTCATGACAGGGCCCTCAATGGATGCGAATGCGCGGGTTGAGGGCGGCATAGCCCAAGTCGGACAAAAGCTGCGAACCGACGGCCACCACCACCGAGATGATGGCGCAGGCCTCGATGACGAAGATGTCGCCGTTCAGCGACGCCTCCAGCAACAGGGCGCCAAAACCTTTATAGGAGAAGAAGAACTCGGTGATGATGACACCGGAGAGCAGCCAGTTGAGCTGCAGCATAATGACGGTGAAAGGGGCGATCAGTGCATTGCGCAGGGCGTGCTTTAGAATGACCACGCGATACGGCAGGCCCTTCAAGACCGCTGTTCGTATGTAATGAGTGGTCATGACCTCGGCCATGGAGGCGCGGGTCATGCGCGCCACGTAACCGAAATCATAAAGCACCAGCACCATCACAGGCAGAACCATGGCTTGCCATTGGAAGCCGCCGACCATGTTGCTGGTGCCGGGCAGAAGATCGAGCCAAAAGACGAAGATGACCGTGAGAAGCGGCGCGCTAGCGTACTCAGGCACCGAAGTGGTCAGGATGCAGGAGACGGAGATAACGCGGTCACGCAGGGCGCCTTCGCGCATGCCAGCCAGAACGCCGAAGAACAGCGCGAGAGGGATGACCAACGCTAGGACCAAGCCGCCGAGCAGCGCCGTGTTGGCTAGTCGTGGCCAGAGCACGTCCGAGACCGGCACCCTGTAGATCACAGACTGGCCGAAGTCTCCGACCATCACCCCGCCAACCCAGCGGAAGTATCGTACAACAATGGAATCGCGGTAGCCGTTCTCTGTCAGCCAAAGCTCCCGCGCCTCGGGCAGGGAGTAAGGTCCGAGAACCTTGATGGCCAGGTTGTCGATATCGATCTCGAGCAGCAGGAAGAGCAAGATCGAGACGCCGATCATAACCAGCAGCATCTGGACCGTGCGCCGCGCGAGGAATACCAGCATCGCCTAACTCCGCCCCTGTCTTCGCTTTCTCATTTGTTTTTTGTTGTTGGCGGCACCCGCCTTGATGGCCTGCCGCGGGACAAAAGCGGCAGCGGGCGCCTCAGGCGCCCGCTGCGCGCGCAGTGTATTAGCCGTCCAGCCAAACCGTCTGGAACTGGTGGTAGAAGGTCGGGTGAGCCTTGTAGCCCTGCACCCGCTTGGAGGTTGCGGTGAACACCGAGCGCCACAGGGGCTGCGCGATGATCGCATCTTCCTGCAGGATGCTCTCGACCTTCTCCATCGACTTACGCCGCTCTTCCACGTCGAGGATACCGCTGGCGACATCCAGAGCCGCTTCGAACTCCGGATTGCTGTAAGCCGACTCGTTCCAGGGGACGCCGGTGCGGTAGGCGAGGTTGAGCACCATCACGCCGAGCGGGCGATGGGTCCAGGTGGTGAGACCGAAGGGTGTCTTGTCCCACACTGTCCAATACTGGGCGCCCGGCATGATGTTGAGTTTGATGTCGATCCCGGCAGCCGCGGCTTGCTCCCTAAAGGCCTGTGCGGCAGCGACTTCCCAGGAGTTATTGTTGTTGACATCCAGATTGAGGCTGACGCCATCGGCATGGCCGGCCTCGGCCAACAAGGCCTTGGCTTTCTCGACGTCGCGGGTGAGCGGCGGCAGCTTGTAGTACTCGGGGTGAATCGGCGCCACGTGATGGTTCTCGGCGACGACACCGCGTCCGCGGTAGGCCAGGTCAAGGATCTTTTGGTGATCCATTGTCGCCGCCACCGCTTGACGCAGCTGCTTATTGTCGAAGGGAGCCGAGTCCATCCGCATGCGGAAGACGGCGGTCTGCGCTGTTGGCGCCTCGTGCAGCACCGCGTTGGGCAGGCGCTCGACCACGTCGATGGTATCGATGAAGAGCTCATAGATGTGGTCGACCTGGCCGGAGGCCAGGGCGGCGACGGCCGCGTTGTCGTCGTCGCCGAGATCGATATAGAAGATCTCGTCGAGATAGGGCTCAGGTCCCCAATAGGGTCCATCGCTGCGGCGGACCAACCGGCATTTGTTGCCGATCTCGTACTCGGCCAAGGTGTAGGGGCCGGTGCCGACGGGATTTTGCGCCAGATTGCCGCCTTCGTCGTCGAAGTTCCGATGCACGATGGCTGCTGGGTAGTTGTAGAGGTTCTCGGGAATCGAGAGCACCGGCGAGTTCAGGTAGAGCTTGACCGTGTGGTCATCGACCCGCTCGATCGCACCCTCTCGCATCCTCTTGCCCATGACGGGCGAACCATCGTCGTTCTTCTGACCGGTGTCGTAGTCGGTCGTCATCGCAGCGAAGAGACCGATGTTGGAGGAGCCGACCGAAGGATCGAGCCAACGGTTGAAGTTGTGGATGACGTCATCGGCGTTGAAGTCGTCACCGTTCGACCACTTGACGCCTTGGCGCAGTTTGAAGGTCCACTCGGTCAATTCATCGTTGGCTTCCCAGCTTTCGGCAAGATAGGGTCGGGTGATGTTGTCCGAGCCGGTGCGCGTCATGTATTCGACGATACCGCGAGCCTGGTTTGAGCGCGGCGTCCAGTCGAAGACCGCCGGGTCGGACATGTCCTGGACCCGCATGGCGGAGCGCAACACACCTCCCTTCTCGGCGGCTTGGGCTTGGCGAATGGGATTCAGGCTCTTGACGCCATCAACCTTGTCGGCGAAGGCATAGGCTGCACCGGCGGAGACGCCCAGCAGCGTTACGGTGTGCAGGAAATCCCGGCGGCTGACTTTGCCGCGCCGGTACAGATCACTGATCTCCGGCACATAGGGGTGAACCCTTTTGCCGGCGCTGTCGGTGTAAGTTTTCTTGGCCATGTTGTGCTCCCTTTTTTCGTTAACCTCCGCGCCGGCGACGCAGAGGAGACCTTCGGCCCTAGAGGCCCACCCAATGGAGAAACAGTGTTTTGCGCGGCTCAGCCATGCCGCCCGCAAGCAGACAAGGCGGACCATGGCGCACGCGATCGATCGCGGCACCGTGCGGCCTGCGCATTACGGATTATCCTACGGAATGGGGCGCCTGGCGGCGCTATGCTCCCAATACCCACAGTCTTAAAGCCATCCCTGATCGTGCCCCTTGTTGGTTCCATTCTTGGCCGGGGCCTGTTTTGCTCGGCGGCCGCACAGGGCGACAGATCAGCCGAGACTTTATCAGACTTTAGGGGGCTGCGTCACCTTGCAGTTTCAGATTTGCGACGAAACGCGCTCCAAGACCGACCCCCCGGGATCCTCATTCCGGGACCTTCTGGCCTTGTAACCAGGCCGCATTCGGCCTTGCGTGAACTCACGCAGATGTGAGTTCACGCAAGGCCCGCCAAAGGAAAAACGCCGGCGGAACACCGCCGGCGTTTCTTCTTGCTTGGCAACCGCCAATAGCTTGATCAGGGCAAGATCTCGGCGGTGGGTCGCGGCGTGGTTGCCGTTTCCGGTGGCAGTATTGGATAGGTCACGTCTGGCACCTGGCCGGTTAGGGAGTGCATGAACGCGGTGATCAGGCGGACTTCCTCATCGTTCAGCTCTTCGCCCAGCTGCGAGCTGCCCATGATCCCCACGGCCTGCTCCAGGTCCCACACCTTGCCGGAGTGGAAGTAGGGCGCGGTCACCGTGATGTTGCGCAGCGGCGAGGCGCGGAAAACGTATTCGTCGTCCGCCGTCTGCGTTACGGCGAAACGGCCCTTGTCGTTTTCCGGCAGGATGTCGGCACCCGGACGCTCGATGACACCGAACGGGTAGTAGCCATGGCCACCGACGTTCACTCCGTTGTGACAAGCTGCACAGCCTTTCGCCATGAACAGGCTCAGCCCCTTCTTCTGCTCGAACGTAAGGGCTTGGTCATCGCCGTTGAGGTAGGCGTCGAAGGGAGCCGGGGTGATCAGCGTGGCCTCGAAGGCCTCGATCGCCCGAGCCATGTTGTCGAAAGTCACCGGGTCCGCTTCTCCCGGGAAAGCACCTTCGAACCACGCCACATATTGCGGCATGCTTTTCAGGGTCAGCACGACGTTCTCTGGCGTGTTGGCCATTTCCACACCGGCCTGGATGGGGCCTTTGGCTTGAGCTTTTAGGTCCTCGGCCCGGCCGTCCCAGAATTGGGCCTCGTTGAACACGGCGTTGAACACCGTAGGCGAATTCCGCGGCCCCTTCTGCCAACCATGGCCGATCGAGGTCTCCAGGTTGTCGTCACCGCCGGTTCCCACATTATGGCAGGAGTTGCAGCTGAACACGCCGGAGGCGGACAACCGCGGGTCGAAGAACAGAGCTTTGCCCAGCTCGATCTTCTCCGGCGTGATCCGATTGTCCCGGACAGCGGGAACGGTGGACGGCAGGGGCGCGAACAGCTCCAAAGCCACCTCCCGCAACTCTTCCGCTAACGCCGGCGGCGAGAAGGATACCGCCGCCAGAGAGGCGAAGAGCACTGGTAACAAGCGCTTCATTGGATGAGTCTCCCTAAATGCACTTAGCGCGAAAAATTTAGGTAGAATAATTCCAAAGAAACCTTGATTCAGGTCAACATCATGGCTCGATTGCAATGCGGACAAACCTCCTTAATTATTTGATTTAAAATACTTTTGTGTATTTCACACAAAGTCGATTAGTTGGCCGTCAAAGACGCAAAATTCACAGTTAAAATTCGAAATATTTTTACAGTTAGTTTTTTTGTGTATTTCCCTTTTGGCGCGCATATTTCACGCAACGGACCACCCCATCACGACCACACCGATAAGCGGCGTGTCCTCGTTGCCGAGCGAAGAAAAACTCTGCCCGACGCTAACGACATAAAGCTTGCGGTAGAAGGCCTCGGCGTCGAGCAAGTCTACCGCTTAGGTAGGCGCTGGACCGAGAAGATCTCGTCGATGAACCAGAGCCCGCCATAGCGCTCCAGGACCTCGGCGGTGGCGGCGAGATAGCGGTTGTCGGCCATGGCTTCGTTGAGCCGCTCATCGTCGATTTGCGCCACATAGACCGCCGCGTTCCAGGCCGCCATCAAGGTCGAGGTGCCGATGCTCTCCCCGAGCTCCGAGGGCATGGTGTGCATGTGATAGCGAAACAGCCCGGTCTCCCCTGCCCCGGTGCGCTCCAAGTAGCGGCGTTCCGGCAAGGTCCTGGTCAAGCGCTCCATCAGAAGGCGCACCAGAGTCGGCCCCGGGGTCTGAAAGGGTCGCTCGCCGGGCCAGACCTCACGCACAATGTCCATGCCCGGGTCTTGTCCCGTGGCCTGCACGCCGATCATCACGCCACACTCGGCCAGCGCTTCGGCCATCGGTCCCAGCACGTAGTCCACCTTGCGTTCGGCTGCCAGGCGGGCGCGGTAGGGCTGCACCGCCAGGATGAGATCGTACTCCATCTCTGGCCCCGGCTTCGGCATGACGCTGTCGAGCACGAAGGCCCGGTCCTGGCGGCTGACCGTCAGTATCGTCGGCGTGACATAGCGCGGATTTTCGGTCTTGGGGCTGGCGACCACCTGCCAGAGGTCCGCGATGTCGTCCTGCAGCGCCCGGATCTGCCGCTCGAAGTCGCTGGAGGTCGTGCCGCTCAGGCGCACGTCAAGGCGGACTGGCTCGTTCTCGGTCGCTGTCGCCGGCTGGAGATAAGGCGCCTCGTAGTAGTAGAGGTTGGTGAAGACCAGCACCGTTTCGGGATGCTCGACCAGGCGGTCGGGCATGTTGTCGAGGGAAAGACGCACGTCTTCCAACGAGATCTCCTTGCCAACCACCAGGAAGGGCACGGTCGGGAAGCGCTCATGCAGGCGACGCAGCACACCCGACAGCACCGTGCCGTCGCCAACCCCAGCATCGAACACGCGCAAGCAGGGCGGTGTCGGACGCAAGCGATCGAGCTCCGGCTCGATATGCTCGACCACCGCCCACTTCTCGGCCGTGGTGGTGACGAACATCAAGTACTTCTGCCGATTGTCGTAGAAGCGGAAGGGCCGGTCTTGGGCGGGGGTACCCTTAGCGGTCTTCAGGTCCTCGGCTTTGCTGTCCGGCATGGTCTCTCGGCCCTCTCGCAGGGTTTGAGTGTGCAACAAAGTTCTGCCCCAGGCGACCGCACAGGGAAAGCACGCTTGTTCGCGGCGCATCAGCCCCCGCGTCTGACGTTGTAGGCACTGACATTGCTTGACGGGGTTGGGACGTGTCTTTTGAAGATTATTCAAAAGCTCGGGACTTGGAGACAAAGGACAATGCACATCGGACTCGTTGGCGGGATCGGTCCGGCCGCCACGGACTATTACTATCGCGGTCTGATCGACGCGGCTGCCGAGAAAGGCTTCACGCTCGAGCTGACCATGGTGCACGCCGAAGCGCCGACCCTGATCAAGAACCAAGCTGCGGGCGATGTGGCGGCGCAGGCCGCAGTCTTTCGGCGTTTGGCTGAGCGGCTGCAGGCGGCCGGGGGCGATGTCATCGTAATCACCTCGATCGCCGGACACTTCTGCATCGAAGACCTCAAGCGCACCTCGCCGCTTCCGGTGATCGACATAATCGAGGAGGTTGATCGGGACTTGGAACAAAGCGGCCTCCGGAAGGTCGGCGTCCTCGGCACCCGCATGGCCATGGAGACCAGGCTCTATGGTCGCGTCCGCGCGGCTGAACTCTTGGCGCCGGCGGGCGATGAACTCGGTTCAGTACACGATGCCTATGCCGCCATGGCGGCAGCCGGCGCGGTGACGGAAGAGCAGCGCGACATTTTCCTGGCGGCCAGCCGGCGTTTGATCGACGAGCAAGGCGCCGAAGCCATCATGCTCGGCGGCACCGACCTAGCCCTGGTCTTCGACGGCACCGACTACGGCTTCGGTATCATCGATTGCGCCAAAATCCACGTGGACGCCATCGCCCGCCGAGCCGCTGGATAAGCGGGTACTAGGCGGCGAGAGTCTCCTTGCGGCGGGCGGCGTAGTCGGCGAGGCCATCGCGGATGCCCTCGTCGAGCGGCGGCGGCTCGTAGTCGGCGAGCATCGCCTTCCAAAGTTCGTTGGCGCGCTGTGTTGCATCCTTGGCGCCGGCGTCGCGCCAGTTCTCGTAGTTCGACCAGTCGGAGAGGAGCGGCTGGTAGAAGGCGGACTCGTAGCGCTCCAAGGTGTGGGCCGCGCCGAAGAAGTGGCCGCCTGGCCCGACCTCACGGATAGCGTCAAGGCCAAGTGCCGCCTCGTCCACCGTGAAGCCTTGTGACCAGACCTTCATCATCTGCAGCATCTCGGCATCGAGAATGAGCTTCTCGTAGGACGCGACCAAGCCCCCTTCCAACCAGCCGGCACCCTGGTTGAGCACACCGGCGTGGCCGGTGATCGCGCCCCAGAGCGACATCTGGGTCTCGTAGGCCGCTTGGGCGTCGGGCGCGTTGGAGGCATTGGTGTTGGAGGAGCGCCAAGGGAGACTATAGCGCCGGGCGAGCTGGCCGCTGGCCTGGGCCGCCAGCGCATACTCCGGCGTGCCGAAGGCGGGGCTGCCTGTGCGCATGTCCACGTTGCTGGTAAAGGCGCCGTATATATAGGGACAACCAGGGCGCACCAACTGCACCAGAGCGCAGGCCGCCAGAGTCTCGGCGTTCTGCAAAGCCAGAGCGCCAGCGATGGTGCTTGGCGCCATGGCTCCTGAGAGTGCGAAGGGCGTGACGCAAATGGGCTGGCCAATGCGCGCGAATTCGATGATGCCTTGAGCGATGTCTGCATCTATCATCAGCGGCGTATTGGTGTTGGTGTTGACGAAGAACACCGGGTCGGCGGCCAGGCTCGTCTCGTCTTCCCGGAACAGGATCTTGGCGATTGCGATGGCGTCCTCCGCTTTGTCGCGGCCAGCGCTCAGCGGCTTCCAGGGTTTGTCGGTCAGCTCGCAGCAGGCGAGGTAGAAATCGAGATGCCGCGTCTCCGCCGGCAGGTCGGTGGGTTCCACCGACAGGCCGCCTTCGATGTCGATGACGTTGAGCATGTGGGTCAGCTTGATGAAGCCGCGCATGTCGGCCTCGTTTCCGGCGCGACGACCATGCTCCAGGTCGGAGACGAAGGGCGGTCCGCCCACCGCCGTTACCGCCATGCAGCCGCCACCGATTTGAACGCGTCGCTCCGGGTTACGGCCACGTACACTGGTCCGGTCCGGCGTCTTGGCAACCAATTCCATGAGGCCTTCGCGATCCAAGCGCACGCGCTGGGCGCGGTTGTCGACCTGGAAGCCGCCCTCTCGGAAGATGCGGCGGGACTCGGGGTCGAGCACCTGCACACCCGCCGTCTCGAGAACGTCCATGGCGGTGTCGTGGATGGCCTCGACCGCCTCTTCGCGCAGCACCTCGAAGGGCGGGAAGCGGTGCTGAAACGCATCGTAGGGCAACTGCTCGAAGGTCTGCTTGACGCGGTCGCGGGGAGACTGTCTCGATCGGTGAGTCATGCTTGCCTCCTCCCATCTTCGATTGGGGAGCGACTATCGGCGGCGGTATGGTCGGCTCATCCCGGGCCAGCAGATACTCCAATGAGAAGCTTCGCACCCGCACCTGAGCGCCGACAACGATCATAGCGACTGATTTCTAGACCAGACGCGACTTGTGCATTTTATCGGACCCGCAAAGCAATGTGGCGCATCTCCAAGAAGTAAGCGCGCCGCACCGATTAGCCTCTGGTGGAGCCTAGCCCTCCAGCCAAACATTCTGAAATTGATGATAGAGGGTCGGGTGGGCGCGGTAGCCCTTGACCCGTTTCGAGGTTGCCGTGAATACCGAACGCCATAGCGGTTGGGCGATGATCGCATCCTCTTGAATGATGCGCTCGACCGTCTCCATGGCTTTGCGCCGCTCCTCGACATCGAGAATGCCGCTGGCGACATCGAGGGCCTTGTCGAACTCGGGATTGCTATAAGCTGTCTCATTCCAGGGCACGCCGCTGCGGTAGCCGAGGTTGAGCACCATCACGCCTAGCGGACGATGAGTCCACGCGGTGAGACCGAAGGGCGTCTTGTCCCACAGCGTCCAGTATTGCGAGCCCGGCATAATGTTGAGCTTGATGTCGATGCCGGCAGCGGCCGCCTGCTCCCGAAAGGTCTGCGCTGCAGCGACTTCCCAGGCCTCGTCGTTGTTGACGTCAAGGCTGAGGGACAGACCGTTGCCGTGGCCAGCTTCGCCAAGCAAAGCCTTGGCTTTGGCCACATCCCGCTTCAGATCCGGCAGCTTGAAGTACTCTGGATGAATGGGGGCGACGTGGTGGTTCTCGGCCACGACGCCGCGGCCGCGGTAAACCAACTCTAGGATTTGCCCATGATCCATGGTCAGCGCCACGGCCCGACGGACGCGGATGTCGTTGAAGGGCTTCTCAGTCACGCGCATTCGAAATACGCCCGTTTGCGCCGTCGGCACCTCGTGCAGAACCACGTCGGGCAGGTCCTCCACCACATCGATGGTATCGATGAAGAGCTGGTAGATCTGGTCGACCTGCCCCGAAGCCAACGCGGCGATGGACGCATTCTCGTCGTCACCGTGATCGACGTAGAGGATCTCGTCGAGATAGGGCTCCGTGCCCCAATAGGGTCCGTCGGTCCGCCGTATCAGCCGGCACTTGCTGCCGACCTCGTACTCAGCCAAGACGTAGGCGCCTGTCCCGACCGGGTTCTTCACCAGACTGCCGCCGTTATCGTCGAAGTCCCTGTGCACGATGGCGGTCGGATAGTTATAGAGGTTCTCTGGAATGGAGAGCACCGGTGAATTGAGGTGAAGCTTCACCGTGTGATCGTTGACCCGCTCAATGGCGCCCTCGCGCATTTTGCGACCCATCTTGGGCGAGCCATCGTCGTTCTTCTGGCCGGTGTCGTAGTCGGTGGTCATGGCGACGAAGAGACCGATGTTGGAAGAACCGATAGAAGGGTCGAGCCAGCGGTTGAAGTTATGGATGACGTCGTCAGCATTGAAGTCATCGCCGTTCGACCACTTCACACCCTGGCGCAGGTTCAGGGTCCACTGGGTCAGTTCGTCGTTAGCTTCCCAACTCTCAGCCAGGTAGGGCCGAGTGATGTTGTCGGAGCCGGTGCGCGTCAGGTACTCGACGATCGGCCGAGCTTGGTTGGAACGCGGGATCCAGTCGAAGACGGCCGGGTCGGACATATCCTGGACGCGCATGGAGGCGCGCATCACGCCGCCCTTCCTTGTTGCGTGGGCTTGCCGTATCGGGTTGAGGCTTTCGATGCCGTCGACCTTGTCGGCGAAAGCGTAGGCCGCTCCCGCGGAGACACCGAGCATCGTCGCTGTGTGCAGGAAGTCCCGGCGGCTGACCTTGCCACGCCGATAGAGATCGCTGAGTTCCGGCACATAGGGGTGCACCCTTTTTCCGGTGCCATCGCGATAGACTCTCTTAGCCATCTCGTCCTCCCGTCTGGAGCCTTGCCGCATCGAAAAGCCGGCCGGTCGCTGACCATGCGGCGAGGCCTAGCCATAAGGGCCGCCAAGGGTCGCTATCGTCTTCCGAGAAGACACGATGATCGGGCCACCACTGAGCCAAAGTACCCGGCAGTATCGAATGACTCGGCGTATCACTAGAGTGCCGACGCTTGTACTGCGGAGAGAATGCATCTTGCGACGCTATGCACCTGGTGGAACCCACAGTTCCAAACACCGTCCCTGTTGCGACCCCGTTACCGCCAGTTCGGCGGGCAGAGCCTGATTCGTCGTGAGGTCGCTGGCAGCTGCGACGACCGGTCTGATACCATACCCAACTCTAGGCAGACGGGCTACGCCACGATGACGGATTTGCTGCGAGGCCCGCTCCAAAGCCGATTATCGAGATGGTCTGCTATTTCGGCGGATTTACGGCGCGCTGGTGGTAAAATAAGGAGTGCCTTTTCCAACGGCCAAAAAAAGCGGTGGGCCATGGAAATGCCTTGTGGGATTGGTTTGAGCATGGCCGCGGCCCTAAGTCTTGTGGTACCGCAGAGACCAGCGATTGAAGACCGTACAAAGCCCGTGAATAAATCAATTTCTAGCTGTAAAATACAATGACCGGCGCTCGACGCCCCTGGCTCGGCCTAGCACGCCTGGCCTTGCGCTATGCCGGCTTTCGCATGGCCGAGCCACGGCGGCGGCGCTGGTCGACGGCTGAGCGCCTTGCGGCCCTGCCACGCAAAGAACTGCCTCTCGATGCGCCAATCGAGATGCGCTGGAACGACTGGCAGGTGCCCTACATCCAGGCCGGCTCGGAGCGCGACTTGGCCGTCGGCCTCGGCGTCACGCATGCCCATCTGCGACTCTTCCAGATGGAGATCATGCGCCGGCTCGCTTGGGGCCGCTTGTCGGAAATGCTCGGCCCCGTAGCGGTCGACATGGATCGCAGCTTGCGCATCGTCGGCTTTGCCCGACCGGTCACCGAGATCGAGCGGCGCCTTCCGCCAGCGACGCGAAGTTGGCTCGAGGGCTTTCGCGACGGCGTCAATGCCGTGATTGCAAACGCCGATGAGCCACCGGAGGAGTTCCGTCTTCTTGGCTTCGCTCCACAGCCGTGGAGTCTCAGTGACCTCATCGCCATCGGCCGTCTCGCTGCGAGCGACTTCTCCTGGAAGGTCTGGCGCCGGCTGCTGCCGCACCGAGGCCGCAACAACTGGCCCGACGCCTGGGAACGACTGATGGCCGAAGGCGGAACGCCAACCCCGTCTCTCTCCGGCGGAGGCGATCCCTTTGAGATCGGCTTCGGTGCGCTCAACCGCGGCGGCAGCAACTCGCTGGCCGTAGCGGCCGAAAAATCAGCCAGCGGCGCGGCGATGATCGCCAGCGACCCCCACCTCGGTGTGATTCTCCCAAACCTGTGGCTCATCGCCGGCGTCGAGGCACCCGGCATTCACGCAGTGGGATTCATGATACCCGGCGTCCCGGTCATCGCCCTGGGACGTAACAGCGACATCGCCTGGGGCGGGACCAGCCTGCACGCGGCGAGTAGCGACCTCTTCGACGTGTCCGACCTGGCGCCTTCGGAGATCACGATTCGCGAGGAGCGAATAAAGGTGCGCTGGGGCAAGGAGGCGCGCGTCACTCTGCGCAGCACCGAATACGGACCGATCATCTCGGATGCACCCTTGCTCGGTATGTCGCCGGAGCGCCCGCTTGCGATGCGCTGGATAGGCCATGAGCCGAACGACGAGATCACCGCCATGCTGGGCGTGCTCAAGGCCAAGGATTGGGAGGCTTTCCGAGCAGCGCTCGACGGCTTCGCAGCGCCGGCACAGAACATGGTCTACGCCGACGCCCGCGGCAAAGTCGGCCGGGCGGTCGCGGCCCACCTGCCGCGCCGCCCCTCCGGGCCGCCGGAAGACCTTGTGCAGAACCGCGCGCTCGCGGCGCACTGGCAATCCATCGTCGTGGGCAGCGACTTTCCAGCCAGCTTCGCGCCGGCCGACGGCTATGTCGTCTCGGCGAACAACCGACCGCCAGCCCACGACGTGCCGGTCGGCTTTTTCTTCTCACCCGACGACCGGGTTCACCGGATGGCGACTTTGCTGAGAGAGGCAGACAAGATTTCCGCTGAGAGTCTGAAGACGCTGCAACGCGACGTGGCGATGCCGTCCGCGCCCTATCTCACCACGCTCATGCTTGAATTGCTCGAGGATGAAGCCGTTTCGAGCCTGCCGATCATAGCCGCGCTCACCGCATGGGACGGACGCCACGATGCAGAGTCGGAGGGCGCTCTGGCTTACGAACTGATGGTGCATCACCTGTTGCATACGCTGCACGGAGCGAGCGACCGCGACCTCTATCTCGCCTCCTGGGATCTGACGGCCTTGCTCAAGCGCGATCTCGTCAGCCTGCCGAAGGTGCGGCTGGCGGCAGCAGCCGCTCGCGCAGCCAAAGAGGCGCAGGAGGACTTCGCCAAGCACGGCACTTGGGGTGCCATCCATCGCTTGCGCCTCGAGCACCCCTTCGCGCGAGCGCCGTTTATCGGCAAGCGCTACGGCTTCGCCGACGACGCCGTCGGCGGCGGCAACGAGACTTTGATGAAGACAGCACACGGTGTCTCGCGCGGCGTGCACCGCGTTGGCCTAGGCGCCGTGGCACGCCACGTCTCGGACTTTGCCGACCCGGACGCCAATGACTTCTGCCTGCTTGGCGGACAAGACGGCTGGATCGGCTCCGCCAACTTCAACGACCAGTACGACCTCTGGCGCGCCGGCAAGTACATCCGCATGCCCATGACCGCGGATGCCGTCACGGCCGCCTTTCCCCATGTTGTCTCGCTCGCACCGGCAGCCAGTGCGGTCGATCGGAGCCAGGCCCATGTTTGATGCCACGCCGCTTGCCAGGCTCTACGCGCGCTGGCGCCTCGGCCGCATGAATGCGCTCGATCCGGCGAAGGCCCAGGCCGCGCAGCTGCAACGGCTGCTGCGGCGCGCCTGCCTGACACGCTTTGGCCGGGACCACGGCTTCGCCGACATCCGCAGCCCCGAAGCCTTCCAGCGGGCCGTGCCGCTGCGGTCCTACGACGCCTTCTGGGAAAGCTATTGGAAGGACAGCTTCCCGACGCTGACGGATGCCACCTGGCCCGGTTCCGTCAGCTTTCTCGCGGAAAGCTCAGGCACCACCTCAGGCAAGACCAAGTTCCTGCCTATCAGCGAGGAGATGGTTGCCTCCAACAAGCGCGCGACGCTCACCATGGTGGCCCTGCATTTTGCCAACAAGCCCGACAGCCGCATGCTTGGCGGCAAGAGCTTCATGCTGGGCGGTAGCGTTGCCATGACAAAGCGCGACGGGGTCCCCTGTGGCGACCTGAGCGGTATCGCCGCCAGCCGTGTCCCGGCCTGGGCGAAACCCTACTACTATCCGCCGCCGGAGCTGGCCGAGATCGCCGACTGGGAAGAGAAGACGACAGCGCTGGCGGAGGACTCGGTTAAGCAGGACATCCGTGCCCTGGGCGGGACCACAAGTTGGCTGCTGTTGTACTTCGACAAGTTGCGCAAGCTGCACGACAAGCCGGACGGCAAGCTGACCGACTTCTATCCCAACCTGGATATGGTGGTCTATGGCGGCGTCGCCTTCGAACCCTACCGCGCCCGGTTCTCGGAGTACGTCGAGGGAACCGGCGTCGATTTGCGCGAAGTCTATCCGGCGAGCGAGGGCTTTCTCGCCATCGCCGACCGCGGCGTCGGAGAGGGCCTGCGCCTGTTGCTCGACAACGGGCTGTTCTACGAATTCGTACCGCTCGAAGAGCTGGAAGCGGAAAACCCAACCCGCCATTGGATAGCCACCGCCGAGACGGGGGTGAACTATGCCGTCGTGCTGTCGAGCTGCGCCGGGGTCTGGAGCTACATCCTCGGCGACACAGTCCGCTTCGTCGATCTCGATCCGCCGCGCCTGCTGGTCACCGGCCGCACTTCCTATTACCTCTCAGCCTTCGGCGAGCACGTCATTGCCGAAGAGATGGAGAAGGCCGCGGCCGCCGCCGCCGATGCAGCAGGCGCTCAGCTCGTCGACTTCTCGGTCACCGCGCTCTATCCGAATGCCGAGAGCCCGCGTGGCCGCCATCTCTGGTTCATCGAGTTCACCAAGCCGGTCGAGCAAGAACCGATGAAGCGGGCCGCAGAGGCCATCGACGCAACGCTCTCGGAAATCAATCTCGACTACCGGGCCCATCGGGCCGGCGGCTTCGGCATGGATCCGCCACTGTTGCAACAGGTTCCGCCGGGCGGCTTCGCCCGCTGGATGAGGTCGCGCGGGAAGCTCGGCGGCCAAAACAAAGCACCTCGTGTGATGACGGACCCGAAGCTCGTGGAAAGCTTGCGCGAGATGAGCCAAGAAACCGCTTCGTCATGACGAAACAGGCGGCGGCAACAGACCGTCGCCGCCGCCTGCACCAGCCCCATCGGACGGCGTTTGCCGCCCTATCGCTCCCCAAGCGAGCACCCCCGAGCGATCGTCGTGGAGTGGCCCCGCCCAGCCGCCTACCGGCAGCCGTTTGAGCCAGAGCCAATCGCGACCGTCAGCCTGCCTCGCGCGCTTCACTCCACAAGGGAATGGGCACAGCAGGCCCCACGCGGCGGCCGACTACCGGCAGCCGCGTGCTCAATCGATTCCTCGTCATGGAAGAGCCCCTTGCACCAAGCACCTTGGTGACGTTCACGTTACAGAATTATTGCGTAAGTTACTACATAAAAATTTCGTGTAATAGGTAAGCAATCCTGCCCCTATCCGGAAGTTTACTTGTAGTATCTGTCACCCGCCGAAGTAGTTGCCTTGAATTGTTGTTCCCGAAGGCACGCGGTCTTCTGCTCGCGACGCCAAGAGGGTTAAGCAGACCACAACCAAAGCATGGTAGCGGGAAAGGTTCGCGCTATGCTGTTGTGCCGACTGAGACTCGCAAGAAAGAGGGCTGTCCTTTGGAATTCCTGTTGGTTCTGTCCGCCCTGGCCGCCGTCGCACTCTTTGTCGTGCTGCTCTACAACCGGCTGGTGAGGGCCCGCAACCTGGTGGAGGAAGGCTGGAGCGGCATCGAGGTGCAGCTCAAGCGGCGCTCCAACCTCATTCCCAACCTTGTCGAGACGGTGAAGGGCTACGCGCGCCACGAGAGCAAGGTCTTCGAGGAAGTGACCGAGGCGCGCGCGCAGGTCGGCAAGGCCTCCGGCCTGGAGGAAACCGGCGCTGCCGAGAACCTCCTGACCGCCGCCATCGGCCGGCTCTTCGCCGTGGCCGAGGACTACCCGGACCTCAAGGCCGATGCGAACTTCCGCGAACTGCAGGAACAGCTCGCCGAGACCGAAGACCTGATCGAAAAGGCGCGGCGCTACTACAACGGCGCCGTCCGTCATCTCAACACCTTGATCGAGGTCTTTCCCAGCAACCTAATCGCCAAGCAGTTCCGCTTCCAACGCGCCGAGTACTTCGAGATCCAGGACCCGCACCACCGCGCCGTGCCGGTGGTGAAGTTCGACTGATGCGCACGTGGGCCCGTGCGGCCTGCCTCTTCGCGTTTGTTTCTGCCCTCTTCTGCCTGTTTCTCCCACCGCAAGCTCAGGCCTCTGAGGAAATCCTCTCCTTCCACGCAGATATCGAGGTGCTGCCGGATGGCACGCTCGATGTCACCGAGACCATCCGCTACGCCATCGGCGTCGGTGTCGAAACGCGCGGCATTGACCGGGACCTCTCGATGAACGTCCGCACCGCATCCGACCTGCCCGCGCGGGTCACCTTCACGATCGTTTCGGTCTCGCGCAATGGTCAACCGGAGCGCTACAGGATTGTGCGGCAGAGCGGCCTAGCCCGCATCAGCGTTGGGCCGGTAGAAGGAGACCTTCCCGCTCCTTCAGAACAGCTCTACGAAATCCGCTATCGTACCGGGGGCCGGGTTCAGGCCTTCGATGGTCAAGACGTTCTCAATTGGAGCGTGACCGGCGAGCACTGGCGCATTCCCATCCAGGCTGCCAGCGTCACCGTCACTTTGCCCCAGAACATATCACTCGGCCTGCAAAGGGCTGAAAGACACCGGCCGGATGGGCAAGCGACAACTCTGGACATGAGTGAAGCAGCGGGTGGGTCCCTGCAGACTTCGACCGACCAAGTGCTCGCTGCAGGCGAGAGCTTTGCTGTAACTCTCGCTTGGCAGATACTGCCGACGGTCCAACCACCACAACGGCAGCTGCCGTCGAAGTCGAGATCGCAGAGGCCCCGTAAGACCCAACCGGCAGGGCTGCCGGACAATTGGCCTTTGCTCTTCACGCCGACCCTAGTTGGCGGCTTAACTCTTCTGGCATTCTGGCTAGCCGTCGGACGTGATCCGAAACTAGGCGTTATCTACCCCGAGTTCGAGCCACCCAACGGTATCGGTCCGGCGGAAGCACGCTACACGCTGGAAGCGGGATACGATGATCGCTGCCTAACCGCGGCCATCTTGAACATGGCTGCGAAAGGCGCGCTGCGTATTGTAGAACGACGTTCGAACAGCCCTATGAGATATCAAGACTTTCGACTGGAACCGTTAGGCGCAAAGGGAAAACACCTGACTCTCGTCGAACGCGCAATCTACAACGCTATGTTCCCAACTCCTGATAATCTCACGCTCGTTAGCGACAGAGCTAACGGGCCGCGCGTGGACCGTGCCTATGTCGCAGCATCATCCTGGCTTGCAGCAGAACAGCGCGGAAAAAACTATGCCTGGAATGGCGGATATAGTTTAGCGGGTATTGGGGTCGGCGTCATTGCCGCGATCCTGCTGCTTCCACAGCTTAGCGGCAACACAGAGGGTGAGAGCTATCCGCTTACCATGTGGAGTGGCTCGATGATCCTAACCTTAGTGATCGGCTTCCTCGGATATCTCCTCTTCAGTTTGACCGAGAGCCGGCCGAGAAGCATCAACGAGACATTATCATTGCTGGTCTTTCTCGTGCCGGTGATTCTCGGCTTGTATTTCGTCGGGAGCTCTCTGTTTGAGGATGCTCGCGGCGGGCAGACGAGCGGCATCCACCTTGCAGCTATGGCATCCGGCGCCTTGTTTGGCGTCATCGTCATTTTCTTCGTCCGCATCATGCCTGCGCCGACGAAAAGCGGTCGTCGGTTGTTGGATCGACTAGAAGGCTTCGCGCTTTATCTTCGTACCGCTGAGGAGGAGCGTTCGAAGTTCTTCGACCAACCCGAAACGACGCCCGAGCGTTTGGAAAAACTACGCCCCTACATTGTTGCCCTGGGCGATCCGGGGGCCTGGACTATGGAGTTTTCCGGTGTCCTGTCGTCGACTTCGGGACAACACTGGTTCGGCAACTACGATGACCTTCTGCCCTACGAGGTCGACCAAAACCTGATCGACGCGGTCAGAACGGCGATAGAACACGAAAGCTGAAACAGTCAGCGGTAGCGACGATGACGCGCCTTCACGCTTTCACCCTGCTCGCCTCTATTGCGCTGATCTGCTGCCTGCTGCTGCCGCAGGCGGCGCAGGCCTCGGAAGAGATCACGCGCTTCCACGCGGAGGTCCGGGTTCTGCCCGACGGCAGCCTCGATGTCACCGAGACCATCGACTACCGGCTTGGGGCAGGGCTCACCAAGCGCGGCATCTTCCGCGACTTTCCGCTGACCAGCCCGACCGCCTCGGGTGGTCGCGCGCCGGTCACCTTCGAAGTGCTCTCGGTCACCCGCAATGGCCAGGCGGAGCCCTACACGCTGCTGCGCGAGAACGGTCATACGCGGGTGCGCATCGGCCAAGCCGATGTCATCCTCCCTTCCCCCTCGCAGCAGACCTACGAACTGCGTTATCACACCGACGGGCAGCTGCGCGGCTTCCCCGACTTCGACGAGCTCTATTGGAACGTCACCGGTCACCGTTGGGCCTTTCCCATCGAAACGGCCAGCGCCACCGTCACCCTGCCGGACCGCGCCGAGATTCTGCAGCACGCGGCCTACAGCGGGCCACCGGGCACCCAAGGCCGCGACGTCGAGGTAACCGAGGTTGCCCCAGGCCTCTATCGCGCACGGACGACTGCGGCGGTCCGGCCGGGCAACGACTTCACCATCGCCGTCGCCTGGCCGAAGGGCCTTGTCGCTCTGCCGCCCCCGCGCGAAGTCTTCGGCCTGTCCTATGACCAAGCGGCCGGTATCGCGGGCACCTTGGCCGGCGCCCTTGCGCTCTTCGTCTGCTGGCTACTGGTCGGCCGGGATCCCAAGGGCGGCGCCATCTATCCCGAGTTCGGGCCGCCCAAGGGCATCGGTCCCGCCGCCGCGCGCTACATCGAAGAGCAAAGCTTCGACAACCGCTGCATGACCGCCGCCATTGTCAGCATGGCCGTGAAGGGCGCCCTGCGCATTGTCGAAGAGGGCGAACAAGGCTTCTTCAAGAGCCACAGCTATTTCCTTGAGCCGCTTGGCGCCGCTGACAAAGGCCTGACCCCGGCAGAGCGTGCTGCCTATGGCAGGCTGTTCTCCTCCGGCGGTCGCCTGGAGCTGACGGGCGACAAGACCAACGGCAAGCGCATGGACAGAGCGCGCCGCGCTCTCAAAGGGCAGCTCAAGGAAGAGCACTATGGCGCCAGCTTCCTACGCAACACCCTCTACACTCTGATTGGAGCTGGCATCGGGGCGGCCACGGCGACCGTCCTGCTGCTGCTGACTTGGCAGACCATACCGAGTGCGTTTGAGCACTTGGCTCCGTGGCTCATTGCTGCGGGCGGCGCCGGCTTCTTGGGCCTTTTGGTCTCCGGCCTGCTCACCATGCCGCTGAGGCTGCCGCGCAGCTTTGGCAGGCTGCTGGCCGCGCTGCTTTTCGTTGTGCCTTTCTTCGCTGGCATCTTCCTCAGCGGTTGGACTCATCTGGCGGCGCTACCCTCGCCGGCAGGCAGCGCGCTCGACATCGTGATGCTCGGCTCCGGCGCTGTGTTCGGCTTTCTGGTTGCTCTGTTCCATCTCTTGATGGCCAGGCCGACCAAGGCGGGGCGCAAACTGCTCGACCACATCGAGGGCTTCGCGCTGTATCTCGGCACCGCCGAGGAAGAGCGGCTCAATCTGCTCAACCCGCCTGAGCGCACGCCCGAGCACTTTGAAAAACTCCTGCCCTATGCCATCGCTTTGGGGCTCGCCCATCAGTGGAGCGCGCAGTTCGCCGACGTGGTTGGCGCGACCAGCATGCCGAACTGGTATCGCGGTCGGGGGCATTTCGATATCGACCGCTTCGATCGCAACCTGGGCAGTGCCGTTTCCTCAACCTCTGCACCTTCACGCCGCAGCGGCTCCGGAGGTGGCGGCTTCTCCGGTGGCGGCGGCGGCGGTGGCGGCGGCGGCAGCTGGTAAACCGACCGGACGGCTATGAGCCCTGCTCCCCGTCCTCTAAAGAGGGCGCTTCGAAGGTCCAACGTGGCTTACTGAGCTCTTCGGCGAACTGGGTGAACATCACGTTGAAGCTGACGCTCACCCGGTCGCGCTCGCCGTCGTGGCCCGGCACCGAGTGCGCTAGCCAGGAGGGAAACATGACCAGCATGCCGGGCTGAACCGGCAGGGTCGCCTGGCGCGAATTGAACGCGTTGGGCGCGCGGACCCGCGGCGCGATGACATTGGTTTGGGGCTTGGGGTCGTGAAAGACGATCCCCTCCCCGCCCTTCGGCACCTGAACGTAGTAGACACCGCTGAGATAGTTGTTCGGATGGGTGTGCCTCGGATGGGGCTGCGAGCCCTTGGGCAGGATGTTGGCCCAGCAGCCGGTGATCATGAAGGAGCCGTACTCCACCCCGAGCTGCGTGAGGATGCCGCGGGTCGCCACCTCGACGAGGCCGTTGAGCTCCTCGAGCTCCGGCCGGGTCTGCAGGTCGTTGGGCGTCTGCCACTGCTGGGTCGGCGGCATCGGCGGCATGGCGGCCTTGGCCTCCGCCACCAGCTTGAGCGCCGCCTCGTTGATGCGTGCCGCCTGCTCCGCCTCCACCAGGTGAATCCAGACGGGGATGGGAAAGGGATTGATGATACTGGTCTGTGCGAACATCCGGGCGGGACTTCAAGTATCCAAGTCTCAGAACGCGCAAATCTAGACGCGGCGTGCAACATCGACAATCGAAGCTGCAAATAACCCGGCTGCGGAGATGATCTCTACGTGCTGCGACCAAGCGAACGGCCGCCGTTGAGCCGCCCCGCTTTCCCCGCATGTTAGTGTATTAGCTACTTAAAAGAGAAAATACACAGTGTAGAAAGGCAACAAAGGCTGACTCACCGGCCTTATGTCGCGCCAAAGGCAAGTCAAGGCCAACGCGCCGCACAGGGGCAAGGAAACACCCATTTATCACTGAAATTCAACGCAGTGATGACTTTCGCGCACAAGAAATTCAACCGTATAGCACAAACCAGAATCACTATTCTGCCACAATCAATGACTCTTTCTAATCTCTACTAAAGGCTGTTTTATAGAAAGAGAAGCGAGCGCATGACCACGAGAAGCGGCCCGGTTCGACACATCGCAGTGCTCGGTGGCGGCACCGCCGGCTGGCTCTCGGCCGCCTACCTCTCGAACATCTTCGGCTCAAAGACGACGCAGCAGCTGCGCATTACGCTGGTGGAGTCGGAGGATATCGGCACCGTCGGCGTCGGCGAGGCCACCATCCCCTCCCTGCGCACCACGCTGCGGCAAATCGGTGCCGACGAGCGGGACTTCCTGGTCGCTTGCAACTGCTCCTTCAAGCTCGGCATCAAGTTCGTCGATTGGCATCACCCGCCGGGCACGGTCGCCAACAACAGCTTCATGAACCCCTTCGGCATACTGCCCTTCGCCAACGACGTGGAGGCGGCGAGCTATTGGCTAAAGCGGCGCCGCGAAGGCAACCTGGCCCCCTTCAAAGAAGATTTCACCGAAAGCTTTGCTGTGCACCCGGCGCTCTGCGATGCCTTCAAAGCGCCGAAGGGACCAAACACGCCGAACTACGATCGGGTGGCGGCCTACGCCTATCATATGGACGCAAAGCTCTTCGGCCGCTTCCTGCGCGACATGGCCATGCAACGCGGTGTGGAACGGATAGTCGACCGTATGGTCGAGGTCGAGCAGGATGAGGAGGGCTACATCGAGCGCCTGAAGCTGGAAAGCGGGCAGGAGATCGAAGCTGACCTCTATCTCGATTGCTCCGGCTTCCGCTCCCTGCTGCTCGACAAAACCCTGGGCGAGCCCTTTCACTCCTTCCGCGAAAGCCTGCTCTGCGACCGCGCCGTTGCCATCTCCAAGCCCTGGCCGGCCGCGCCGACCAAGCTGCCGCCCTACACCCAGGCAACGGCGATGAAGGCCGGCTGGACATGGTCCATCCCGCTCTATACTCGCTTCGCGCACGGCTACGTCTATTCCAGCAACCATACGACGCCGGAAGAGGCGGAGCGGGAGTTGCGCCAATTCATGGGCGACGAGGAGGGCGCCAATCCGGCCCTGCACATCAAGATGCGCACCGGCCGGCACGAGCGGCTCTGGGTCAAGAACTGCATCGCCATGGGCCTCGCCGGCGGTTTCATCGAGCCCTTGGAGTCCACCGGCATCTACATCGTCGAAGCGGGCCTGCGCGAGCTCTCCCACTACTTCCCGGACCGCAGCTGCAAACCCAGCCTGCAAGAGCGCTACAACGCCCACATGGCACGGGTCTACGACTCGACGCGCGACTTCATCGTCTATCACTATTGCATGACGGCGCGGGAGGACACGGCCTTCTGGCGCGACAACAAGTACGGCCTGAAGCGCTCTGAAGAGCTTGAGCGCAACCTCGCGCTCTGGCGGCACAAGGTGCCCACCCATCTCGACTTCCCCCCGGAGGTCTTCTCCATCAACCACTACACCTTCCTGATGGCAGGGCACGATTCTTGGCCGGAAGGCGACTGGCCCAAGGCACAGTTGATTGACGATGAGGCCGGGCTCTATGCCTTTGAGCAGATCGGCAAGCTACGGGACAAGCTGCTGCGGGAACTGCCCGACCACTACGAGCTCTTGAGCGCGCTCCATGCCGGTCAGCGCTTCGGCACGCCGACGTCGGCACCGGCGGCCGCCCTTCGCAAGGCGAGCTAGCCCGCTCGCTCACAACCCCGTGCCGCCTGGATATTGGCGAGAAAAGGCTGGCCAGGCCGGCCTCGCCGTCACACCTTTAGGAGAACGCCGCACCAAAAAGCGAGGAAAACCGCCCATGCTCGATCTCGGAAACCGTGTCTCGATCTATCAGCCGGAGCAGCCCGGCCTGAAGTTTCCCGAGGAGCCGGCCTTCAACTCGCCGGAGGAGCAACGGCTCGACCGCAAGAAGCGTCTGGTCGCCGCCTGCCGCGCCTTTGCCGTGCATGGCTTGGACTACGGCTTCGCCGGGCACCTGACCATCCGCGACCCGGAGCGGCCCGAACTCTACTGGACCAACCCCATGGCGGTCCACTTCGAGCAGGTGGCGCTCTCCAACCTTATCCTGGTCGACCACGAAGGCACGGTGATTGAGGGCGATTACGCCGTGAACCGCGCAGGCTTTGTGCTGCACGCCGCCGTCCACGAAGAGCATCCCGACATCCTTGCCATGTGCCACGCCCACTCGCTCTACGGCACCGCCTTCGCATCGCTCGGCCGGCCGCTCGAGCCCATCACCCAGGACGCCTGCGCCTTCTTCGAAGACCATGCGGTCATCCGCGAGGATGCTGGCGCCGTTGCGGTGGAGGACGACGCCGGCCCACGCATCGCCAAGGCCTTCGAGGGCGTGAAGGCCGCGGTGCATCAGAATCACGGCCTCTTCACCGCCAGCCGCCACAGCATCGACTCGGCCGCCTTCTGGTTCATCGCGCTAGAGCGTTGCTGCCACCAGCAGCTCATGGTCGACGCCAGCGGCCACAAACCCATCCAGGTACCGCCGGAAAGCGCCCGCTACAGCCGCGAGCATGTCGGCAGCGAGTACATCGGCTGGCTCCACTTCCAACCGATCTATCAGCAGCTCGCCGCCCGCAGCCCGGAGATGTTCCAGTAGGGCGACAGAGCCACCAATCACCAGCTGTCATGGTCGGGCTCGACCCGACCATCCATTCATCGGCCTGCGCAGGCTGAACCATGGATCCTAGGGTCTCGACGTGCCGTCTCGCCCTAGGATGAAAGCAGTGGAAAGCTCCTCGGCCGAACACCACAAACTGTCACCCCGGACTTGATCCGGGGTCCATTTCTAAGCCCCCACGAGCGTCTCCATGGATCCCGGCTCGCGGGCTTCGCCCTTGGCCGGGATGACGGTCGGAGCGGACGAGCGACGAGCGGCGCTTACCGCTAATCCTCCCGCTCTCCCCGGAAGCGCTCCGCCGTCAGCGGCGCGTTGGCGCTTTGCAAGAACTCGACACGCGCGTCGGCGGCGTCCACCGCCTCGCTCGAGCGCAGGGCCGGGCCGTCATAGTCTGGCTCAAACACCCGATGCGGGTCGTCGCCCTGGAAGAAGCCCAGGTAGGGCCCGCCGTAGTCGTAGCCGATCAGCCGGCGTAGCGCCTCGGGATAGTCCTTGGCCACCTCCGGCGGGTTGGCGAGGTACTGGTTCTCCTCCTGCCGCAGCCAGCCCAGGCTGTACTGCAACGCAAGGCCGGTGCGTGGCGTGTTGCCCCGGTTCTCCCCGCCGCCATGAATGGTCCCGCTGAGGTAGACCAGGACCGAGCCCGGCGGCATCACCGCATTCACCAATTCGTTCGGCCGCGGCTCCCGCTCCGCCGGCCAGAGGTGGCTGCCCGGCACCAACTGAGTGCCGCCGTTCTCCGCCGAGAACTCGGAAAGCGCCCACATGGCCGGGGTCAGGGTGACGATGCCCGGATGGCTGATGGGATAGAGGTTGCCGTCCCGATGCAGCGCCTGTGCGGCAGCACCGGGTGCCAGATGCATGACGCCGGAGAAGTTGAGCTGAAAGCGCGCGGCATAGCGCAGCAGGATGCGCTCGCAGAGCGCCATCACCGTAGGGTGCATGACCAACTCGCGCGCCGACGGCGACTTCTGCAGGATGCCGCCGACCCGCTTGGTCTTCTGCCCCAGGAAGTCGTCGTGGCCGAAGGCAGCACCGTCGATGTAGGGGGCCAGCTCTTCGTGCGTCCGCCGCGCCGTCTCCACCGCCAATTCCGGCAGGATGACATAGCCCCACTCCAGCAAGGCTTCCGCCATGGCATCCGGCGGCGTGTCCGGATCCACGAAGTTCAGTCGGTGGCTCGCGTTCTCAGCCGTCGGCGCGGCCATGCTTCCCGAAAAGCTCATCTCGACTCCCTGCCGTTGCGATCGGTCCAACTCTCAGCTTAGCGTGTCCGCTCGGTCGGCGCCCTACATCTATGGCGGAGCGACCATGCGGCATGCCCCTACCCTTTCAACCGGCTGTCGATCTTGACCTCGCTGTGCAAGGTGCGGTGGACGGGGCACTTATCGGCGATCTCGAGGAGCCTGGCGCGTTGCTCTTCGTCGAGGGGGCCCTCCAGAGTGATCTCGCGGTCGATGTGGTCGAGCTTTCCGCTCTTGGTCTCGCAGTCGGCGCAATCCTCGGCGTGAATCTTGGCGTGGTGCAGGGAAACGGAGGCGCGCTCCAGCGGCCAGCCCTTGCGGTCGGCATACATGCGCAGGGTCATGGTGGTGCAGGCGCCGAGGCCCGCAAGCAGCAGATCGTAGGGCGTTGGCCCGCTGTTGTTGCCGCCCAAGCGGGCCGGCTCATCGGCCAACAGCGCGTGTGGGCCGGCGGCGATCTCCTGCGTCAAGCGGCCAAGGCCGGACTCGCGGACCAGCACCTCGCCCTCTTCCGCTTTCGGCCCCTCAGCGGCGGCCACCGTCTGCCCTTCCAGGAAGCGCCCGGCCCAGGCGGCCAGCACGTCGGCGACGTAGATCGCATCCTCCCGCCGGCTCAGCAGGTGGTCGGCCTTGTCGAGAGAGATGAAGCTCTTGGGGTGCTTGGCGGCCACGAAGATGGCACCCGCGTTGTCGATGGAAACCGTCTGGTCGAGCGGCGCGTGGAAAACCAGGAGTGCCTTGCGTAGGCTCGCGACGCGCTCGGCCAAGCGCTGACCCTCGATATCCTCCAGGAACTGCTTCTTGATGCGGAAGGGCCGGCCGGCGAGCAGCACTTCGGCCTCGCCAGTCTCCTCGATCTCCTCCCGCGCGCCGGTGAAATGATGGGCCACGTGGGCCGGGTCGGCCGGGGCGCCGATGGTCGCTACGGCCTTGGCGTCGGGGATGTCGCCGGCGGCGGCCAGCACCGCCGCCCCGCCTAGGCTATGGCCGACCAAGATGGTGGGCGCGCCGTGATTGTCCCGCAGGTAGCTGGCGGCGGCGACCAGGTCGGCGACGTTGGAAGAGAAGTTGGTGTTGGCAAACTCGCCCTCGCTGTGGCCCAAGCCCGTGAAGTCGAAGCGCAGCACGGCGATGCCGTGGCTGGTCAGCCCCTCGGCGATGCGCGCGGCGGCGAAGATGTCCTTGGTGCAGGTGAAGCAGTGGGCGAAGAGCGCATAAGCGCGGATAGGCCCCTGCGGCCGGTCGAGCCGGGCGGCAAGCTGGCCACCGCTGCTGCCGGGACCGCCACCGCCGGGAAAGGTGATCTTCTCGCCGCGCACTGCCATGATTGCACTCCCGTTCTCTCGTGACCTTGCGCGGACTTTGCCTCAACCGCGCGGCGATGGCCAAGAGCGGGAATTCCACACCGCAAAGCCCTTGAGACACTGCGCGCAAGCGGGCATGTCAGCGCCAGAACGTCGCTCAGCAGCAAGAGGGGAAAGCCGGTCATGGCCCATGACGGTTCGTCGTACGACGCAGGCAAAGAGACGAACGAACTGCCCGGCTTCGGCGCCGAAGGTATCGAGCTCTTGGAAGAGAAGCCTCAGTACGAGGGCTTCTACCGCGTCCGGCGCTGCACCTTCCGCCACCGGCTGTTCAATGGTGGCTGGTCGGGCGAGGTGGTGCGAGAGATCGTGCGGAGGGATCCGGTGGCCGGCGTCCTGCCCTACGACCCCAAGGCCGACGCGGTGGTGCTGATCTCCCAGGTACGCATTCCCTCCTACCTGGTCGGCGGCCCGGCCTGGCCGTTGGAGGTCGTCGCCGGTATCTGCGACAAGGACGAGACGCTCGAGGAGCTGGCCCACCGCGAGCTCGAGGAAGAGGCAGGCCTGACTGCCAGCCGCATGAAAGAGATCGCCGGCTACTTCCCGAGCCCCGGCGGCTCCACCGAGCGGGTCACGCTCTTCGTCGCCCAGGTCGACAGCCGCAGCGCCGGCGGCAAGTTCGGCCTGGACCATGAGCACGAGGACATCATGGCCAAGGTCTATTCCTGCCGAGAGATCTGGCAACGGATGGATAGCGGTGGCATCGACAATGCCATGACCCTGATTGCGCTGCAGTGGTTGCGCCTGAACCATGAGGCCCTGCGCCAGGAGTGGGCAAGGCCGCTCTAATACACCTTCCAAACGCCGTGGAATAAGTCTTAGGCCGCTTCACAAGCGTGCAACCCGGCTCTGCGGCTCTTGTAGGTCAAGAAGCCCATAGCTAGGTTTTCCTGCATGGAAGGATCCCTGACAGGAAGGCCCAAGATGGACATCCGCGACGGCTTGATGGACACCGTGGGCCGGACGCCGCTGATCAAGCTGAAGCGCGCCTCCGAAGAAACCGGCTGCACCATCCTGGGGAAGGCGGAGTTCCTCAATCCCGGCCAGTCGGTCAAGGACCGCGCCGCCAAGCACATCATCTTGGACGCCGAGAAGCGCGGGGCGCTGAAGCCCGGCGGGCTGATCGTCGAGGGCACCGCCGGCAACACCGGCATTGGCCTGGCGCTGGTCGCAGACGCCCGCGGCTACCGCACTCTGATCGTCATCCCGGAAACCCAGAGCCAGGAAAAGAAGGACATGCTGCGGCTCTGCGGTGCCGAGTTGAAAGAGGTGCCCGCCGCGCCCTATCGCGACCCGAACAACTACGTGCATGTGGCAAAGCGCACCGCCGAAGCCCTGGCTGAGACCGAGGCAAACGGCGTACTCTACGCCAACCAGTGGGACAACACGGCCAACCGCCAGGCCCACTACGACACCACGGGTCCGGAGATCTGGGAGCAGACTGGCGGCACGGTCGACGCCTTCATCTGCGCCGTCGGCACCGGCGGCACGCTGGCGGGTACGGCCATGGCCCTGCGCGAGCGCAAGAAGGACGTCGTTATCGGCCTCGCCGACCCCATGGGGGCTGCGCTCTACAGCTATTTCACCACCGGCGAGCTGAAGTCCGAAGGCAGCTCTATTACCGAAGGCATCGGCCAGGGCCGCATCACCGGCAACCTGGAAGGCCTGGAAGTGGACGAGCCCTTCCAGATTCCGGACAGCGAGGGCATTCCCCTCTGCTTCCAGATGCTGGAGGAAGAGGGTTTCTGCCTTGGCGGCTCAAGCGGCATCAACGTGGCTGGTGCCAAGCGGCTAGCCAAGAAGCTCGGGCCCGGCCATACCATCGTCACCATCCTCTGTGACTACGGTACGCGCTACCAAAGCAAGCTCTTCAACCCGGAGTTCCTGCGCAGCAAGGACCTGCCGGTTCCTGAATGGCTAAACGGCTAGAGAGGCACCCTGTCTATGGAACTGCTGTTCCGCGACGATCCCTATCTCACGTCCTGCGAAGCCAAGGTGACCGCCGTGGACGAGCAGGGCATCCGCCTCAACCGGACCGTGTTCTATCCGGAAGGGGGCGGCCAGCCCGGCGACGTCGGCAGCCTGACCTTGGCCGACGGCACCAAGATCGAGATCGTCGATGCCCGCAAGGGTCAGGACCACGAGGATGTGGTGCATGTCGCTGCCCCTGACGCGCCAGCGCTTTCGGTCGGCGATGCGGTCACGGCAGAGATCGATTGGGAGCGACGCCACCGCCTGATGCGTATGCACACCTGTCTGCATCTGCTCTGTGCCGTGGTCGAGGGCGATGTAACCGGCGGCCAGATCAGCGACGGCAAGGGGCGGCTCGACTTCAACATGGACGAGAAGCCCGACAAGGAGCAATTGGCTCAGGAGATCAACCGCTTGATCTCCGAGAACCACCCGGTGACTCCCCAGTGGATCACGGACGAGGAACTCAACGCCAAGCCGGAGCTGGTCCGCACCATGTCGGTGAAGCCGCCCATGGGCGGCGGTCGCGTGCGCCTCTTGAACATCGCAGGCATTGACCTGCAGCCCTGCGGCGGCACCCACGTTCGGGAGACGGGCGAGATCGGCCTGATCGAGGTCGGCAAGATCGAGAGCAAAGGCCGGCAGAACCGCCGCATCAACCTGCGCTTCGCCTCCTGACAGCGTAGCCCGCTTCGGCTATTCCAGTCCGAGCCATCTTGCCCCCCACGGGCATTTCCCCCAAGTTTACCCCCGAGCCGAGAAGAGCGGAGGACGAGCAGTGGAGGACAACAGCGGCCTGGTATCGACCGAGTGGCTGGCCAAGCATCTGTCGGCACCCGACGTGCGCGTCGTCGATGCGACCTACTACCTGCCGGGCGATCCGCGCGACGCCAAGGCCGAGTTTGCCCAGGAGCACATCCCGGGCGCCGTCTTCTTCGACATCGACGACATCGCCGACGAGCGCTCCGACCTGCCGCACATGCTGCCGGACCCGGTGAAGTTCTCCAGCCGTGTCCGCAAGCTGGGCCTGGGCGACGGCAATCGCATCGTTGTCTACGACCGCCAAGGCCTGTTCTCGGCACCGCGCGTCTGGTGGACCTTCCGCGCATTTGGTCATGGCGACGTAGCGGTCCTGGACGGCGGCCTGCCCAAGTGGAAAGCGGAAGGCCGACCGCTGGACGACCATCCCGGCCTGCCCCGCGAGCGTCATTTCACCGCCCGGCTCAACGACCTCGTCGTGCGCGACCGCTATCAGATACAGCGCAACCTGACCAACGGCCGCGAGCTGGTGCTCGATGCCCGCGCCGCCGAGCGCTTCCGCGGCGAAGGCGAGGAGCCGCGTCCCGGCCTGCGCGGTGGCCACATCCCCGGCAGCCGCAGCCTGCCCTACAACAGCCTGCTCGACCCGGATAGCGGCACCCTGCTGCCCCGCGATCAACTGCGCGCAAAGCTGACCGAGGCCGGCGTGGACTACGCGAAACCGGTGGTCACCACCTGCGGCTCCGGCGTCACCGCGGCCATCATCAGCCTGGCGCTCGAGCTGACCGGCCATCGCGACCATGCCCTCTATGACGGTTCCTGGGCCGACTGGGGCCGGCCCGGCGACACGCCCATCGCCACGGGCTCGGAGTGAGCCAGCCTCAAAACACCATGCCTGTGCAGATTGCCTCTTTCGCCCCGGAGCACCGTGAGGCCGTCATTGCCCTATGGCACGACTGCGACCTCACACGCTGGTACAACGATCCGGACCACGACCTGGACCTCTTCCTCGCAAAGGACAACAGCACAGTGCTGGTTGCCCTCCAGGAGGCGCAGGTCGCGGGCTCGATCTGCGTCGGCCACGACGGGCACCGCGGCTGGCTCTACTATCTAGCAACCGCTCCGGATGCGCGTGGGCAGGGCATCGCTCGGGCGTTGGTCGAGGCCAGCGAAGCTTGGCTCAAGGAGCATGGCATTCCCAAGGTGCAGCTGATGATCCGCCAGACCAATCTGGAGGCGCTGGGCTTCTACGAAGCCATCGGCTACGAACTGAACCCCTGTGTCCTGCGTCAGCGCTGGCTGATCGACCGCGGCACACCGCCAGAGGACCAAGACGCCGGGCGGCAGGAGGCCGGCAAGCTGGCCGTGACCATCACTTATCTAGAGATGCTTGAACGGCCCGGCCTGGCGCACATCCACCCGCCGATCGGGATGGCGACAGCGCTGATACGCGCCCATAAACCGACCATCTCCTTCTACCGCTATCTCTACAACACGGTGGGCGAACCCTGGATCTGGTACGAGCGTCGGGCGATGAGCGACGAGGCGCTGGCGGCCATCGTGCACGACGAGGCCGTAGAGCTCTACGTACTCTACGTCGAGGGCGTTCCGGCCGGCTTCGTCGAGATCGACCGGCGCGACCGACCCGACGTGGACTTGGCTTTCTTCGGCCTTATCCCCGACTACATTGGTCGCGGCCTTGGGCAATACCTCTTGGCCTCGGCCATCGATCTCGCCTGGACCGACGGCGCCGAGCGAGTGACGGTCAACACCTGCACCCTGGATCATGCGAGCGCCCTGCCGCTCTACCAGCGCTTCGGCTTCGTGCCTTACGAGCGCAAGGAGATCGAGATCGACGATCCGCGCCTCACCGGCCTGCTGCCGCCTGAGGCGGGTAAGTAGCCGGGCAACGACAGTAAGCAGACGGGAGCGAGCGATGTCAGAGGGAAGCGAACGGAAAGCGCATTGCCTGTGCGGGGCCGTGCGCATGACGGTCAAGCAAGCCAGCACCAGTGCGGGCGCTTGCCATTGCAGCATGTGCCGGCGCTGGGCCGGCGGACCGCTTATAGCCATCGACTGCGGCACCGAGGTCTCGATCGAAGGCGAGGAGCACGTCTCGGTGTTCGACTCGTCCGCCTGGGCCGAGCGCGGCTTCTGCAGCAAATGCGGCAGCCACCTGTTCTATCGCCTGAAGGAGAACGGACAGTTCATGCTTCCGGCCGGGCTTCTGGATGACGAGAATGGCCTGACCTTCGACCATCAAGTCTTCATCGACGAGAAGCCGTCCTATTACCGCTTTGCCAACGAAACCAAGAACATGACCGGCGCCGAGATCTTCGCCATGTACGGGGCAAGCGAATAGGTTCTTTCTGCACCGGTGCGACGCGGTTGCGAAACGGAGGACATCATGGGCATACCCCCAGGCTTGTTCGTCTGCCTCTTCCTGGCTTCCTTAGGCGTCTTTTTCATGGGCGTCGCCTGTATCTGGTGGGTGTCGCTACAAGCCCGCGAACTGAAGCGCCGGGAAGACGCCACCGGTGAGAACGCGCCTTAAGAGACCGTCGCTCCTTCGCGCCGTTACTGCATGGACGGCAAGAGCAAGAGGCCGCCATCCTCCTGCAGAGCGTTCGGCCCGCGCTCCAAGCGCAGAGGCGAGAGCGCGCCCAGGTGGCGATCATAGACCTCCTTGTAGTTGCCAACCGCTGCAATAGCGCGTCGGCTCCAGCCTTCCGGCAATCCGAGGGCGTCGAGGTGCCCGCCGGCACCCAGCAGGCGCGCCACTGCCGGATTGTCATGCTGCGCGACATCCTCGTTCGCCAGGCTGCGCCGGGTGACGCCCAGGCGCTCGGCCTCCAGAAGTGCGAAGACGATCCAACGCACAGCCTGACCGAAGCGCTCCTCTCCGGGCGCCACGATGGGACCGCTCGGAGCCAGATCCATCATTTCGCCGATGAGCTCGAAGGACCCTGGGGTCTGTTCCAGTTCACGTCTAACTAAAGCCAGTTCGATGCGCGGGCCGGAGACGGCGGCGCAAGCGCCGCCAATGAAGCTGAGGGTGGCTTGCTTGAGACTGGGAAAGCCGAAGACCTGGGCCGGCGGCTCGCTACGGGCGAGATAGGCTGTAAGGCGCTGCCGTGTCTCCCCGTTCTGGACGCAGACCGCTTGCCCACCCAGACCGGCCAGGTTGCGCGGGCCGCTGCCGCGGCGGACCATCAAGCCCTGGCCGGTAAACAGCAGCTCCGCCTGCAAGCGTTGCCTGATACCTCGCGGAATGGCGCGGACCAGAAGGTCGACTTGGCCCTCAGCCAAGGCGGACGTGGCTGCGCTGGGCTCGAGCGCGACGATCTCGAGGGCCTTGGCATCCCCAACCATGGCGGCCGCCAAGGCGGCACAGGCGTCGATGTCGAAGCCGCGCCAGACGTCACTCTCCCCAGACTGCTCGGCGAGGCCTGGCCTGCTTTCCACCAGACCGCAGATCAGCGTGCCGCGTGCCAGGATAGTGTCTAGGCGATCTGCTTGGGCGCGCGGCACGGCTGCCAGCAACAGACCAGCAGCAAGCATGACGATGGCAAAGAAATGAGCCGGCCCTAACCGTTGCGCCATACTTGCCGGCCTCGCCCCCTGCTCTGGCGAAAGGTCCGGCTCAATGCTGCAGGATTTGGCTGAGGAAGAGCTTGGTGCGATCCGACTTGGGATTGGTGAAGAACTCTTCTGGCACGTTCTGCTCGATGATCTCGCCTTCATCCATGAAGATGACGCGGTTCGCCACCTTGCGAGCAAAGCCCATCTCGTGGGTGACGCAGATCATGGTCATGCCGCTCTCTGCCAAGCCGACCATCACGTCCAGCACCTCCGCGATCATCTCCGGATCGAGGGCCGATGTCGGCTCGTCGAACAGCATAATGCGCGGGTTCATGCAGAGCGAGCGCGCGATGGCAACCCGCTGCTGCTGGCCGCCGGAAAGCTGGCCCGGGTACTTCAGCGCCTGCTCGGGGATCTTCACCCGTTCCAGGTACTTCATGGCCGCGTCTTCGGCTTCGGCCTTCGGCATCCTGCGCACCCAGATCGGCGCCAGAGTGCAGTTCTCCAACACCGTCAGATGGGGAAAGAGGTTGAAGTGCTGGAAGACCATGCCGACCTCGCTGCGCACCTCGGCGATGTTCTTGAGGTCGTCGGTAAGCTCAACGTCGTTGACGACGATCTCGCCCCGCTGATGCTCCTCGAGGCGGTTGATGCAGCGAATCAGCGTCGATTTGCCGGAACCCGAGGGGCCGCAGATGACGATGCGCTCGCCGCGGTTGACCGTCAGGTTGATGTCTTTCAGCACATGGAATTCACCGAACCACTTATGCATGCTCTGGATCTGGATCGCGATCTCTTCGCTGACCTGCATGTGGCTGCGATCGACAACCGTATTTTCCATTTCTTCCATGTATTTTCTCCTTAGCCCCTACCTGGGCTCCGCCGCTAGGATCTATGCCCGGTATGCAGCTTGCGTTCGAGGAAGATCGAATAGCGGGACATCCCGAAACAGAAGATGACGAAGATGAAGCCCGCAAAGAAATAGGTCTCGGAGGAGAAGCCGACCCAATCGCCGCGTGTGTTGGTCTGCGTGGCGACTAACAGCACATCGAGAATGCCGATGATGCTCAACAGGGTCGTGTCTTTGTAGAGACCGATGAAGGAGTTCACGATCGCCGGGATCTGGATCTTCAGCGCCTGCGGCAGAACGATCAGCCGCATGCTGCGCCAATACGTCAGCCCCATGGCCTCCGCGGCTTCGTACTGCCCCTTCGGAATCGCCTGCAACCCGCCGCGCACCACCTCCGCCATGTAGGCCGAGGAGAAGAGCGCCACGCCGATCAGCGCCCGCAGGAACTTATCGAAGCTGACCCCTTCCGGCAGGAAGAGCGGCAGCATCAGGGCCGCCATGAAGAGCACGGTGATCAGCGGCACGCCACGCACCGTCTCGATAAAGGCGGTACAGAGCGCCCGTATGATCGGCATGTTGGAGCGCCGGCCAAGCGCCAGCACGATGCCGATCGGCAGCGACGCGGTGATGCCCACCACGCCGTTGACCATGGTGGCCAGGAGCCCGCCCCACTCGCCCGTCGGAACATAACGGAAGTCGAGGAATTTCAGCCCGATGATCGTCGAGAGCAAGCCATCACTGTCCGAAAGCCCGAAGTAGTAGATCAGGTTCAGCAGCACCAGCGCCGCGGCGATGGTCGGGCCCCGTATTCGATTCGGGTCCAGCCAATAGATGGCGAAGGCGATCCAGCAATAGATCATGGTCGGGAAGTCGCCGACGACAAACCAGAAGCCGGTCAACGGGAAGGTCGCCGTCACGAACAACAGCGGCTTGCGGAACGGCATCTTGTCAAACAGCAGCGGTGCCACGGCCCCGACCAGCAAGACGGCCGCCACGATCAGGCGCCAGGCTTCATGCCGCGGATAGAAACCTAGCATGAAGATCAGCACCCGTTCCTTGATCACCACCCAACAGGCGCCATCGCGGTTCTGGCCCCAGGCGATCAGCGGCTCGAGTTCATTGACGATGCTGTCGACAGCCGGAAGGTCGCGGGCTTCGATGGCCTGCAGCAAAGCCGGCTGCAGCTCCAGCGGGCGCACTTGATCGACGACGGCCAGCAGGTCCGTCGGCACCGTCCCTTCGCGCACCATGATCTGGTAGGTGTTGTCGAAGTTGCCGAGCATGGAGCCGACCGTGGTGAGGTCGACTTCGGCCCGCTTCTGCCGTGCGGCCCAGAGCCGCGCGGTTTCCGGATCTAGCCCTTCCTGATTCGGATCCAGTGCTAGATTCTCGCGACTGAAGTCGTCATAGGCGTTGCCGATATTGGCCGCAAAGCGGCCGATGTCGCAGCCGTGGCGGTCGCTGCCGCTGATCACCGCATCCGTTATCGACCACTGGATGAGCGGCACCAGCAGCATATAGAGCACTGCGACGGTGACGATCGTGCCAATGGTGTTGAGCGGGCCGGCGAATAGGTTCTCGCGCAGCCAACCAATGAAGCCGGTGGTACCTGCCGGCGGCGGCAGGTCCGGGTGCTGACCGGCCGGGTGCGCCGGATTGCCTTCCCTAGTGTCTTCGGTCGCCATGGCTCAGCGCTCCACCAGCGCAATGCTGCGGTTGTACCAATTCATGAAGGCTGAGATCGACAGCGAGATGGTGAGGTAGACCGCCATGGTGATGAGAATGCACTCCACCGCCTGTCCGGTCTGGTTCAGCGTGATGCCGCCGATGGTGGCAACCAGCTCGGGATAGCCGATGAAAGCGCCAAGCGAAGAGTTCTTGGTCAGGTTCAGATACTGGCTGGTCAGCGGCGGCACGATGACGCGCAGCGCCTGGGGGATGACGACCAGGCGAAGGGTCCAATTGGGTTTGAGACCCAGCGCGTAGGCGGCCTCCGTCTGCCCCTTGTTGACCGCCAGAATGCCGGCGCGCACGATCTCCGCGATGAAGGCGGCCGTGTAGGCCGCGAGTGCGATCAGCAGTGCCAGGAACATGTCGGTGATGGCTAGGCCGCCGGAGAAGCGGAAGCGGCCCAAAGTCGGCACTTCCCACTCCAGAGGTGCGCCGGTGGCGAAGAAGGTCATGACCGGCAGCGCGAAGATCAGGCCAAGGCCGGTCCAGAAAGCCGGGAAAGTCTCCCCGGTCGCATCCTGTCGCTTCTTCGCCCAGCGTCCGATGCCGATAGCCGCACCGATGGCCACGAAGAGCGCGACCGGCGTCATCCAGAAGAGGTCGCCAAAGATCGGGGACGGTGCTTTGAGGCCACCGTTGTAGAAGTACATGCCGGAGCCGAGGTAGAAGCTCTCCCGCACCACCGGCAGGGCAAGCAGGATGGCCCACCAGACAAAGATCTGCAGCAGCAGCGGAACGTTGCGGACGATCTCGACGTAGACGTAGGCGACGCGATTGATCAGGAAGTTGTGGGACAACCGCAGCACGCCGAGGATGAAACCGAAGACCGTTGCGACAATACAGCCGAAGAAAGCGACGAAGAGCGTTCCGGTCAGGCCGACCAGGAAGGCGCGGAAATGCGTGTCGGTAGAGTTGTATGGGATAAGAGTATTTTCGAGCTCGTAGCCCGCGGTATTGGACAGGAAGCCGAAGCCTGAGGCGATGCCTCGATTCTCCAGGTTCGTCGCGGTGTTGTGCGCGATAAAGGCAATCGCGAAACCGAGAATGCCGATCGTCAGCGCCTGAAAGAAAATCGAGCGGAACTTCTGATCGGTCCACAGCGAGCTGCGCCGTGGCGTTGCAAGAGTTTCAGTGGCCATGTCCCCTCCTCGGGTCTCCCCGTACTGGACTCCCAACGGGAGCCAGACGGCCGCCGAACGCCCCATGACTGCCGAGCCAACCGCGGGGACCGTGCCCTACGGGCCTGTCCTCAAGCGCTGGATCGGGAGACTCTGTTGGGCTGAAAAAGAGGAAGGGCGCCCCGCCGCCGCGGGGTTGCGCGGGGAGGGACGCCCTTGACTCTTAACGGTTCTCAGCCCGTCGTTCAGCTCAACGGAACGGCGGCGTGTAGAGGATGCCACCGTCGCGCCACAGCGCGTTCAGGCCACGCTCCAAGCCAATCGGCGTGTTGACACCGATATTGCGCTCGAAGCTCTCGCTGTAGTTGCCGATACGCGCGATCACGTTCTTCGCCCAGTCGGTAGAGAGACCAAGCTGCTCGCCGAGATCGCCTTCAGAACCGAGCAGCCGTGCTACCTCAGGACTTGAGGGATTAGCAGACTGCTCTTCAACGTTCGCCGATGTCACGCCGAGCTCTTCGGCGGTGATCATGGCGTTGAGCGTCCAACGGACGACGTCACCCCACTGATGGTCGCCATGGCGAACCAGCGGACCCAAAGGCTCCTTGGAGATGATCTCCGGCAGGATCTTGTGCGCACTGGGATCGCTCATGCCGGCGCGCTGGGCAGCGAGGCCCGAGGCGTCGGTCGTGTAGACGTCGCAGCGGCCGGCTTCATAGGCTTGACGGGCCTGATCGCCGGTCTCCACAACAACGGGCTCGAAGCTCATGTTGTTGGCGCGGAAAAAGTCGGCCAAGTTGAGTTCGGTGGTCGTGCCGGTCTGGATGCAGACCGCAGCGCCATCCAGCTCTTTGGCCGAATTGACGCCCAGGTCCTTGCGGACCATGAAACCCTGACCGTCGTAATAGTTCACGCCCAGGAACTCGAAGCCGAGATTGACATCGCGGCTGAAGGTCCAAGTGGTGTTGCGGGCCAGCATGTCGATCTCGCCCGACTGCAGCACCGTGAAACGGTCCTTACCGGTCGTCGGCGTAAAGGTCACCGCATCCGGGTCATTGAAGATGGCGACGGCAACCGCGCGGCACATATCGACGTCAAGCCCTTCCCAGCGGCCCTGATCGTTCGGGGCGGCAAAACCGGCGAGACCGGTGGTCACGCCGCAGCTCAGCGAGCCGCGGGCCTTGACGTCGTCAAGCGTACCAGCGGCAGCAACCCCTGCCGACACGGTTGCCACCGCAGCCGCGGTGGCAAGAAGAGTGGTCAAACGCATGATCCGAGCTTCCCTGCGTTGTTGGATTATCCTTCGTTCGATGGACGAAACACGCACCAAATCCACCCAGCGGCACCTTGGTCCGCGTGTCCAGACCATGGCCGAACTGTGTAACATTCTGGACGCAAAAGCAACCTGCCAGAGGGCCGCCAGACTTGCCGGCATGGCATTCTTCACGCCAATGTCAGAGATCGGCCATTTTTTTCAGGAAACAGCCTAAGCGCGATGAGCCAGCACTCCGAACATCCCAACAGCGCCAGAGCCCGCATCGAAACCCGCCTAGCCCATCTCGGCCGTGACCCTTCTTCCGAGCACGGCGTGGTTAATCCGCCCGTCTACCGCGCCTCCACCATTATTCATCCCACGATGGAAGACATGCTGGCCGGCGCGCAGCGGCGTTACGAGCAAGGCGCGGTGACCTACGGCCGCTTCGGCACGCCAACCCACTTCGCGCTCGAGGACGCCATGGCGGCGCTGGATGGCGGTCATCGCGGCATGGTGCTGCCGTCCGGCCTTGCTGCAGTGGTCGCGGCCGTGACCGCTTTCGTCGGTCAGGGCGATCATCTTTTGATGGCGGACACGGTTTACGGTCCAGCCCGCACCCTGGCCAACGGATTTCTCGCCCGGATGGGGGTCGAAACGACCTTCTACGACCCGCTGCTTGCTACCGACGACTTAGCCAAGCAACTCCGCCCCAACACCAAGCTGGTTTATGCCGAATCTCCCGGCTCCTACACCTTTGAAATCCAGGATATTCCGGCACTCTCCAAGCTGTGCCGCAATGCCGGCATCCCCCTATTGATGGACAACACCTGGGCGACACCGCTGTTCTTCCCAGCGATTGAGCGCGGTGTCGACGTCGCCATCTATGCCGGCACCAAGTACATCGTCGGCCACTCCGATGCCATGATGGGTGTGCTGGTCACCACCGAGGCGACGGACGGCATCGTGCGCCGCAACCTGCAAGACCTGGGCTATTCGACCGGACCGGACGACGTCTATCTAGCCCTCCGCGGCCTGCGCACCATGGAGGTGCGCCTCACCCGCCACCAGGAAAACGCCCTGATCGTCGCCGAGTGGCTGCAAGGCCGGCCGGAGGTCGAGCGGGTGATGTACCCTGCCCTGCCCGATGACCCGGGCCATGCCCTCTGGCGCCGCGACTTCCTCGGTGCCTCCGGCCTGATGGGCGTCTTGCTCAAACCGGTGTCGGATCCGGCGATCTTCACCATGGTCGATCACTTGGAATACTTCGGCATCGGCGCCAGCTGGGGCGGCTTTGAGAGCCTGGTGCGGCTTATCCCCATGCAGGGCTACCGCAGCGCCGTGCCTTGGACCTCCAAGAGCCCTTGCCTACGGCTGCACATCGGGCTGGAAAACCCCAAAGACCTTATCGAAGACCTGGAAGCAGGCTTCGACAGGCTCAAGAGAGCGGCAGAAGGATAGGCATTGGGGTCGCGGCACCGTCACAGTGGCCAACGCTTCAACGAAAGGAAGAGCACTGATGTACGCCCCTACGAGATTTCGCGAGGAGCGCGCTGAGATCCTGGCGCAGGCGATTGAGACGATCGTCTTCGCCAATCTGGTGACGCCAGCTGCGGACGGCCTGGTTGTCTCTCACGTGCCGATGGTCTTCAAGCCGGCAGATGATCGGCGACCTGCCGTCCTGGAATCGCACGTGGCTCGGCCCAATCCCCATCGGCGGGCGCTCACGGGCGCCGGTCAATCGGTTGCGATCTTCCAGGGGCCGCAGGCCTACATCTCTCCGGCCTGGTACCCCTCCAAACGTGAGCACGGCAAGGTCGTCCCGACCTGGACCTATATCGCAGTCCACGCCCACGGCCCGCTCTCGACCTTCGACGGCGAAGGAGACCTGAGCCGTCATCTGAAGGAACTCACCGCACTCAAGGAGCGCGGCCGCGCCGAACCTTGGCAGGTCGAAGATGCGCCGGCACACTTCATCGAGGGCCTGGAGCGCGCCATCGTTGGATTGAGGATGACCGTGGACCGCTTGGAGGGCGCCTGGAAGCTGAACCAGCACAAGTCCGAGGCTGACCGCGTCGGAACCATAGCGGGCCTCGATGCCTCCCCCGACCCCCGGGACCGGCTGGTCGCCGAGGCTATGCGCCAAGCCGAAGGCGAGCGAGCCAGCTAAAGGCTCTAAGAACCAACGCCGTAAAGGGCCTCGGCGTGCGCCCCAAGGTCCTTCATGGCCTGCCAATAGGGCCCGGGCCCGTGGCTGATGCGCGAGACACCCTGCGCCGCCAGCTCGCCGATTGTCGGAGCCTCGGCAATCTTCATGCCGTTCACCGGCAGCGGCGTCCCGTCACAGACCTGCCGCAGCAAGGCCAGATCGCCCAGCCCCGGCACGAAGAAACCGCTGGCGCCGGCCTCCTGGTAGGCTGCGGCGCGCTCCAGCGCTTCCGCCACCAAGTCGCCGTGACGGGCTGCGTCCTTCTCCTTCAGGAAAAGGTCGGTGCGGGCGTTCACGAAGAGCGGCACGCCGGCCTCCTCGCCAGCCTTGCGCGCCGCCGCCACACGGGCGGCCTGGGTATCGATAGGATAGAGCCCCTCGCCGCCGACCACCTGATCCTCGAAGTTGATGCCGATGGCACCGGCCGAAATGATGCGGGCCACGTTGCGGGTCACACCCTCCGGCTCCGCCGCATAGGCGCCTTCGAAGTCGACAGTGAGCGGCACGTCGACGCTGGCGGCAATGCGGCCAACGATGGTCTCTAGCAGCTCCAGCGGCAGAGCCTGACCATCGCCGAAACCCTGGGCCGCCGCGACAGACCAGCTGCCGGTCGCGACCGCCTTGGCGCCGGCTTTGGCGACCGCGGCGGCACTGCCCGCATCCCAGATGTTGTAGAGCACCAGCGGGTCGCCCTTCACGTGCAGGGCGGCGAAGCGCTGCGCCTTTTCGCTTTGCGTCATTCTCGTCTTGTCCTTCTTATCGGCCCGGGCCGGGATAGGCCGGTCCTTGCGTGTCAGGCGTGACCGGCGAGCACGCGTTCCAGATCGATCAGCTTCTGCTTGCGCCAGAGCCCGCCGCCATAGCCGGTCAAGGAGCCATCGGCACCGATCACACGGTGGCAGGGGATGACGATGGATATCTGGTTGGCGCCGTTGGCGCGCGCAACAGCCCGCACTGCCGTGGGCTTTCCGATGGCTTCGGCAACCTCGCTGTAGCTGCGCGTCTCACCCGGCGGAATGCGGCGCAGCTCATCCCACACAGCCCGCCAAAAGGGCGTGCCGTGGAGCGTCAGCGGCGTCTCGAAATGGGCCCGCTCACCGCGGAAGTAGGTGCCAAGTTCCGCCTCGATCTGATCAACAGGCTCGAAGCGCCCGATACCAAGCTGTCCGCGCGCCGCCTTCAGCAGGCGCTTAAGCTCGCCCGGCAACGCCCGACGCTCGGCAAACTCCAGAAGGTGCAGGCTGCGCTTGTCAGCAACGGCGATCATGGTGCCCAGCGGTGTGTCGATGCGATCCGCCTTCAAGAGTTCATGACCGCTGAAAGCACCCGGCGCCTGGCCGAGCAGTCGGGCGAAGGCGGCACGAAACCCGCTGGGCGAGTCGAAGCCGGCGTCGAGCTGCGCATCGATCACTCGCCCGCCGTTGGACAGGCTATCCAAGCCGTCGCAGAGCCTGGACAGCCGCATCATCTCCAGAAAAGTCATGCCAAACTGACGCTTGAACGCACGCCGCACGGTAGAGGGGTCGAAGCCCATGGCCACGATGTCCGCCTCGCGCCAACGCCGGCTTGTATCCTTCTCGTGCGCCGCCAGAAGAGCGCGGATGGCCGGATCGGTCTCGGCTGCCGGTGCCAGCGGGCTGCAACGCTTGCAGGGACGAAAGCCGGCCTGCAAGCACTCCCCGGCCGTGGCGAAGAAGCGGCAGTTCTCCCGCTTGGGATTCCGCGCCGGGCAGGTCAGTCGACAGAAGATTCCGGTGGAGGTCACACCGACGAAGGCCCGGCCTTCGTAGGCAGGATCGCGCGTCAGCATGGCCTGATAGAGCGCGTCTTCGTTGAGTGGTTCGATCAGCATAAAAGAGGACATAGCAGACAGCGCCTCCGCAGTCCGCCGCAATTCGGGCAGCAATGTCGCGTTACCCGCTATGCAGTGCAGGACTGGGTCAGTCGGTCTCTCGACGCGCGTCGCCACGCCGGCCTTGACGCCAGTAGGCAACGCTAAGCTGCGCCCCTTGGGCCAAGCCGAAGTCGCGCTTGAAGATCTGACGCAGCGCCTGCGCGTTGGCGTGCTCACCACCGAACCAGGCGTTTCGGATGCGATGCTCGGCGCCGATCGCCTGGACGATGGGCACCACCTCCTGCCGGAAGCGCTCAGGCGCGACGCTACGCAGATCTAACGTGGTTGGCGGCAGGTAGCTCGCCGGATCTGCGCTCTCCGGAAAGGCGATGACCAGGTGACCGCTGGCTTCGGGGTTCAAGCTCTCCAAGATGCGCGCGATCGGCGGTAAGGCGGTCATGTCTCCGGCGAGCAGAAGTCCCTCCTGCTGCTCCGGCGGTAGCCCGCCACCTGGACCCATGACGCCGATGCGGTCGCTCGGCGCGGCTTCGAGCGCCCAGTCGGAGATCATGCCCCCAGGATGCTCGACAACATCGATATCGACCTCGCCCGCCTCAGGGCGCACGGACCTGAGCGTGAAGTAGCGGACGTGAAGGCGATCATCCCCCTTTGGCCACTTGGTGACACCGTTGGCCGCGACACTGGGCCAGACAGGTGCGCGGGTCCGGTTGGCCGGTAGCATCAGCTTCACGTGCAAGCCGCCGTCGGCCAGCACCCCGACGTCCTCGGCTTCCAGGGTCAGACGCGTCATGCCCGGTATCGTCCGGCTGCGCCGAAGCAGTGTGAGTTCGCTGAAGTTGACCGGCTGGTGGACCGGCGCAGTTTGGTCGCTCCAGCGCAAGCCCTCGGCTGCAACCGGATCAATCTCTGCAAGGTGGAGCGCAGCCGACTCTTTCAAGAAGTAGAGCATGTTGGGGCTGGGCGCTTCCAAGGCGATGGTCAGCGCCGCGCCGTCATGCTGCAGCTGGATCGTGCTCCCTTCATAACGGAAGCGGTGGTGCGCTGCGCTGAGCGGCTCCGGCTCGATGCCATGCTCGGCGATATGGGCGGACACATGCTCGAAGGCTGCCCTGGCATCAGGCAGCGTGACGCTCGTGCTGGATTGGGCGCTCACGACGCCATCTCCTTTCTCTCTTTCAAGGCGGCCTGCCGCGCAAGGACGGCACCGGCGAGCGAGCCCGCGGCCGCGAGCAGCAGGACCGCGGGCATACCTGCAAGATCGCTCAGCAAGTTGCCAAAGCCCGCCAGCAGCAACAGGGCTATCCCCTCTAAGCTGATGAAGGTGGCGAGTTCCGTGGCTTTCCGGCCCTCGGCGCAGCGCGCCATGATCAGCGTGCGGCTGGCGGCGAAGGACGCGAAGGTCAGCCCATTGGCGATGATCACGAAAGCGGCAGCGGAACTGCGACTCACGCCGTCGGTGAAGAGTAAAGCGAAGACCAGACAATAGAGCGCAGCCAGCAAGCCAATGGCAGCAAGACAAAAGAAGCCACCCCAGCGCTCGACCAATGGCCGGGACAGCAAGGCAAAGCAGACGCCGGTGGCGTTCCCGATTACCAATCCAACGATGCCAGCTTCCGAAATGCTGTAGCCGGCATCGATCAGCACGATCGACTTCAGGCCATAGGTCAGGACCAGGCCCATGGAGACCAGAACAGCGATGCCCAGCAGGTTTCGCGTGTCGGCGCGGCGCAGGATGGAAAACTGACTCCAGAAGGGCGCCCGCTTCGTGCTCGGCCGGGCACCACTGTCGAGCGGCAGAAAGAAAACCACGAAAAGCCCGATGGCAGCGATGGCAGTGACGCCGGCGATCGTCATCGACCAGCCCAGCTCCGCCATCCAAAAGAGAACGCCAGCGCCGAGCACGAGACCGGCAAGCCCGGCAGATGCCGCCAGGATGGCAGCCCCCTTCGGCCGGTCTGCTTCTGCTAGCCCCTCGACCATTAAGCCACCGGTCGCCGTGATCTGGGTGGCGACGCCGATCATCAGAAAGAAGATCGTGGCCAAGAGCGCGGGAAGCGCGCGCGCCGGGTCGAGGAAAGACGCCGCTGTCAATGCACAGCAGGCAAGAGCCAGGCCAGCGACGATCCAGCTGCGGAAGTGACCGAGCCGGGCGCTGCCGTAACGGTCGATCAAGGGCGCCCAAAGGAACCGCATCACGTACGGCAAGGACACCAGATAGATCAGGCCGATCACCGTGGCGGAGTGGCCGGCCTCTCTCAAAAACAACGGGACGCCGTGCACCACGAACTGGGCCAGCGTGGCCTGCAGAATGACGAGAAAGCCAATCGCCGGTATCAGCCCCCGCGGCGTAATGCTTGGCGCGTGGCTCTCGCTGCGCGCTTGAATGCCGGCCAGGGATGTCACCTAGAATCTCACCGTCAGAGCAGCGCCGAAGGTGCGCGGCGGTGTGACGGCGGCGAAGTTGCCGACACGGGTGGTCAGGCCGGTTTCGTCGAAGATGTTGTTGAGGAACAGGCGCCCCTCGACGGGCCCATAGAAATAGCTGACACCGACATCGACCAGCGTGTAGTCACCGATCTTCTCGTTGCTTTCGTTGTTGAAGTCATTGAAGGACTCCCCGATGTAGGTCACCCGACCGTCCAGGCTGAGACCTGGAACGAAGTCGGGGCGCCAAACGATGCCAGCGGTGACCGTGGCTCCCGGGTCCTTGCCAAACTGATTGCCTTCCAGATCCTCGTTGGCATCCGTCGATTCGGTGATCTTCGTTTCCAGGAGGCCTATACCCACTTGAGCGGTCAGCTCCCGCGTCAGGGCGGCGCGGCCCTCGAGTTCGAGTCCATAAGTCTCGCCTTTGGGGAGGTTGACCACCTCGATGCTGAATCGGTCGCCGGGAACGGTCTCCAGGAAGAACTGCGGGTCGTCGTAGAAGTTATAGAAGCCGGTCGCGGCGAAACTGTAGCGACCGTCCAGAGACTCGAAGCGATAGCCTGTCTCCATAGTCCAGACCGTCTCTGAGTCGAACTCGAAGGGCTCACCGGTGAAAAAGTTGACGGACGCTCCGCCCGCGTTCCAACCGCGCCGTGCGCTGGCCAGCACCGTTTGGGTCTCAGTCACCTCATAGGTCACACCAAGCGAAGGCAGCAGCACGATCTCGCTTTCGTCGAACTTGGTATCGCTGACGGGGGTATTGAACGGCGGCACGGAGGTAAGGCTGGAGAAGGTATCGCGCTGATCCCGGTTCCAGAGCACGCGCCCGCCCAGCAGCAGATCCACACGGTCGGTCAGTCCGAGCCGGAGGTCGGTGAAGACCGAGGCCGTGTCGGTAACGCCGTCCGCGGTCAGAACAGCCACGCCGGGCGGCAAAACCGGGGGCACCACGTTGTCGATGTGAACGTCCTGGCTTCGATGAGTATAGGTCGCGCCGACCAGACCGCTCATGAAGCTGCTGTCCTCGCCGAACTCCAGCAGAAAATCCTGGTTGGCGACCGCTTCCTCGAAATCGAAGAAGAAGCTCTGTGGCTGCTCCTCCCGGCTCTTGTAGTCGGTCGCGGAATAGCTGCTGATCGATCGCAAACGCACATCTTCCGAAACGGCATAGCTGACGTCGAGGGCACCCGTGCCAGCTTCCGTATCGAACAAACGCAAGCCCCCCGTCGTGTAGTCGACTTCGCGGTCGTCGAAATCGCGCTGGCCGCCCGCGGTGAAGCCTTGGCTCTGAACCGTGGCGCGCGTTTGGGGCGTCTGACCCTTTTGAAACTCGCCGGTGCCCAGGATGCGCCAGGGCCCCTCTTCCCCTTGCGGCGTGATCAGCAGCTTGAGCCGGGCGCGGGTCTGCTGGAACTCGGTCAAGATATCGTCGTCGCGGCCGTCGGGTGCATTGACGATCTCGCGCGGGTCATCTCCCGTCTGGTGCTCGAAGGTGCCGCGCATGGCCAGGCGGTCCGGAATCAGCCCACCTGACACCATGCCATTGTAAATCTGTGTCGGACCGTGAAACTCGTCGATCTCGACGATGGACTGAGCGGCGACTTCCGGCTCGAAGCTCGGGTCGAACGTCTTGACGACGATCGCACCGCCGATCGTCGCGCGGCCGCGCAGCGTGGTCTGCGGCCCCCTCAGCACTTCAACTTGCTCCACATCCCACAGGCTGGAGGCGTCGGAGTTCGGCAGCGCGGCAGGGCGTGCCACGTCGTCGATGATCAAAGCAACGCGCGGCAGGGTTCCGCTCAATGCCGTGTTGGCAATGCCGCCCGGACCGCCGCCTTCAATGCCGCGGATGTTCGGAATCTCGCTTTGGCTGCGGACGTTGACGTTTGGTGTGCCGTTGACGATTTCGTTGATGTCTTGCCCGGTCCTGCGATCCAGGTCCTCGGTCTGGAACACCGTCACGCTACTGCGCGTATCGCGAAGCGAGCGCTCCTTGCGCTCGCCCTGAACGACGATGGGGTCGAGCTGGAAAGGTTCTTGCTGCTGGGCCGAGGCCGGCATGGCGGCAGCGGCTATCAGCACCAGCAGGACGCCGCGAAACTGAAACTGAAAACACGCAGAAACCGAACGAACCGACATCGAAAACCCCAAAGCCCAATTGCGTTGGAGTTATTGAGAACGGTTCGCAGATGAGATCCAGCCTTGCGACCGATCCGTTCGGACTCTTCACCTGTCCGTTCAGGCCACTTGCGCCGGCGCACGACGATCGGCGCACCCTTACCGAGCATTGCGCGCCTGCATTGCACGAGCAGCGCTGGGGCATCGGCCGTAGTGACGCCTAAAGGCCCTGGAGAAGGCCTCGGGATTGGCATAGCCAACCTCGTCAGCCACCTGCGCCAACGGCAGGCCCATCGTGACCAGCGCCCAAGCCGCTTCCATCCGGCGCTGGAAGATGTAGCTGCTGATCGGTTGACCGGTCTGTTCCGAAAAGCTGCGTTTGAGCCGCGTTTCCGAGACCCGGAAAAGCTGGGCTAGCTGCGCGAGCTTGGGCGGGCTGGACAGCCGCGCCTCGATGGTCTTGCAAACCTGCTCGACAAGCGTCTGGGCTTCCGTCGTTTCGGTCTGCCGCTCTCCCAGCGCCTCGACGGTGTCGGCCAAGAGCTCCAACACAATCGCTTCCGCCCGCAACGTGCTTCCCGATCTGCCGTGCAGACAAAGCTGTTGCAGCTTCACGAAAGGCAAACGGCGCGAAAAACTCACCACATCCCGGTGGCAGATTTGGTCCGCCACCAGCTTTTTGGCACGGGCAGCCAGCTCCCCGTCGGTATCGCTCAATGCGTCGAGAAAAGACGGCGGATAGCAAACGGAGACGGCATCGAAGGTCTTTTGCGCGGGCATCTCGACTGTCCAATGGCTTTCGGAGGGAAAGCCGTTGATCGAGATCGTGCCGCTCTCGATGCGTGCGGTGCGATAGGGCGGCATGGCTTCACGCGAAAACGATCGGCCCTGCAAACGGGCCTCGATCGACAGACCCGGAACTGCGTGCGTGTCCGCCGTGATCTGTCTTACGCCGCGCATCTGGGCGCAGAGGACAAGCATACCGCGGGACAGCTCTGTGGCCTTGAGCGCACCGGTCGCGAACACCGGAAGTTGGTGGGAAAGCCTGACCCTTGGCGCAGCGACAGGCAAGACGCGGGAAAGTCGCCCGATCTTACGCAGCGTGATGTCTGCCGGGTGCTCAAAATCGGCGCACACGGGGTGAGGCCCGATGCGGCCTACCTGGCCCTGTCTGGCCCCCTCCTTAGACAAGCCACCCTCCGGGAGAGCAGCCCCCTGATCGTCACGCATCAATGACCTCTTCATCCTGCCTTCCGCATCGAACAGATCGATCATATGATAATAATACTCATTCGCAAATCAATCATCAGGCGGTCACCGACCTAAGGGCTCTGCATGGGTGCCCGCCGCAGAGGGCTAATCTCTCATGACACGACACTGACTTTTCTCATCAGCGTAAGCCACATGCCACGAAGCTTCGTCTTCATCTGCATCTCCGGCCAAGGAGACACCATGGTGCTGGAGGGCTACGGTATCCTGTTTCAGGATCTCGGCGTCACTGAGACCGGCGAGGGCTGGCTGGTTGGGATCGAGAGCGCCTGCAGCATCATGATCAAAAACACCTTCAACCTCGGCCAAGACAACTTCCAGCTGATTTAGTCCGACCCTTCGTCACTGGCTCTCGGCTGGTGTGGGGCGCTTCGTCACTCTCCGTCTTCTGGTGCGCCACAAAGACCAATACCCGACCACTCCCTTACGCCGAAACCACCGAGGCCCTGCCGACTGCTCCGAAGAACTTCAGCCGCATGGAGCAGACAGGGAGGCATTCACCCATCACAACTTATGAGAGAATTATATAAGCAACTTAATATTAACGGCTAGTAGCCACATTCGCGATGTGTCCGCATCAGCTGCATCGTCGTTTTGAGCAGCTGTGGCAATGCATATAACCCAACAATCGGCAGGTCATAACATGCTTAAACTAAAGACTTTTTGGCTCATGGCAGCCGGAGCGGCCCTTTGCTTGCCCAACGCAAGCTCGGCCGCGGATGCTAGCCCGCCGTCCGATTGGCGCCAAGCGGTCGAGACTGCCGTGCTGGCGGACATTGCCCGCATCCTCGGCGAGCCGATCGTCGAGTATACCGTGCTGGCTCGGAACCAGCAGTACGCCGATCTCACCCAGAGCCGGATCGACGATCTGGACGATCAATGGCGAAAAGAACGCGAGAGCGACAAACAGCCACTGATCTCGGCCGTTCTTTCGAACCCAACCTCCACCTACCTGACCCGAGTTCAGGCTCAATCCATCGGTCTTTATTCGGAGATCTTCGTTATGGACGACGACGGCCTGAACGTCGGCCAGAGCAATATCTCCTCCGATTTCTGGCAGGGCGACGAAGCCAAGTTTCAGGAGACCTACGATCGTGGCGCCGGTTCGGTCTTCATCGACGAGCCGGAGTTCCGCGACGACATCGGCGTCTGGGTGGTCCAGGTCAACACGACCATCGACCGGGATGGCAACCCTATCGGCGCTGCAACCTTCGAGGTCAATCTCACCGAGCTCGCCCGCCGCCATGCCGCTACTGGGCTGGAAGGCTAAAGCCATGAATCAGTTCAATAACTTGCGCGCAGGGCGCAAATTCGCCCTGGCTTTCGGCGTGCTGCTGCTGATCAACATCATCGCCTGCACCGCCGTGTTCATGAACCTGCGGTCGATCGATGCGGCTGTTCGCCATACCGCAAAGGCAGATGCCCTGCTGGAGATGATCGCCGAGGCGAAGGCCGCCCAGCTTAGGGCAGAAGGCGCCATCCGTTCGCTGATCCTCTCCGGCGACCTGCAATTCGTCGAAGCGTTCGAAACCGCGGTTGCGGATGTGGGCACATTGTTCGCCGACATTGAAGCCGCCGACATAGCCGCGACCCCCGAGTTCCGGGACGCATCGACGGCGACCGCCGCTGCAGTCGCGAGTTGGCAGAATGCCTTCGCCGGCACGCAGCTCCAACACATGCTGCGTCCAGCAACGGTCGACCTCGCCCGTGCCATGGAAGTATCGCCTGAGCGCGCCGCAGTCGGTGATCAAATCAGGCTGCGCTTCGCCGACATGGCAGACTTCGCGCATAAAGTCGTCGCGGATCTGTCGGCTCATGAACAGTCCCTGCTGAGCAGCTCCCTCATCTTTCTGGTCACCGCTTCGGTGATCATGATCGGAAGTGCCTTCGGGATCGGATGGCTGCTGACCCGAACGGTTGGTGTGCCGCTCGGTGCGCTGGCAGGAATCACCGACCGGCTCGCTGAGAAGGACTGGAGCGTGTCCCTGCTCGAGACATCCCGCCGGGACGAGATCGGCGTCATGAACGAGGCCTTGACCACGTTTCGCACCAACGGCCAGCGCGCCGAAGAGCTGGCCACAGAGCAGGATGCCGAACGCGAGCGCCAGGCTGCCCGAGCCCGCAAAATCGAGGAATTGGCGGCGGAGTTCGACAGCGAAGCCAGCGAAGTGCTGGAGGTGCTCTCTACCTCCGCATCGGAGATGGAGGCGACCTCGCAGTCGATGTCCGGTGTCGCGCAAGCGACCACCGTACAATCCGGCAGCGTGGCCACAGCCGCCGAGCAGGCCGGCGCCAACGTGCAGAACGTGTCGGCCGCTACGGAGGAGCTGACCAACTCGATCCGGGAGATATCTTCCCAGATCCAACGCGCCAGCAACGATGCAGCCAGCGCTGCCTCCAACGCCGCAGACGCCACAGGCCAGATCAATACATTGGCCGCTGCCGCCGACAAGGTCGGCCAGGTCGTGGAGATGATCACCGCGATCGCCGAGCAGACCAACTTGCTGGCCCTCAACGCCACCATCGAAGCGGCGCGTGCCGGCGATGCCGGCAAGGGCTTCGCGGTCGTCGCCAGCGAGGTCAAGACCCTGGCAACGCAAACCGCCAAGGCGACCGACGAAATCCGCTCTCAGATCTCAGAAATCCAGGGTCAAACTGGAGTCACGGTCTCTGCCATGGAATCGGTTGCCGAGGCCATACGCCAAGTGAACGAGGCATCAGCCTCAATCGCCGCGGCCATGGAGGAGCAATCCACGGCCACCGACGAGATCTCCCAGAGCATTCAGCAGGCCGCCGAGGGCACCGTGGAGGTCGTGCGAAACATAAGCAACGTCAGCGAGGGCGCAGCGCAGACAGAAGAGTCTTCTCAACATGTGTTGAGCGTCGCTCAGAAGCTGTCTAACCGGGCCGAGCGGATGCGCAATAGCGTTTCCGATTTCCTCGGAAACGTTCGCGCGGCTTGAACCGTCAGCCTACGCGACAACGCGCACAGACGACCGTCGGGGTGGGGTGGGCCGCAGGCCTGCCCCTCTTCCGTTAGGCACCCTGGACTTGCCACCCTTACTCGCCCGGCACCTCGTAAAGCTCGACGCTCTCCTGCTCGTTCGGGTCCGTGCGGGCGACGATGGCGATGGCAGGTTCCGTCAGACTCAGATTCTCCGGGCGGTGCGGTACGTCGGCGGGGATATAGATGAAGTCGCCAGCCTCGTTAACGACGCTTTTGGCCAAGCCCTCGCCATAGCGGGTCAGCACCCGCCCCTGCATCAAATAGATGGCCGTCTCGTATCCGCGATGGATATGGGCTTTTGCCTGCGCACCAGGTGGGATGACCACACGCAGCATAGAGATGCCTTTGGAGCCGGCTGTGTTACCGGAGATTCCGGGAAAGATCGGCAACTCCTGCAGGGAGTCCTCCGCCTCGCCGACCCGGACGGTCACGATGTCCTCTCCGCCAGGCTGGCCGATGATTTCGGGGCCGGCAGTGGCGCTGCCGGGCGCAAGACCGGTGGCGAGACAGCAGGCTGCGACGGCGGCGACGGACGGCGGAACACGTGTGGACATGGGCGAAGTGACCTCAGCTGGCGTGTTGCAACGACGGCAACTATAGGGCCGCACCAAAACGGCGCAAGCGATCCACCCGCCAGATCGCCAAGCCCCAGCCGAAGCGCAGCAAAGCCCTCAATTTTTCTCGGACATTAGAATAGCTTAGCCGTTAAGGGGTATAGACAGGCCGCCGCCCGGACGGCTCACCGAAGAGCGAGAGCCTTCGGAAATCTTGCCTCACTCTTGCCCCTTGGCTTGGCGAGTTTTTGCGGCAATTTTGATTTCGAGCGACGTTTCCCGGTTTCGTTTCGAGGCTATTCCTGCAGCAGAGGGGAGCCATGTTCGACGCGCTTTCATCGCCCAAGGACTACTTGGCGCTCTTGGCGCGACGCCGCTGGCATTTTCTCATTCCAGCGAGCGTGGCTATTCTGCTTGCGGTCGTCGCGGCCTTTGTCTGGCCGCCGACATTCCGCTCTGCCGCGACCATCCTCATCGAAGAACCGGACATTCCGCGCGACTTCGTGATCTCGACCATCGGGGCGGCGGCCGATCAACGGGTTCAGGTCATAACCCAGCGGGTCATGACCACCCAGAACCTCATCGAGATCATAAACAAGTACGACCTCTATCCCGAGGCACGGCGGACCGAGCCCATCACCGAGGTGGTTGATACCCTGCGGGAACAGGTCGCCATGGAGCTGATTTCCGCCGATATCATTGACCCGAGACGAGGCCTGCCGACCAAGGCGACCATCGCCTTCCAGCTCTCCTTCGACCACGCCAGTCCCCGCCGCGCGCAGCAGATCGCCAACGAGCTGGTGTCACTCTATCTCGGTGAGAACCTGCGTGACCGGCGCGAGCGTACCGCCCAAACAACCGACTTTCTTGAGCAGGAGGCGGAGCGTCTCAACCGTGAGCTCGCCGACCTCGAGGCCAGGCTCGCGGTCTTCAAACGCCAGTATTCCTGTTCGTTGCCCGAGCAGCGGGCCTTCAACCTGCGTCTCCTGGACCGGAATGAACTGGAGCTCTTCGAGGTAGAGCGCCGCGAGCAAACGCTCAGCGAACAGCAGATTTCCCTGCGCGCCCGCCTCTCCCAGGTAGATCGCATGGATCCGCGCGCTGAGCTCGACCCCCGCTTTCTGCCCCCCGACCTGCAACTCAAGCAGCTGCGCAGCGAGCGTGCCCGCCTACTCGGCCGCTATGGCACCGACCATCCCGACGTCCGGGCTGCCGAGCGCGAGATCGCTGCCTTGAGCGCCGCTGGCGCGAGCCTCTCAGCTACTGACGTTCGCCGCGAGATCAACGCTCTCGATGCCGAGATCATCGAAGCCAAGAAACGCATGACCGACGACCATCCTGAGATGAAGGGCCTCTTGCGTCAGCGGGACCAACTCGAAGACGACTTGGCTCGTGCCAGGAACCAACCGGCGGACGAGCAGGAAGCCGACAATCCGGCCTACATCACCCTCGCGGCTCAGCTCGAGACCATCGCCCAGGAGATCGCTTCTTTTGCCGGCCAGAAGGAGCAATTGAAAGCCCGCCAGGCTGAGCTGGAAGCGTGCATTGCCGCCATTCCAGAGGTCGAGCGCGAGTACACCCTTTTGACCCGCAATTACGAGAACACCTACCTCAAGCACCAGGAGGTCAAGTCCAAGCAGCTCGAAGCCGAACTTGCGGAATCTGTCGAGGCTGAGCGGAAGGGCGAGCGCTTCAGTCTCATTGAGCCCCCCTTGGCTCCGACCGAGCCGGTGCGCCCGAATCGCCCCCTTATCTTGGCTCTTGGTGTACTGCTTGCCGGTCTCTTCGGCGGCGCCGCCGTCGTTCTCGCCGAGCTCTTCGACAACAGCGTCCATTCGGCCGTCGAACTCGCTCAGTTGACGGGCATGGCGCCGCTGGTCGCGCTTCCCTACATCGCCAACCGCGCCGATAAGCGCAGACGATGGCTGACGAGGGTCGCCCTGCTGCTTGGCATTGCCGCTGCCATTGCCGCCGTTCTCTGGGCTGTTGAGACCTACTACCAGCCACTCGACGTGCTCTACTTCCGCGTTCTCAACAAGCTGGAGACCCTCTAGGAGGGCACGAGCACATGGACCGCATCCGCTTCTTCTTTGGCGCCTTCGGCGCCGTGCGGCGCCAGCCCGCACCCCCACCCGGCCAACCCACTAGGGTACCATGGCATGGGTTGGCCGGGTGGGGGTACGGGCCGGCACCGAGGTAACGCAAAATGGATCGCATCCAGAAAGCCCTCGACAAGGCGCGGAGCGAACGTCAAGCGCTCCAGCAACAGAGCCACGCTCCGGCCGGCACACCGCATGGCTCTCGGAGCGGACTGCCGGACGGACGGCAGGTGCCGCAGGACATTGAACAAGAGATCGACGCTGCTGACTCGTCAGCCAGCGCAGCTCAATCTACCAACCGGGCCGAAGCCGAGACCCCTAGCGCCGCGCAGAATGCGTCCAGGCAAGCGGAGTCCCGAACGCGCCTTATGCCCAGCGCGCCGACACAACTGGCCGAAAACCGGTTGGTCGCTCAGGATAGCAGCTCCACTCTCGCCGACACCTTCCGCCTGCTACGCACGCAGGTACTTCATCGCATGACGGAGAAAGGCAACTCCACCCTCGCCGTCTGCTCGGCCAACGCCGGCGAGGGCAAGAGCCTCGTCGCCTGCAACCTGGCCATCTCACTGGCACTTAACGTCGATCGCAGCGTTCTACTGGTCGATCTCGACCTGCGGCGGCCCTCCGTCGGCGGTTACTTCGGGGTCGAGCCATCTTACGGCCTGGGAGACTACTTGAAGGAGCGCCGCCCCCTCGCCGACTGCCTGCTGCGACCGGGCATCGAGCGCCTCGTCCTCCTGCCGACGCTGAGGCCGCTGCAGCTCTCCAGCGAAATCCTGTCCTCACCCAGGATGAAGAGCCTCGCGGAGGAACTCCGCACGCGTTATCCGGACCGCATCGTCATCTATGACATGCCGCCCCTGCTTGCCACGGACGACTTCCTTTCGTTCGCACCGCTGATCGAAAGCGCGCTCCTGGTTGTCGAAGAAAACAAGACGCCAAAGCCCGATATCCGCCGCTGTTTGGAGCTCATCCCACCCGACAAGCTGATCGGCACCGTTCTGAACAAGAGCAAAACCGGGGCCGGCGGGTATTACTATTACGGATATGGCTGAACGCCTGCAGGCCGCACTTTGCCGTCCCGCTCTCGCTTAGCTGGATGCTTACCTCCGGTCCGAGCATGAGTATCGGCAGGAGCGGGATAGAAAGAACGCAAGAGAGCCGGCAACAGGCTCTATGAGGGAAGAAAGATGTACGAGAGCTTTTACGGTTTGGCGGAGAAGCCGTTTGCGCTGACGCCGGATCCTGCTTTCCTCTACCTCTCCAAGCGGCATCAGAACGGCCTGACGATGCTGCAATACGGCCTGACGCTGACCGGCTCGATCACGGTGATCACCGGGGAGGTGGGCTCAGGCAAGACCACCCTGATGCGCCATGTGCTGCGCAGTCTCGACCCGCAGTTCACCATCGGCTACCTGACCAACACCCATCCCAACATCAAGGATCTCTTGAAGTGGATCCTCATGGCCTTCGGCCTCAACTACCGCAACAAGGATGAGGTCGAGCTTTACGAGAGCCTGATCACCTTCATCATCGAGCAGTATGCCGAGAACAAGCGCACCCTCCTGATCATCGACGAAGCGCAGAACATGAGCCCTGCGACTCTCGAGGAGCTGCGCATGCTCTCCAACCTCAACGCCGGCAAGGACCATGTCCTCCAGCTGGTCCTCATCGGACAGCCGGAGCTCGCCGAGACCCTGCGCAAGCCCGAGCTGCGCCAGTTCGCTCAGCGTATCTCCGTCGACTATCACCTCACCCCGCTGACCCAAGACGAGACCACCGACTACATCCGCCATCGCCTCATCACGGCAGGCGGCGATCCCAGGCTCTTCACCAAGGAGAGTTGCCAAACCATCCACCACTACGCCCAGGGCATTCCCCGCCTGATCAACACGCTCTGCGAGATGGCCCTCGTCTACGGCTATGCCGATGACCAGAAAACCATCACACCGGACGTCGTCCATGAGGTCGTCACGTATCGGCAAAGGGGCTCCGTCAATCCCTACAAAGACCGCCCGGTCTCCCAAAACCAACACGTCAGACAGAAAACCGAAGAGAAAACGGTGGTCCGGACGAAGGCGCGGCAACAGGCAGACCTGCCGCAGGCAGCGAAGGAATCCACCCCGCAGCGCGCCGATTTGCCGCTCAGCCCCAAGACCATCTTCTCTCCCGCCGACCAAGCAAGGTTGGCCAACGACCGGGCAGCTACCTTGCCGGTGGATGCAACGGCAGAGCGTCCGCTTCGCGCAGACGCGGAAGTCGACAACACGACGCAGAACCGTCCGGACGCCGCCCCGCCGCTCACCGCTGTGCCTGCGGAACCACCACAATCGAGCGCTCAACGCCTGGCGAGCATCGATCCGCGGGCACTCGGCCGCCGCATAGCACCGATCCGAAGTAAGTCGCAAAGCGAGACCTAAGAGCCTTTCCTGGCCAGGAAAGGCTCTTAGGACGCGGCTGGGCTGCGCTTCGCCTTGCACGGACCGCGATACTCTACCGCAGGCCCTTTCCTTGACAGAGCTCGTCCCTCTGATCTACGGAGATAAGCTGGCAAGTCGCCAATATGGCTTTGCCGTTGGGCTATTCTGACGGGTCCATGAAACCAACTGTCTTCATCCAGGCCAATCGCCGCCAGTATCTCGGCGCCGTGATCGGTGAACACGCGCTCAAGCGCAACTCACGGCATGCCGACTCCTTCGATGTCCGAATCATGCTGCAGGAAGACGTCCCGGTCTTCCGCGAGTATGAAGGCAAGCGCTACCTGTTCGACGGCCACCCGCGAACATGGCGCAACAACGACTTGCAGTCGTTCACGCCCCTGCGGTTTCTGCCGCCGGAGCTGATGGGATATCAGGGGCGGGCCGTGGTGATCGACCCGGATATCTTCGCAGTTGCCGATGTCTGGGACCTACTGAACAGAGAAATGGACGGTAAGGCCCTGCTTTGCCGCACCCGTTTCTGGGAAGACGGCACGGTGCGTTATCGCGCTTCCAGCGTCATGCTGCTGGACTGCGCCAAGCTGACACACTGGCGCATGGAAGATACCTTTCGAGACATGTTCTCCTGCCGCTGGGACTATCTCGACTGGGTCAACCTGAATCGGGAGCCGGAGGAGAACATCGGGACACTGGAGGACCAGTGGAACGATTTCGATACACTAACGCCGGAAACCAAGATGCTGCACAACACCAAGCGCCGCACGCAGCCTTGGAAAACGGGTCTACCGGTCGACTTCAACCAGAGCGACAAAGTCCTATTCGGGATCAATTTCGCCTGGCTACGCAACCTGCGCAATCTGTCGCGCGGCCTGCCTGCTCGCGGCCGCTACAAGCCCCACCCTGACAAGAACCAGGAGAATCTCGTGTTCGGCCTGCTGCGCGAATGTCTGGACAGTGGGAAGGTGAGCGAATCGCAGCTGCGCAAGGAGATGTCCGCCAACCATTTGCGCCACGACGCTCTGGAACTTGTCCGCCGCGCCCCGGCTCTTCCTTAGAACGGCAGACCGGCCCGCCACCAGCCGGCGTTAGACCAGCGAATGTCAATGCCGACCCAAGCCCTCACCGCGACCGATCATCCGCCATCTTACAGCCCTTCGGATGTAGCGGAGGGGGACAGTGCCGCGACGGCCCACGACAGTGAGGTTCGAGAAAAGACGACACCGCGGGTGTGGGTGCTCATCAGTGACAAGAGCGGCGACGATAGCCAGAGCCAAATCATCGCCCGCTCCCTCGGCTGGCCCTATGAAGTCAAGCAGCTCCGCTTCACGACCAAGGCCGACGCGCTCAAGGACAAGCCCTGCCAGGCCAGCAGCGATGGCCTAGACCCGGCTTGCCGCCACCTTATCCAAGCGCCCTGGCCCGACCTGGTAATCAGCGCTGGTTGGCAGCAGGAGCCGGTGGCCCGTTGGATAAAGCGTCAATCCGGCGGCCGCACCAAGTTGGTACAGCTTAACCGGCCGTACGGCATCGACGATTTCGACCTTGTCATCGTGCCGCCGCAGCACGCAGTCCCGAACCGTGACAATGTCCTGCGTCTCAAGCTGCCGCTGCACAGGAAGGATGATGCCAGCGCCCTGGCCGAAGCGGCTGAGGCTTGGCGGGCGCGTTTCGAGCCACGCCCCCGCCCTTGGATCGCCGTTATGATCGGCGGCCCGACGCCCCCCTTCGTCATGGACGACACCACCGTCGACAAGCTCATGGCGGACTGCCGAGCCGATGCGGCGCGTCTCGGCGGCACGCTCTTTGTCACCACCAGCCCGCGCACGCCGGCAAGCGCTCTGCCGCGGATTGAGGCAGGTCTCGGGCCAAATGACTTCCTGCACCTCTGGAGCCGCGGGCAGGTTGAGAACCCCTATCTCGCCCTGCTGGCGCTCTGCGACCGCTTCATGGTGACTGCCGACAGCCCCTCGATGATCTCGGAGATCATCCATCTGGGCAAAGCCGTCAGCGTCTATCCGCTACCGCAGCGGCTCTCTCGCATAAAACGGCTGAAGCGACTGGCGCAGCGGCTCGTCCACGGATCCTACCCTGGCGCGGAGCAGTTTGGGCCTCTGCACCGGCGGCTGAGCGACTGGGCCAACCGCCGGCTACAGCTGCGCTATTACCGGGACCTGGACTACTTCCGCCGTTGGGTCATCCACCAAGGCTGGGCGTCTGCTGGCATCGAGGCCGAGCCGAGGCTCGCGCAGGCGCCGGACGATTTGGAGCAGGTCAGCCAACGCGTCCGCGCCCTTGTCGAGCAAAAGCTCTAACGGGCTATTCCCTCGAAAATCCGCTTGGAGGTCTTGGGCAAGCCCAGACGCTTGGCGAAACGGCGGTAAAACGGCTTGGTTGCCAGCAGAATGCGATAGCGCACACCGGGATGGCGATGGGCGATACCGATGATCAGGCCTTCCCACCAAGCTGGTGGCCGCACCGTGACATGGGCGTTCTCACCACTCGGCAAGCGCTTCTTTGCGGGAAAGCAGGCAACATTGGCATAAACGAAACGGCGGGCATGGGCGAAGAGCTCGTCGAGGATCCAAGGCAAGTCCTCTTCGGGGCAGTGTTCGAGCACGTCGGTGCAAACCACGCCGTCGAATTTGCCCTCCGGCAGATGGCTGTAGGGTTCATAACCGGGATCGTACTTGGCCACCTCCGGATGACCCCAATAGGACAGCAAGCTGTCAACCACCTGCCCATCCGACAGCTTGATATCGCGCCAGCGGTATTGCTGCCCCTTGCCGCAGCCATAGTCGAGCAAGCTCGTCGCCGCCGTCATGTCGATCAGCTCACGAATAGCCTCGGCATGGCGCGGCATGCTTTTGCCCGGGAAGGTATCCTCTGCCGCCTTGCCCTTCAGGCGCGCGCCGTCATCGTGCATCTCCTTATACAACCGGAGCAATTCCTGATAGCGCTGGCTGGGAGAGTGTCGGCTGTAAACGGGACTCGAAATCGCGGTCATGATCGTCTTCTGGTAATCGACTGGAAGGACAGGGTTAGGGCCGGCTAGTAGATGGTTCGCGCCATGCGGTCGGGATAGTCCCGGTCATATGCCGCACCGTCGAAGGGCTCTTTCATCAAAGCCTGCAGGATTTCTCCTGCGCTGGGCAGTGCGTCGCGCGACACCTGCGCCTCCGGGCTCCACAGACCCGAGCGGGCCAAGGCCTTCTTGCACTGGAAGTACGTTCGCTCGACGGTGATAAGAATGACCGACTGGGGCACCTTGCCGTTCATGGCGAACTCGGCGCAGAAGCCTTCATCCGCAACCAGTTCCGCTCTGCCGTTTATCCGCAAGGTTTCGCCGATCCCGGGAACCAGAAAGATAAGCGCCACGCGCGGATCGCGCACGATGTTGCGCAAGCTATCCAAGCGGCGGTTGCCGCGGCGATCGGGCAGCGCCAGGGTCTTCTTGTCCAGAATGCGCACAAAGCCCGGCGGGTCGCCCCGGGGCGAGCAATCTAGGCCCTCGGGGCCGCTGGTCGCCAGGATGGCAAAAGGGGATTTCTCGATGAAGGCGCGGTAGTGCGGCGAGATGTAGTCGATCTCTTTGACCAGCGCCGACTGACCGGGCGTGCCGTAGAGTGCTTCCAACTCCTCCTCACTCGCCACGCGTGGCAAGTTTTGCCACGGGGTCTGCAAACCATCCATGAGGCACGTCACTCCAGAAATCGACAGGGTTGTGAGGCGGCCTTAGCACGCCTGCGCGGTTGCGTACAGCCGCCCGCAAGGAAACCCTGTGTCCTATCGAACGCTTGCTTGCCAAGCCTACTTCACAGTGAGACACAAGCCGCTCCCCGCCTCGCGAGTCGCGCCATGTCTGAAAGCCTCTCGTCGCATTCCATAGGCCGGCAATCGCTGCCTCGGAAATCGACGATCCAAATCGCGCCCTACCCGCAAAGCTACTACGCCGCAACGAAGAGCAAGGCGCCGGAGCGCACCAGCCTGTCCCGTGCGGTCGAAGCGGATGTCTGTGTCATCGGCGGCGGGCTCGCCGGACTGACGACGGCCCTGGAGCTGCAGCGCCGCGGCCAGGAGACGGTACTGCTCGAAGCCAACCGCATCGGCTGGGGCGCCTCCGGCCGAAATGGCGGCTTTGTCAGCGCCGGGTACTCGGAAGGGCTCTCCGCCATCATCGCCAAGAGTGGCTTAGAGGATGCGCAGGCGCTCTACCGGCTCTCCCGAGAAGGGGCGGCCTATGTGCGACAGAGGACCGCTGCTTGGCCCGATGCCGACATCAACCCGGTCGAGGGACGCCTCTCGGTCCTGCGCACCGATGATAGCGCACGCCTCATGGCCACGCGCGACCGCCTGGAAAAGGACTTCGAGCACGCGACGGTCTACTGGCCGACTGAGCGGGTGCGCGATGCCTTACAGACCGAACGCTATTTCCAAGGCTTGCAGGATCCGGACGGCTTCCACATCCACCCGCTTAACTATGCGCTCGCTCTAGCGCGCGAGGCAGAGCAGGCCGGCGTCACGATCTACGAGGGCACGCGAGCCCTGGCTCTGGAGCGCACAGGCGGTCGGCACCTCGTGCGCTGCGCAGGCGGCCAGGTTGCTGCCGGCACCCTGGTCTTCTGCACCAGCGGCTATGAGCATCGGCTCTTTCGGCCCTTGACCCGCGCCCTCTTGCCAATCGCCACCTACATGATCGCCAGCCGCACTCTAAACGAGGAAGAGCAGCAGGCAATCTCTATACCCTATGCCATCAGCGACGAGCGACGGGCCGGAGACTACTACCGCCTCTACCGCGGTCGCCTGCTCTGGGGCGGGCGCATCACCACGCGGCGAGAGGAACCCAAAGCGCTTGGGCAAATGCTGAAACAGGACGTCACCAGCGTCTATCCGGCGCTCGGTCGGCTGCAGCTCGCTTACGCCTGGTCAGGCCTGATGGGCTATGCCCGCCACAAGATGCCGCTCATCGGCCCCTGCGGCGCAGACGTTGGCGGAGACGGACCGCCGCGGGACGGCCTCTGGATGGCGACCGGCTTCGGCGGGCACGGCCTCAACACCACAGCCATGGCCGGAGAATTGATCGCGCGCGCTATTGTCGAAAAAGATGACCGCTGGAAGCTCTTTCGCCCCTATCCCCTGCAACCGGTCGGCGGGGCGCTCGGCCAAGCCGCCGTTCAACTGACCTATTGGGCCATGCAGCTGCGCGACTGGCTGGACGAGCGGCGGTCAGCCTAGCTGACCCTCTGGTGTTCAGTAGGCTTCCACGTTGATGACAACCGTCTTACGCACCGCATTCGGGTCGCTGCCGGTCATCGGCCAGACAGCATGCCAGGAATTGAATGTCTTGATGAAGACCAGTGCTTGGTTGGCCCCGAAGGGATAGGTTCTTAAGGTTTCGAAGCCATCGAAATCGAAACTGACGTTGCGCTGGTTGTAGATACGCTTTTTGTCTTTCGGCCAGACAACACTGGTGCCGCCACCCACGCTGTCATCCCAGCCTTCCGGACCAACCATAGGCAGGACCAAGGTAATGACTTTAGCAGCATGGTCAGTGTGCGGGCGAATATTGCCGCCGTCCGTCGGCATGGCACCAAACACGAAGCGACTGCTCAGCGTCGGCACATGTTTGGGCGGGCGGCGAGAGAACAGCGTACGGGCGGCAAGCTTGACCCGCTTCCAGCTGCTGACCGCGCGCGGTGAGAGCTCGAGATCGACGCCTTGGGCCCGCAAGCTGCCAAGCAGTTCGACCAGGAAGGCTTCGCTCTTGATGTAATCGTAGAACCGCTGCCAGACCGGCGTCGCCGCCACGATCTGGCGGTAGAGCGGTCCTCTGACGCTTTCCGAAAGGAGGTACTGCTTGCCGATGTGATCACGGCCTTCCAGCTGCTCGAAGGCCGGGAAGGACGCAACCATATCGGCGTAGTCCTGTTCATCCAACACAGGGCGGGCAACGCCGATGGGGTAGGGCTCATAGTCGAGCTTGAGATTTTCGAAACGAAGCATGCCGGGTTCACATCGAACGGGAAACAGAAACGTCAAAGCAGCGGGATACGAAGGTGCTGCAGGCGCTTTGTCACCCCCGACCGGGCGCATGCCTGCACGCAGATATCCAACGCAAGACGCTGCAAATATCATGAGGTTGCGGCAATAGCAAAGTCGCCGCTGCTGGTTTCTGTCGCCCGCGGCCTAGCGTCGCGGCGGCTGCGTCGTTAACTCACATGCAGTAGCTTGGGTATGGCAGACGCTTGTTACTTTCCAGGTGCGCGTAGCGACCGCCACTCATGCGCTGGCAGTCTAACGCGAGGCCCTCGGCCACGATCATCGCGCTGACGTCCTGACCATCTGGCAGGAAGCATACGGCGATTGGCCGTTTGTAGATGCGCTTGCCTGTTAGGCGGCAGCGGATGTCGGTGCCGTCAATCGAGGCAGACAAGAAGCTGGCCGCTGCGGCACCGCTCCAGGTGTTGCGCTCCGGCGCCACAATGCCCCAAAGCCGGACTTCCATGTCATCGACCATGATACGATTGCCATCCAGCGCCTTGGCGGTACCGGCCACCATGTAGGGCACGAAGTTGCCGTCTTCGTCCGCTGCGGCAAGAGACATGAAGAGGCTGAGCATAAAGACGGTTGTCACTGCAACAGCGCTCGATTTCGCCACAACGACCTCCTGGTTCAGACGTTCCAATCCGATGGGCGAGGCTGACAGTGATTTCCGCTCCACTGGGATTTCTGCTGTGCTGGCCTCGGCCAACCCTATGACAGAAATACGACAGCTATGGTTAATGCGGCGTTACGGAGTCCGGCAACCTCGCCAACGGCACCAGGATACGCGCTCACCCAACGGCCGTCCGTGAGCTGGGACACTCTCAGCTGAACAGCATTGAATAGAGCAGCATGTCGACGCTCTTGCCATCGCTGGCCAACGGCAGGCCAAGCACGGAATAGGTCTTGTAGTCCCGATGGGTCCAGCTCAGCGGCTGATCGGAGAGGAAATAGGGGCTCTTGCTCTCCACCAGTTCGCAAGCGCGACGCTCGACCGCCTCGATACGATCAAGCTGGTCGAGGTAAAGGCCGGTTGTGTCCTTGCCCATGGCCGCGACGATGGCGGTGCCGACCAAGCGAATGCGAAAGCGCAGCGGGCGCCTCTCGACATCGAATAGCGTAAGATTTGGCAGTAGCTTGGGCATTTCCAGAGGATCGAATTGGCCTCTCCCCGGAAGCTCGCCTCGGCACTCTACCGACACCGCCGCTCGCTTTTTTAGCCAAAGACGATACAGCGTCGTGTGCGCGCTTCGCTCAGGCATACCAGGCAACAGCGATGCCAGATCAGTCCGCTCAGCGCTCGGCGTATCGCCACGCATCACTGCGACACACGGTCCAAAAGCAGGTTGGAGTCTTCGAACAGACGCAGGGTCTCTTCCATGTCGTAAGGCACCTCGTGCAAGGATCCAGGATCCCACTCGCTGCGGCTGACGCCATAGAAGTCGCCGCCATAGACATGGATGGCGCCGGTCAGCTTCGAAATCGGATTGGTCACCGAATGGATGATATCCTTCCCGAGCGGCACCGCATCACCGGTCGAAAGCGCCTTGGCCCCAGCGGCCTCGATGCGGCCCTCCGCATCACCGTCCAAGCGACGCCAGAAGACGTTGTCTTCTCGGCCGCCATAGATACCGATGACGGCCCACATTTCGTGATTGTGGGGCCGCAGGGTCATGCGCGGTCCCCAGATCACATTGATGATGGTGAGGTCAGGCGCATGATAGAGCTTCTGGATGCCGCCGCGTTCCGGAACCCCGAGCGCAGCGACCATCTCCTCCGGTGCAGAGCAAGCACGTGCCACCGCCTCGCGCACAGCCTTGTGGTCGTCATCCTCGGCGCGCGCCTGACGACAGTCTTCGATGAAATGGTCGAGATCGAACATGGCCGCCTCCCAAGCACACGTCGAACGGTCGATACCCCTAAGCCTGGACCGGCTTATGTCCCGCGGTTGACAGTTTGCCGTGCATTTCATTCGTCAACAAGCGTTCGAACAGAGCCTGCAGGCAAAGGGCCGCACTGACGTCTGCCGTGTCTCTATGATAAGCTGGAACCCGGTTGATGCTTCGTATCGAAGGAGAGAGCGACATGCCGGCCTCAGGTCGCGACAAGCCGGAGATGAAGCTGCTGAAGTTCCTAGCCTTCCACTGCCTCTGCGGCGTGGCGCTCGGATGTGCGCTTGTCGTGGCGATCCTGCTCACGGACATGTTCGGCATCACCACCCTGATCGCGCAGGCCGATGCCTGGGTCGAGGCGCTGCTCCTACTGTTCGTCTTCTTTTCCGTGACCTTCGGCAGCCTGGTGGTCGGGACCGCGATCATGAGCCACAAGGATTGATCGCTGCTATCACCACAGTGACTGTCGCCGGTATCGAGGCAGTACGAGCACCGAAGGAGGCGTGGTCGGGGAGACTGGATTCGAACCAGCGACTTCCTGCTCCCAAAGCAGGTGCTCTACCAGGCTGAGCTACTCCCCGGCGGCGGAACCACGGCGATGTATTGAGCCATATGCCGAGCCCGCGCAAGCCCTCTCCTCCGGCAACAGCCTAGCGTTGCGCCAAACGCGGAACCGCGAGCGTTAGAAGGGCGGCGGCAATGAGGGCGACAAGAACCGCCGCGATCACCATGTCCCAGCTCTCAGGACGCATCGCTCCGCAATAGACGATCACGAGAAACAGGGGGATATCCAGAAAGTGGGCCATCCGACCGATCAAGGTTCGCGCCTGGTCCCGCGCCGCTTCACTCAGCTCGCCCCGCTCCCGCGCAAGGAGCGATTGCCCGAGTGTCCGACGAAACTGAATTCGGGTCACGGTGTTGCCTTCGACGAACTCGAACAGGAACAGAGCCCACATGCCAACCAGCCACGGGGCCTCGAAGAAGCTCATGCCAAGCTCGAAGATGAGAAGCAGGCCTGACACCCCAACAATCAAGGCGCCGGGCAGGACCAGAGCATCATAGAACACCGCCGTATACCAAGCTGCCTCAGCGAAGACCGCGACGTCCGTCGTGCGATAGGCACGGAGCTCGGAGATGAAGACCGCAAGCAAGCCACCGCCGAGCAGGATGAAGCCCAGGATGTGCGCGAAGCGCAATAGCAAGTATGTGTCCATTACGCTCCCCCGGCCGCTTCCCTGGGAGGGCGCGTCTTGCCGCCGAGGCGCGGCCTGATCACGGCAACAAAGAGCGCCATAAGAGAAAGCAGCAGGTTGGCGGCCCCGAAGGCGGCTTCGCGCCCCTCGAGTGGGGCCAAACGGTCGAGCGCCAGCGCCCCAGCCGCTACTTGCGAAGCGGCCGCGAGCAGTTCCTGCCCCACTGGGTAAAGGACAAGGCCTGCGTTCAGCAGGATCAACAGTGCGAAAAGCACATGCAGAATGAGCCAGCGCGTTCCAGGGAACGGCAACCGTCCCTTTGCTGTCATGACACTCCCCGTCAGGACGAGCAGGGCCAAACCGGGTAGGGTCAAGTAGGTGGTTGCCACATCGATGGTTTGGCGAGCGACCAAGGCCGTCGCAGCATTGTCATGGATGCCCGGCAGGAGTCCGGCCGTGATGTGGCCGAGGATGCTGCCAAGAAACATCGCCATGCCGAGCAGATGCAGCGCCTTAACGAACCTGAGAGTCATGTCTTCACTCCGTTGGCTCTTGCCCATCGGCCTCCAGACGTTGACGCAGCGCCCGCGCGGTTGTCAGGGCCTTGTCCAATTCGGCGGCGTCCAGACCGGCCGACAAGCGATTCGACCAGTCGATCTGTCGCCGCCAAACCTCCTCCAGGGTCTTTCGCCCGCTCGCCGTCAGCTTGACGAGCTTGGCCCGTCGGTGGTCCGGATTGGCTGCAAAGGTAACGAGACACGCATCGGCCAGATCATTGGTCACCCGCTGCACAGCCTGCCGCGTTAAGCCCATGTTGCGGGCGATCTGCGCCACCGGCAGCGGCGAATCCTCGATTGCGCCTAAGACCTGCCAGCGGGCGCTCGACAGCCCGAGATCGCGGGTCAGGCGATCGCCGGCAGCCAATAGGCGCCCGTTCAGCCGGAAGGTTTCGAGAATCAGCTCGGTAACGAGCGCTGCTTCTTCGCTATGCTTTCTCATAAGACAACATGTAGTCAATATGACAATATATTGTCAATTGAGCTGTTTTGCCGCAGCGGTGACCTTTGCCGATCCGGCTGTCGCGCTATGCTGCCATGTTCGCCACCGTTGAGAGCGCCATGCCGCCCCTGCCCCGCCTGAAGCCTGAGCCCATTCCTGCCATCCATCCGCTTCCCGAGTACCGCGTCGAAGGCGAGCGCAAGCAGTGGTACGAGGACATGAAGCAGGTCTTCCAGGTTCCCTGGATGGGCGTGGTGACCATGGCCTATGCCCACTATCCCGCCTTCTTCAAGACGCTGTGGCAGGGCACGCGGGCACTCGCTGCCAGCCGACCTTTCGTCGAAGCCTTTCAGGGCAACCGCATCTTCGTCGAGGCGGAGGTGGAGAAACTGGCGCCGCCGCCAGTTGGCCCTCGGCTCACCACCCTGGGCTATGCCCCACGGGAGATCGAAGATATCCGGCGGATGGTGGAGATCTTCAGCCACGGCAACCAGCCTTACGTCCTTCTGGCGACCCTGGCCCGCTACCTCTTGGAGAGCGGCGAGATGGCCGGCGCCAAGGAACCGGACGCCGCCCCAGCCTTTGAGGGTCGACATGGACCGGAAGCGGCGGTGCCCTTTGTCTTGATGGAGCCGCACCATGCCGATGCGCCGACCCAAGCCGTCTATGAGGACATCAAGCGTGTCCTGGGGCTGCCGTTCGTCAACACGGACTATCGCGCCTTCGCGCGCTGGCCGAGCTATTGGGCGCTGGCCTGGAATGACCTCAGCACGGTCGCCGGCACCCCCGCGCACGAAGCGCTGTGCCAAGCCGTGCATGAGCGCTGCCTGGCTGAGGTCAGTCGCCGCCTGCCAAATCCGGGCAAGCTGACCGCCGTTGCACTACGAGAGGCGGCGGAGCACGACGCCAGCTTCGAAGAGCTGCGCGATGTCTGCCGCCTCTTCCAGTGGCTGCTGCCAGGCCTGGTGGTCAACGTGGCTTTCCTGCGCGCACAACTGCAGCAAAGCGCGTAGAGCAAGAGTTAAGTCAGTTTGGCCTAGCTCAAAGGACGACGTTGCTGCTTTCGCGCCCGCACCAGGCGCAGGGAAGCTTGCTTGGCGTTGGCCCGCACGGCCAACCCCAAGCCTAAGAGACCCAGGCCGAAAAGCGCCAGCGTCGCCGGTTCCGGAATCGGATAGCTGCCCTCCTTGGTCAGCAGGAAGGTCGCCTTGACCTTGGCGCCATGGCGATACCCCTCCTTCAGCCCGAAGAGGCCCTTGTTAAAGTGCCGGTCGGTCAGTGTGATCTGAAGCTCAGCACCGTTATCGAAGGTGATGACCGTTGGATTATCCCAGTTGATCTCGCCGTAGTGAAAAACGAAGAGTCTCCAACCACCGTGCGTCTCCCCAGTGGAGCTTTCCGAGCCCACCGGTGAAGAGAAGATCCAATCGACGGACGCCGGGTTAGCAACGTTATCTTCGCCTGCGTTGACCGTGGTCTCATCGGTCCAAATCCTGAACAGCTTCACGGTCTGCGGGACATTCAGCTCTAGGTCGAGTGTGAAGTTGTGATCGAAGATATCGCTGGTCTGCACCACCAGGCCCGGATCCTGGCTATGGACATTGACCGTATAGTCACCCTCGATGACGAGCGCCTGCGCACTCTGCGTCGTGAACGCCGCAGCCACCCCAAACAACAGCCCAGCCAGCACCGCTGCCGAGCGCTTGGCACGATAGGTTTTCTTGATCTGGTTCATAAGATGCCCCTTCATCTTGAACACCTTTGCATTCAGGCCGCGCCGGCATGCCCACAAGCTCGTGGGCATGCCTAACCCCAAGAACGGCGCTGACCTGCTCAACGATTACCAAGCAGGCATCATGCCATTTTTGATTGTCTTATTGTTTTCAATACCTTGACTGGTTGCTGTTGGTTAACGAACGAGGTCAACGTAAAATTTTCTGACACTTTTTGGTCACAGGCCGGCGAAACTGTAAAAAACTCCATACAGTCCATCGCCAAACCAATCAAAAGCTGTAAATATACTCATAGAAACGACTTCCAGCTGGCCGGCAATGTCACAGCCATGTCCCGCGACAGCGAGTTACCATAATGTTGCACAGCACGTGGCTGTGTTGGCTGCCTGATCAGCGGCCTGTCCGCCTTTGGGGCGGCGCAGAAATGAGGGGGGTGGGATTATGAAGCTTCCGAGCTATCCCATGCGCCATGGCCGACGATGGCTGTCGGCCAGCGTATTTCTAATGGCCGCCTTGTTGGCAGGCTGTGCCAGCCACCAAGTGCGTACGCCGGACTCCGATCCTTTGGAGCAAACCTACGAGAGCCGCATGGTGCACGCCTATCTGTGGGGCGCGATCCTCGATCCCCAGGTGGTTGCGGCCGACTGCGAGGACGGGCTCAACGACGTGATCGTCGAGGACAATTTCCTCTACGACCTGGCCGGCGTGCTAACCCTGGGCATCTGGATGCCCGGCGAAGTTCGCTATCGCTGTCGCGCACCAGCTGGCGATCTTGGAGGATTCCCCGAAGCGCCCGCTCAGTAGCAACCTTCTGGATGCCCCTCCTATCCTAGGCGGAAAGGACGCGCCCCATGCCAAACGTTCCCAAGCGGTCGACGTTTTCCCCGAAGAACAGCTGGGTTGGTCGGCACCAGACCTTCGAGCAGAAAATCGAGGGCCTGTACTCCTTCAACGTCTTCCGCCCCGCGAGCACGGCAGACGCGCGGCTGCAGACCTACAACGCGGCGACCAAGGAGTTGCAGGCAACCGTCGCCCACGCAGTAAAGAAAAAGAAGGAACTGCGCGCCTTCGGCAGCTCCTGGTCCCTGAGCAAGGTCGCTGTCTCCAAGCACTGGCTGCTCAGCAACAAAGCGCTGCGTGTCGGCTTCACCCTGCCCGCCAGCCAGGTCTCTGCCAACTACGCCGGTGAGCGGGACAAGCTACGCTTCCTGGAGTGCGGCTATTCGATCTCGGAAATCAACCGGGTGCTGTTCCGAGACGGCCTCTCGCTTAAGGCCTCCGGCTCCAACAACGGTCAGACCCTGCCCGGTGTGATCTCCACCGGCACCCACGGCTCGGCCTTCAAGTTCGGCGCCACCCAGGACTTCGTGGTCGGCCTCCACCTGGTGACCGGGCCGAACAAGCACGTCTTCCTCGAGCGCGCCTCCTATCCCGTGGTGCGGCCGAGCTTCGCCGCGGCCTTGGGCGCCGAACTCATCCGCGACGACACGCTGTTCGATGCGGCGCTGGTCAGCTTCGGCTCCTTCGGCATCATCCACGGCGTGTTGATCGAGGCGCGGGAGCTCTTCCTGCTCGACGCCCACCGCTCCTTCCGCACCTTCGGCGCCGGGCTCAAAAAGGCAATCACCAGTCTCGATTTCTCCGGCCTCAGCCTGCCGGGCCCGGTCTCCAAGCTCTATCACTTCCAGCTGGAGGTGAACCCCAACGACAAGATACCGGCCGAGAAGGCCTCGGTGCTCTTCATGTTTGAGCGCCCCTTCACCCCGAACTACCAGCCGCCGGACTGGGACGACGGTGCACCGGGCCCGGGTGCCTCCGGCCTGGAGCTGATGGCCAACGTGGTGGAGCTGCTGCCCTCCGTGGTCGCCGACCTCGCCAAGCCGCTGATCAATGCGCAGGTCGACAACGAGCTGGCGCCCTATCAGGTGACAGGGGCGTTCAAGGATCTTTTCCGTGGCGAGAAAGTCGTCGGCAAGGTCTTCGCCTCCGGCGTCGGCCTACCGCTGAACCGCTCGCTCGATGCGCTCAATATCGCGCTCGACACCTACAAGGACTTCGGCACCCTGTTGCCCATGTTGATCGCCCTGCGCTTCGTCAAAGGCACCAAGGCGCTGCTCGGCTTCACCAAGTTCGAGCCGACCTGCGTCATGGAGATCGATGGCCTCTTCACAGCCAAGTCCCAGCAGTACGTGAACAAGGTCTGGGCCAATATCGAGAAGGCCGGCATCCCGCTCACCATGCACTGGGGAAAGATCAACGACTTCCTGACCCCAGCGCGTGTCGAGGCGGCCTACGGCGACAACGTCAAGAAGTGGAAGGACAGCCGCGCCGCCCTGCTGGAGAGCCCGGCAGTCGGCAAGGTCTTCGCCAACGATTTCACCCGAAGGGTCGGCCTGACGAATTGATCGAGGAAAGTTATTGCCGCTCCCTATCTAGTCACGCACGGCGCTCCGAAGGGCTGCCGAAAGCGCAGCAAGCGCAGCGCCTGGCGGACCATCCTTGACCCGCGAGTGAAGCAGAATCGGCAAGCGCGGCAGATCGGGAAGACCCAGCTTGGGGCCAACGTCGACCGCGCCGAGCGGCAGCATGCGCCGCGCCAACGCCGCAACGCCAAGCCCAGCCATGACCGCCGCAGAGACCGCCGCAACCCCGCCGCCAACGAAGACTTCCGTCCAAGGCACGCCGGCCTCGTCGAGACGCTGCCCGGCGATGGCACGCACACCACAGGGCTCGGGCATGGTGGCAACCGGCAACGGCTCACCCGCACGATGTTTCCAGCCCGGCGCGGCGAACCAGCCGAGCGTCTCTTCGGCAAGAACCTCTCCATCGCTCCTCCCGGCGTGGAGCCGGACGATGACGGTGTCGAGTTCACGCCGGTCATAGCTCTGAAGCAGATCCCCTGAGGATCCGATCCGAATCTCGATCAAGAGCTGCGGGTCTTGCCCGTTCATGCGTGCGATCAGGGCAGGCAGCTCCGGACCGGCCACATGGTCGCTGATTCCGATGGTGAGGCGCTGTCGGGCACCGGCCAGTCCTGTGCACGCCCGATCATGTACTCTCATGAGTTCGCGGGCGTGTTCGAGGAAGGCCTCCCCCCGCGCTGAAAGCTGTACATAGCGCGGCGTCCGCTCGACAAGCCGACAACCCAACCGCTCCTCCAGCCGCTTGAGCTTCAAGCTGACCGCGGACTGTGTCGCCCCCGTGGCTTCAGCCGCCCGTGTGAAACTGCCAAGCTCGGCAATGCGGACGAAAGCCTGGACGGCATCCAGATCGAGAGGGCGCTCAATCATTGTCATTTATTATCTCTAATATCATTGCTAATGAGATATCAAAATAATCAAGCGGCATCTAGCTTGGTCCTAAACAGCACGGAAAGGACACGCGATGCCGATCTCACAGATCTCACTACGGACCGGAAAGCCGGACGCTTACCGGCAGGCGATCTTCGACGGTCTGTACCGGGCGTTGCGAGACGCGCTCGACGTGCCGGACGACGATCAATTCATGACCATCACCGAGCATGACGCGGCGAACTTCCGTTACGGCAATGCCTTTGGCATCGCCCGCAGCGACGACCTCGTCTACATCCGCATCATTGTGTTCGATACCCGCACCGCAGAGCAGAAGAAGGCGCTGTTCCGGCGGCTCGCGGAGCTCCTCAGCGAGCGCCCCGGCATTCGACCGGAAGACCTCTTCGTGAATGTTCTCGACGCCCCGAAAGAGAACTGGTCCGTTGGCTACGGCCTCGCGCAGTTCGCTTGAGGGTGCCAAGACCGACCCGTCTTAGCCGAAGCGGTACCCGGCGCCACGCACGGTGGCGATCAGGTGGCCGTAAGGTGTGAGCTTCTTGCGCAGGCGCGCGATGTAGACATCGACCACGTTGGTCAGCGGATCCTCCTGGGCGCTCCAGACGGCGCTGAGGATGCGTTCGCGGCTCAGCACCTTCTTCTCGTTCGACAGCAGCAGGGTAACCAACTCTCGCTCCTTCGCGGAAAGCTCCACCTCGGCTCCGTCGACGGTGAGCAAGAGTGAGCTGCGGTTGAAGACGATGCCGTCATGGCGCAGCACCTCGTTTGTCGCCTGTGCCGAGAAGTCGTGAGCCCTGCGGTGCAACGCGTCGAGCCGGGCCACAAGCTCCTCGAAGGAAAAGGGCTTGGGCAGATAATCGTCCGCACCGATACGCAGGCCGGCAATACGTTCGTCGGTCGCGTCCAGCGCGGTCAGCATGAGCACCGGGGTCAGAATGCGCCGCGCACGCAGCCGCTGGCAAACGTCCTGACCTGAGATGCCGGGCAGCACCAGATCCAAGATGATGACGTCGAACCGACGCTGCTGCAGCAACTCCAGCGCCGTCTCCCCGTCGACGGCATGCTCGACCATCCAGCCCTCGGCCTTGAGGCCCCGGCGGATGAAATCGGCAACACGGTTCTCGTCTTCTACCAGCAGCACGTTCACGATACAGCTCTCAACCTCGGACGTTTCGGGAGTTCGATCACGGCGACGGTGCCGCCACCCAGCCGGTCCTCCAGCCAGGCGTGCCCGCCATGAGCCTCAGCGATAGAGCGGACCACCGGCAGGCCAAGACCGGCACCTTCGGTGTAGCTTTCGGCGGCGTTCGAGCCGCGGAAGAAGCGCTCGAAGGCGCGCTCCTTCTCCACATCGGTCATGCCGGGGCCGTCATCCTCGACAGCAACGCGATACCCGAGCGGGGACGACATCAGGCGGACGGTGATCTGGGTCCCGCCGTGATGACGGGCGTTCTGCAACAGGGCGATGACGCTCTGCCGCACGCGCACCGGGTCCACGTTCACCGGCGCCCGCTCAAGGTCAGCGATCAAAGTCGCTCCGGTCTGGGCCATGCCGACCGTTTCGTCGATCAAGGCATGTAGGTCGACCTCCTCAAGCGCAAGACGGGCCGCGCCGGACTCGGTGCGGGAAATGAACAAGAGATCGTTGACCAAGCGAGTGGTGTGGGCGGCCGCGTCGCGCGCCCGGATGAGGGCGTCGCGGTACTCGTCAGGCGACTTGTCGGCCCCGCGCAACGCGATCTCGCTCTCGCCCTGAATGATCGTCAAGGGCGTGCGCAGCTCGTGACTGACATCGGCCATCAGCTGGCGCCGGGTCGCCTCGCTCTCCTGGGCTTCCTGCAGCAGGCGCTCAAGCTCGTTCGTGCGGGTGCGCACGGCCTTTTCCAACTCGACATTCTCTGCCGTCAACGAACGGGTGCGCTGCTCGACCATCTCGGCCATGTCGTCCAGCACCTGCGCGACCTCCGAGATTTCGTTGCGCCCGGTTAGGCCGATGGGCCGGGAAAACTGCCCACCCGCGAAGGCCCGCACACCGCCCATCAGCTTCGCCAAGGGCCCGGCGATTTGATGGCGGTAGGCCCGAAGCGACAGCAGCGTGACGACCACCGCCAGAACCGCGAAAGCGAGAGCCAAACGCGTTGCCAGCACGGCGTGGGCTTGCGCCATGGCACGGGTCTCGACCACTTCCTCCAATTCCTCTTCTAAAGCTTCATCAATCATGCTGCGGAAATCTCGGTCGATCTCATCGTCGAGGATGGCCGAGAGCCGCCCCCAGTTCATGCGCAGCTCTTCGCCGGCACCGGTGCCGGCAACCACCTCGAACTTGCCGATCAGATCCTCGATCTTGCGCTCGATTTTCGAGAGCAGTTCGAGCTCCTCGATCTCTTCCTCTCCCACCATTTCGATCTCTTCGCCGATAACGCTGCGGATGTCGGAAATATTCCCGCGGATACGGCGAATGAGCTCGGCCTCGCCGCGACCGTCGTCGAGATCGCCGATCAACATGGCGTCGCCGTATTGCTTGAAGAGTTGATAGGTGTTGGAGCTCAGCTCGAGATGCCGCTCGTAAGAACGATGCGCCAAAGTAATGCGTTCGCTGAAGTACTCAGCCCGGTTGGCGGTCCAGATCGCGATCGCCGCGCCGCCTACGGCGAACAACAGCATCACCATGGCGATGCCATTTATGACGTTGATGATTTTCATCTTTTGCACCCTGTTTTTTATTGTCTCACGCATGTCTCAACCTCCTGCCGCCCCAGATAAGGCTCTGGGCGGCGCGCAACGGCGCCTCTTTCCGCGCGCCATCGATAGGGTGGAACTGCTTGGCCGACAGCAAACAGCCCCCCTGCGGCCGCAAGGCCGAGGAGGGCTGAACACAGCGGAGGTCTCGCCGAGCCGGGCGGGCCCGGGCCATGACGAGCGGGTGGGGTCCCGCGGACGGCAGGGGTTATCCCACCTTTCGCCAAGGCCGAGCCAACGCCGGGCACGAACACCAAAATCCCATCTCGCAACCGGCGCTTGTCGCAGATCGGCAGGGCTCGGCTCACGCCGCCGTTTTCGCCTCGACCGGCGCGGTGTGGCGAAGTAGCGGGCCGACCAGCTTCGCGGCACTGTCCGGACAACAAAGCTGCTTCCGTGAAACCAGAGGAATGCCGCTCGCTGCCAATGCCTCCTCGCAGGCAAGCGGCGAGCAGGTCACCATCCCGGAGATGGCAAAGGGACGATGGCCAAAGCGCTGCAAAACCTCGACGCCACCCACCACGCTCAAGGCATCAGGCGCCGCAAAGAGAATCCCGTCCAGGCGATCGCTCAAGGCCGAGCCGGCGAGCAGCGACGCCGTCTCCTTCTGGAACACACCGTCGGCCACCTCGACCACGACCACCTCAGCCCCGCGCGACGCGGCCGTGCCTACCAGGGTTTCGAAGCCCTGTTCGATCCGTCGGTTGGGCATGCGGTAGGTGCTGGCCATCCCGGCATCGGTAAAATCGAGCGCCGGGACGCCAGCGTCCTCGAAGGCGTTGAAGTCGCCGAAGGCGCCGGTACCAGTGACTTTCACACCGGCAACCCGATAGCCGGCGCGGCTGAGCCCATGGGCCAAGCTCACCGCCGCCGTAGTCTTGCCCGCATTCATGGAGGCGCCGACGACGCCGAGCACCGTCACCTGCTCAGGGATCTGCATCGGGGGCAGCCCGTAGCGCGCGACGTTGATGACCTCGCCCGCACTGTCCTTGAGCAGTCCCAGCGGCTTGACTCGGGTCGGCTTGGACATGCGGCCGTGCGCCGCCCGCATGCTGCCGATGACTCCGCCGGAGGCCAGAAGATCAGCACCTTCCGGGTCGACCTCGGCATAGCCTTCGAACTGATCCGGGGCATAACGGTCGCCAACACAGACGACCAGCAGGTCTCCCGGATAGCTGAGGGAATAGCGCTGGCTGGCCAGTTGGATCTTCTTGTGCTGATTGATCTCTAAGATCCGGCAGAGGGCGAGGTCGCCCGAGATGGCGTACTGGACATTCGCATCCAACGAGATGACGTCATCCCGCGCAACGCGGCGGGTGGTGAAGGCCCATTTGACTGTGGGAGGCACGGGGGAGAGCGCGACTTCGCGGAGGTTCATGGTCCCAATCTCCTATAAGCTAGCGTCTGTGGGGCAGACTGAAGTCCTTAAGCAAAGGTTAAGTCCCCTTCCAAAACGCAGCCTGTCGGGAAGATGAACGGAGAATGAGAGGCAAGTGAACACCGACATTGTGTGAGACCGCTCACAGCAGCGTGAGCGGGCGTGTGGTACCTCTAAGCTCATGAACGCGACCGACACCCACTCGAACGATCCGGCGCTGCAAGCGATGCTGCCGCTCATGGATCTCCTGGAAGAGGCCTTCGGACTCGACACGGACGAGGACACGAGCGCCCATTCCGAGCCCCTCTATGCCGAGCCCGCAGAGCCGGCCCTGGAAAGCACGGCCGCTTAGGCAGGAGAGCCCATAGGGCTGCGTCAGTTGGTGCCCTTGTTCGCTGCCGGCGATCGCGGTAACCGCGTGATCCTTAGAGATTACCTGGGCCGACCGCGATGGCAGGGAAGCAATGCGGAAACGACACCAACTTCTTTTGACCCTCGCATTCTTTTCAGGCCTCTCGGCCGCAGCGCTTGCCGATGAGCCGGGTCTAAGCAACAGCACCAAGATCTTCACAGACCCGCAGGATATGCGGGAGGTGGATTGGTCGGACCCGGCCGAGATGGAGCGCAGCTGGCACGCCGCTCTCGTCCGCATGCCGCACCCGGACGGTGACTCCACCCGCGCAACGGTTACTGACCTTCAGAACATGCCTGCCGCCGAGCAGCGGCTGCCCACCGTGATCTACCTGCACGGCTGCAGTGGCGTTTGGTACGGCACCCACGATCGCATGACCTTTCTCGCCGACAACGGCTTTTTGGTCATCGCCCCGATCAGCCTGGCTCGTGAGAAGTACCCTATGTCTTGCGACGAAGAGACCCACCAGGGCGGGCTCTATCGCCCAACCTTGCGCATGCGGCAGTACGATGCGGGCCATGCCATCGAGAGAGCCCGCGGCCTGCCGCTGGTCGACCCCGACAACATCTTCCTTGTCGGCCTCAGCGAAGGCGGTCTCACCACAGCCACCTTTCAGCCGGCCACCCAACAGCAGGCGGTGAAGGCTAGGGTGGTCGAGGGCTGGACCTGCCATGCCGGCTGGCCGGAGTACAAAGGCATCGGCGCGACAGAGCAGGAGCCGGTCTTGACCCTGGTCGGTGCCGACGACCCTTGGTTCCAGGACCAATGGACCCGCGGCGACTGCACGAACTTCCTCAGCGAAACGAACGGCAGCCGCTCGATCGTCTATCGCGACCCGCCCCTGGCCAGCCTGCACGAGCTGCTTGACGAGCCGGAGCCACGGCAAGAGGTCCTGCAATTCCTAAAGGAACAGCTCGACCGTTAAGGACCAAGCGGTCGACGGACAGAGCGGCGATGCAGGAAAGGCGCTCGCTTTGTGGCTGCCGCCCCTACAAAAGAAGGTCGTCCATTCCGACGGTTTGTTATCGGCGAGGCTCTCATGTCCAAGCGTACCCTGAACCTGACCGACAAGCTCTACGACTACATTCTGGAGGTTTCCCTGCGGGAGCATTCGCTCTTTGCGGAGCTGCGCGCCGAGACCAACCGCATGCCGGAAGCGGCCATGCAGATTTCCCCGGACCAGGGGCAGTTCATGAGCCTGCTGACCCGGCTGATCGGCGCCAAGCGGGTGATCGAGATCGGTACCTTCACCGGCTATAGCGCGCTCTGCTTCGCCCAAGCCCTGCCCGATGACGGCCTGGTCGTCTGCTGCGACGTCAGCGAGGATTTCACCGCCATTGCGCGGCGCTATTGGCAGCGGGCCGGTCTCCACCAGAAAATCGAGCTTCGTCTGGCCCCGGCGGGCGACACCATCGACGCCCTTATCAGCGAAGGAGCCGCCGGCAGCTTTGATCTCGCCTTCATCGATGCAGACAAGGAAAACTACGACCGCTACTTCGAAGGCTGCCTTGAGCTGTTGCGCCCCGGCGGTGTCATTCTGGTCGACAACGTGCTCTGGGGCGGCTCGGTGATCGACCCAGCAGCCGACGATCCCGACACCAAGGCCATTCGCGCCCTGAACCGGAAACTGGCCCAGCATTCTGAGATCGATCTGTCTCTGTTGCCGATCGGCGACGGTTTGACCTTGGCGCGCAAACTATAATGCTGTCGTTCCAGGCGTAGGAGCCCCCCCAGCCACAGTGAAAAGGCGAAAATTCCTCCAATCCAGCCAAAGGCTTAGATAATCTTCCGCACATTAGACATAAAAACCCCAAGTAAAGGGCGACGTTAACCATAGAGTTACTACCCCTTAAGCGCGTCTTCATGCGGTATCTGTAGGCTTCGAAGGATCAACCCGGATGCGGCCGCTCGCTCGACGGGAGGCCGGATCGCCACTTCGACGCTAAGGAGGGGAAGGCCATGTTACGGAGCCTTGCACTCGTTTCCCTCGCCGCCGGTGCCGTTCTGATCGGCAAGCCGGCCGCCGCAGATATGCCGCAGTGTAGCCAACGCGACTCGGTGGTGAGCTACCTTGAGAAGAAGTACAAGGAATCGCCTGTCGCCATCGGCGTGACCAGCAACGGCGGCTTGGTCGAGGTCTTGAGCACCAACGGCGGTGGCACCTGGACCATCATCGTCACCTCGGCGAAAGGCTGGAGCTGCCTGGTCGCTGCGGGCGAAGGCTGGAAGAGCATCGCCATGAAGCCGGACGAAGGTCCGAGCACCTAAAGCGCGCTGCCGCTCGCCCAGTGTGCCCGGCTACTGGAAGGCCGGGTGCAGCACGCGGTCACCGACCGCCAGGCCCAAGCGCTCGGCGGTGCCGGCGTTGACCTCCAGGACGCCTTTGACCGGCCGGCCGGAGGGAATGCGATCGGTCGATAGCGGCACGGTCCGCTCGGCGATCTTTACGATCTCCCCCGCGTTGTTGAGGAACAGCATGTCGAGGGGCAGATAGGTGTTCTTCATCCACATGTTCAGCGTCTGCGGACGGGGCAGAATGAACAGCATGCCAGCGTCCTCCGCCAACTCCCGGCGGAACATCAACCCCTGACCGAACTGATCGCGCCGCAGAGCGAGCTCAACCTCAAAGATATGGCGGTCTCCGGTGGCCGTCTCGACGGCGATTTCCGCCTTGTCGAAAGTGACCTGCGGCTGGTTCTGCGCCGCTGCCGCGCCAAGCAGAAAAAGAAAGACGACGACTGGCGCCACCGCCACCTGCACCGCCCTCACGCCCAAGCTGACGTGCATGCCGTCTCCCCTGCGTCACCGTTCAGGAACCGAGGCTTTCCAAGCACAGCGGTTCGGTGATCTCAAGCGCCCGACGCGCCAAATCACGTAGGTTTGCGCGGATTGGTCCGCCCCGTGGCACATCGGCCAAGCACGTGAACCAATGCTCCGGCGGATTGCGGCCGCGGCTGTGGCGCCAGCTGAGGGCACACAGGATGGCCTCGGCGTCGGGCGGCAGCCGCTCGGGCAGCTGCTGACCGCTCAGAAGCCCCCAGATCCCCGTCCAGCACCGTGCCACGGACCAAGGATTGTAGCCGCCACCCCCGAGCATCAGGAGCCGCGGCGCCAGTGGCTGCACGGCCGCAACGCTGCGCCATAAGGCCTGGTTTGAGAGCGACAGTCGACTGAGCGGATCCTCCTCTAGAGCATCGGCGCCGCCCTGCACCACCAAGGCCTCGGGCGCGAAGCGATCGATCAGCGGCAGCACGACGGTATCGATCAGGAACTCGAACTCGCTGTCGTTGGCGCCTTGCGGCAGAGGCAGGTTGAGCGCCGTACCGCCCGCGGTGTCTTCCAAGCTACCGGCACCGCCCTCGGTCATCGGCCAGCGTCCGGCTTCGTGCAGCGACAAGGTGAAGACCCGGGGGTCGCCGGCAAAAGCCTGCTGCACGCCGTCACCGTGATGGGCATCGAGATCGAGATAGAAGATGCGCGTCAGGCCATGATCGAGCAGGCTCAGGATGCCAAGCGCCGGGTCGTTGAAATAGCAGAAGCCACTGGCTCTGTCCGGCTGTCCATGATGCGTCCCTCCGGCGGGATTATAGACGATGCCACCCTTCTCGAGCAGCCGAGCCGCCAACAGCGAAGCGCCGCAGGCCGTGGCCGGACGGCTGAAGATCTCGGGAAAGATGGGATTGCCGTTGAGCCCCAGTTGGTAGCGCTGCCGGCTTTCCTCATCCAAAGCCTGCTCGGCTTCCGCCCGCTGCACGGCGGCGATGTAGTCCGGCGCATGATAGCGGGCCAACTCCTCCGGTGTCGCCCGGGGGCTGTCGATATAGACGTCGTTAGGCAGCCAGCCGAGCGTCCGGCATAGGTCAATGACAGTAGAGACCCGCGGGATAGACAGCGGATGGCGCGCGCCGTAGCGCGACGTACGGTAGATCTCGCTGCCTATGAAGCGCGGGTGCAGGCTCAGGTCCGGAAGCGGAGTGTCTTGGCCCGGTCGAGACGTCATGGGAACCACATGGTCGAGCACTCATTCGGCATCAAGCCGAGTCCGCATCCCAGCCCAGCCTTGCTATCGCTGTCGCCGGCTCCCTAGATGTCCAGCAACATGGATAGCGCGTCCGCCTCCTATACAGACACACACCCACCGGCTCCGGCGTTAGAGATCGCCGGCGCCGCCGTCGTCTTCGATGGTGAAGAGCTCTTCAGTGGTCTTGATCTGACGCTGGAAGGGGGCCGCATTACCTGCTTGCTCGGCCCATCGGGTGTCGGCAAGTCGACCCTGCTGCGCTTCATCGCCGGGTTGGCGGAAGAAGCCAGCGGGACAGTCAGGTTGTCGGACGGCAGCGCGGTCGCTCCTAAGCTCGCTTACATGGCGCAGCACGATCTGCTGCTGCCTTGGCTCAGCGCCCGCGACAATGTGCTGCTCGGCGCACGATTGCGCGGCCAAACGCCAGACATAGCACGCGCAGAGAGCCTGCTGGCCGATCTCGGCTTGGCCGATGCCGCGACCCTGCGGCCAGCCAAACTGTCCGGCGGCATGCGCCAGCGTGTTGCCCTGGCCCGCACGCTCTACGAGGACCGGCCCATCGTGTTGATGGACGAGCCCTTCTCCAGCCTCGATGCCGTCACCCGCCACGGCTTGCAGGCGCTGGCCGCCGAACGGCTCAAGGGACGCACCGTGCTGCTGGTGACCCACGACCCCTTAGAGGCTTTGCGCCTCGGCCAGCGCATCCTGCTGCTGGCCGGCAAGCCGGCCCAGCTGCGCGAAGTGGCGCCACCGGCCGGGCCGCCGCCGCGCGACCTGCAGGCTGTCGGCATGGGCGAGGCCCACGCCGCGTTGATGGCGAGCCTGCAGGCAGCCAAGGAAGCCCAATGAGCACCAACCTGCGCCCGCTCGTCATTGCGCTCGGCCTGCTCGCAATCTGGCAAGCGGTGGTCTGGCTGAGCGGCGTGCCACCCTTCATCCTTCCGGGACCGGGGTTGGTCTCCGCCAAGCTCGTCGAAGACGCACCGCTGCTCCTCCACCACGCCGGCGTGACCTTGAGCGAAATCCTGCTCGGCATGCTGCTAGGCACCTTCTTCGGCAGCCTTTTCGCCATCTCCATGGTGCTCTCCCAGGGCCTGCGCGCCTGGCTCTTGCCGCTCCTGGTGATCAGCCAAGCCATCCCCGTCTTCGCGTTAGCGCCCATCCTGGTGCTCTGGCTTGGCTATGGCCTGGCGTCCAAGGTCGCCATGGCCGCGCTGATCATCTTCTTCCCGGTGACCGCCGCGCTGCTCGATGGCTTGCGTAGGGCTGACCCCGGCCAGCTCGATCTCGCCCGCACCATGGGTGCGTCTCGCCTTTCCACCTTGGTTCACGTGCAGCTGCCCGCGGCCCTGCCGGCCTTCGCTTCGGGACTCAGAGTCGCAGCAGCGGTCGCCCCCATCGGGGCGGTGGTCGGCGAATGGGTCGGCTCCAGCGCCGGCCTCGGCCATCTCATGCTGCATGCCAGCGGCCGCATGCAGATCGACCTAATGTTCGCCGCCCTGCTCGTTCTCGCCGTCATCGCTATCGGCCTCTACGCCTTGGTCAGTTGGTTGGGCGGCCGCCTGACGCCCTGGCGTAGCGAGCGCGACCGCTAGTTGGTCATGCCTCCTATCGCAAAGCACACAAGCGAACGCTGCATTGCCTCTTATTTCGCAGCACAGTAGCTTGCCAGGATGGGGAGCGACGAAATCCCCGCCAAGAGGGAGCCCGTGCGACATGGATGTGAAAACCATTCTGGTTCATCTCGCCGACGACGAGGAATGCGAGAGACGCCTGAAGGTCGCCCTTAAGCTCGCTCAAATCCACAATGCGCATGTCACTGCGTTGTTCATCACCAAACCCTTGGCCATGCCTGCGGCCGTGGCTGGCCGAGCCGCCTCTTCCGTCTTTCTCGAGTCGGCCTACGAAGCGAGCCGCGGCCGGGCGAAACGTCTGAGCACTGAGTTCAAAGACATGGCGGACCGGGCCAACGTCGATCACACATGGATTGTCGAGGACGGCGAACACCTCGGCCACCTGCGCTACCATGCCCACGTCTCGGACCTCGTGGTGGTCAGCCAGATTAATCAGGCGCTGAACTTCGAGGACCACTTCCGGGTGCGTCTGGCAGAAGAGCTGGTGATGGATATCGGGGCGCCTGTCCTGATCGTGCCGCGGAATTTCGAGGCAGCGCTGGACCCCAAGCACGTCCTCGTCTGCTGGAAAATGACCTACGAGTCCGTCCGTGCCGTGCGCGGTGCCCTGGCCTTCCTCAAGCGCGCCGAGCTGGTCACGGTGTTGAGCATCGACGAGTCGAAAGAAGGCATGCTGAGTGCAGCCGAGGTCGTAAGCTACCTCCAACGCCATGACGTTACAGCCGACGCCGAATTGGTGCCCTCAAGCGATCGCTCGACCGCGGATACCCTTATCGAGGAAGCGGAGCAGCGCGGGGCGCAAATGATGGTCATGGGTGCCTATGGCCACTCGCGCATGCGCGAGCTGCTGTTCGGCGGTGTCACGCGCGAGATGTTTCAGAAAATGCGCCTGCCGGTGATCATGGCCCACTGAACCTGATGCTGTCGGCGTATGTTCCGCTACAAGAAGAACACGAAGGTGGTCAGGACGAACAGCGGGAAGAGGAAGATAATCGACCAGCCCATGTAGCCGAAGAAACTGGGCATGGCGACACCGCGCTCCTCCGCGATTGAGCGCACCATGAAGTTAGGCGCGTTCCCGATATAGGTGTTGGCGCCCATGAAGACAGCGCCGGCGGAGATCGCCAGCAACGTATTGCTCCACTCAGTCATGAGCAGCTCGACCTGTGGACGCCCGCCGGCCGTGTTGAAGAAGACCAGATAGGTCGGCGCGTTGTCGAGAAAGCTGGAGAGGATGCCGGTGGCCCAAAAGTACATAAAGTTGACCGGCTGGCCGTCGCTGGAGACTGCGGTGATTATGTCCGCCAGGGCGCCACGGTCGCCGGCCTTGAGAATGGCGATAGCCGGAACGATTGTGATGAAGATGCCGGCGAAGAGCTTTGCGACCTCGAGAATGGGAAACCAGCTAAAGCCATTGCGCTTGCGGCTTTCTCGGCTGGTCATGGCGACTGAGACAAACACAAGGGCTATGAGCGTTACGTCGCGCACGACGTTCTGCAGGTCTACATGGACATGGAAGACCTCGAAGCCGATGCCGGGGCGCCAGACCCCGCTCATAAGCACAGCGCCGATTACCCCGGCCAGCAGCAGAATGTTGAAGCTGCCCTCAATGCCCAGCGGCTCGTCGTCTTCGGCACTGCTTGGAGCCTCGCTGCGGTCTTCCTTGCGGTAGTAATAGCTGTCGAAGATGTAGAAGACCACCAGCAAGATGCTGGCAACCATCAACATGGGCGGCAGCATGTTGAGTGTGGGCCAAAAGAAGTCGACGCCCTTGAGGAAGCCGAGGAAAAGCGGCGGATCGCCGAGCGGCGTGAGGGAGCCGCCGATGTTCGCCACCAGGAAGATGAAGAAGACGACGATATGAACCTTGTGGCGTCGCCACTCGTTGGCTCGCAAGACCGGGCGGATCAGCAGCATGGCGGCCCCGGTGGTGCCCATCCAGCTGGCGATCACCGTGCCGAACAGCAGAATTCCGGTATTCACCAGAGGCGTGCCTTGCAACCGGCCCTTCAGACGCACACCGCCGGCAATGGTGAACAGCGCGAGCAGCAGGACGATAAAGGGGATGTACTCCAAAAGAGCCACATGCAGCAGCTCGAAGAGCGCCAGCTCCCAGCCGAAATGAACGGTGAAAGGCCCCAGAAACGCCAGGGCGCAGAGGGCGGAGATCTTGCCGAAATTGTTGTGCCAGAAGCGGGGTGCCAAAAGCGGAAAGAACGCGATGGCAAGCAAGATGGCGGCGAAAGGAATGACCCAAACCAAGCCCAGTTCGGCGCCGTCCAAATGCGGAACGCCTTCGCCGTGTGCGGCGCCTTCCGCAGCCGCAAAAGCAGAGCTGGCGAAGAGCGCAGCCGGACCATAAAGCGCCGTGCCCAGGACCGCGCTCCGACAGTACTTAAGACCATTCAAACGCTCGGTCCTCTCCCTGCTCGAACAATACTGGATGGCTCTGTGGTTTTGGCAAGTCCCGGCAAGCGGCACAAGTCTGCTTACGTCGAACAAGGCGCTGTCGAACCGCGAACGGCTGTTCCGGGCGGGCGCTGGGCGGGTTAGCTTGTCACTATGCGGTATCTCCGGCGCACAGCCCTGGTTTTTGCGGTATTTGGCATCCTGGTGGGATTGGCCATTGTCTTGCGCGTGCCTCTGGCCAACTGGTCTTTGCAGCTTGCTTTGGCGGGCTCGGACCAGCCCCTCAAAGCTGAGGTTACGGCGATTTCCCTTGAGGAGGTCGTAATGCGCGAACTGGCGTTGGGCGAGCCGGGGGCGGAAATCATCCTCGTAGAGGAGCTGCGGGTCCGCCACACGCCAAGCCGGCTGTGGCAGGGCGAGGTCGACTCTCTCGAGATCATCAGCCCAGTCGTTCGCATCATCCTCGACGCGCAGAAAGCCGATGAACCCGAGCGGGGCGGCGACGCGGCGGCAAACGACAGCGAGGCGGGCACCGCAGCGCAAGATACCTTGCCTTGGCCGCCACCCTTCCTGCCCCGCCGAATTTCAATGACGGGCGGCCGCTTGATCCTGCAACGCGATGACCAGGAGCTCTCTACCGGTTTTTCTGCAGAAGCGACGCTGGAAGGCGACAGTCCTTGGCCAGCCTCGGTAAGCTTCACCGCCGAAGGAGCGCTTGGCACGGCACAGGCTGATTTTACGGCCACGCTCGACCACAAGACCGTTCAGGATTTTGCGTTGACGGCGCAGGCGCAGCTCTTACCGGCCATCAATCCTCTGCTGCCGAACCAAATCCGCTTTGATGAAGCCGGAACTGTGCAGTTCTCTGTCAACCTGGAGAGCGGCGCAGTTCTGTCAGTTCATACGTTGCAGCAGCTCTCACCGGCCGAACTACCGCTCAAGGGTAAGCTGGAGGCACGCTTTCGTGGCTTGGTCGCACCCGGCTGGAGCGATCAAAGCGACGGGGAGGCGGAGATCGACATTGCCCATGACGGCAGTGCCCTGACCTTGGGTGCCGAGAGCCGTGTCCGGGTGAGCATGCGCCCGTCCGCCGATCTGTCGTCGCCAGCCGGAGATGCCCTCGCCTTGCTTGGGCTGCAGGACGAAAGCCTGACTCTGGCCTTGCGGGCGCGCAACGGCGAGCGGCCCCTGGCGATCCTGGCATCCGGCGAAGACGGACTGCTGCAACTCGATGGAGCAGCCGCGGCAGATCTTTCTGGCGAAAGCCAGACTGCACTATCGCTTTCGACGGATGGCCTGGCACACTTCGATCTGAAAGCAGGCGCCCTGTTAACGGCAGAACTCAACGACTTGGAAGCTGCCTGCCGTTGCCACCACCCGGAAACAAAGGCCCCATTTGAAGTCTCGGCTGAGACGGGCCTCACCTACAGCGGCGGCAAGATCGCCATCCCAGACCGCCTTATCGCCAGCGTGATCGGTGGAGACGATGCCGACCTGGCGACTCTCATCGACCAGCCCCAGCTGGCAGGGCTGCTCGGCGAGAGTCTGCTTCTCCGATTTGCCCCGCAGGACGCGAGTGAGGCGCTGCTCTCGGCGGCGCCATCCAGCAACGGCGGCTTGGGGCTCACTTGGCAAGCGGACGGCCGACTGTGGAGCACCGGCGCCATGAGTGGCCTAGTTGTCGCCTCCAGTGGCGCAGCGGCAATGCCCGGCGACGGGACATTGCCGAACCTGGCGCGCACGGACGCCGCGCTGGCGACCAGCCCACTCACCTGGAACGGACAGGAAATCGACACGCTGCGGGCAAGCGCCGTGCTGCAAGGCAACCGAGAGGACCTGGCCGCACGCGTGCACTTGGCGCTGGACGCAAACCGGCTCCAATTTGGCGAAAGGGCCCTGCGCGACGCGACTTTGGACAGCGAGATCGCGGCACGCCTGCAGAACCAAACGCTCAGGCTGGAGCTCACGGCTCCAACCCAGGTTGACCTCGCCAGAGTCGAAGGCTTGCCCGGGCAGCTCGCGGCCCCTCTCTCGCTGACGCTTTCCGCGGGCAGCGCTACGGCGTCCCTGACCCGAGAGCCAGCATGGACAGCAACGTTCGAGGGTCTGTTGAGCGCCCTGCAACTGCGCGCAGAGGGCCGTGACGCGAGCGTCAGCGAGACGGAGATTTCGCTGTCGGCGGCCGGAGGCGGAGACGCAGTCCTCAACGGCCAGGGACGACTCGCCACCGACAGCCTGTCGCTGAGCGAGCCGGCCATCAGCGCCGGGCGCACGGTCGTTTCCTTCGAGATGGAAGGAGAGACCATCACGGCGAACCTGGCACCGACCCGCGTGACACAGGCTGTCGCTCCCGAGGTGCCGACGCTGCTCACCCTGTCCGGCCAAGGGCGCTTGAAGGCCGATCGCATCACCGGGCAAGCCCGCGCGGCGCTGACCAACCGCGTCACCGCAAACGCCGACTTCTCTCATGATCTGGCCACGGGGCGCGGAGAGGCCGAGGTCGTGGTCCCGGTTGTCACCTTCCTGCCCGGCGGCTTGCAGCCCGCAGCGCTTTCGCCGCTGCTGAGGGAGATCAAGGCCGCCAGCGGCACGCTCTCGGCGACGGCGCAACTGGCCTGGCAGGGTGACGCCATATCGGGCTCCGCAGTGGCTGAGGCCAGCCAGCTCTCACTGACGTACGGCGAACTCTTCGTCGAAGGGCTGAACAGCGAGGTTACCTTTGCCAGCCTCTTGCCCTTGGCTTCGGACGGGCTCCAGCGCTTCTCCGCCACGCGCGCCGGCAGCGGAGATCTTGACCTTAAGGATATCGAGGGGCGGTTCCTCATCAGCAGCGAAGGACCGGACGCTATCCCCACCTTGCAGCTGGAAGAGGCCCAGGGTGGTATCGCTGGCGGCCGGCTGCGGCTGAAGGAGCAGATCGTCCAGCCCGACATGATCGTGCATCCAGGCCGTGTCGAGGTCGAGGACATCGATCTCGCGCTGCTCTTGCAACGGCTGCAGGTCGATGGCCTGTCGGGCAGAGGACGCCTCTCTGGACAGCTCCCCGTGCAGCTGGAGGGTGACACAGTGATTGTCCAGGGCGGCGAGGTAAGCGCCGACGCGCCGGGACGCATCGCCTACAACTCCGAGACCACGCGCCAAGCCCTAGCCAACGCCGGCGAGCACATGCAGCTCACCTTGGACGCCCTGGAGGATTTCAACTTTACCGACCTGGCTTTGCGCCTCGACAAGCCGGCGAGCGGTGACAGCACGCTCGCCATCACGTTGGAGGGCGCCAACCCCAATGTGCTGGACAACTATCCCTTCCGCTTCAACATCCGCCTGATCGGCGACCCGGAGCCCTTCATCTCCGCCATCAAGGACGGCACCCGCTTATCTGACGAAATTGTACGCCGGGCGTGGAGACTTTCCCGCTAGGAGCCGTAACAGTTACAACCGGGCTTGCGTTCGGCGCCGGCACAGCGGCAAAGTGGCTCGAAGGACAACAACAATGGCAACGGCGAGTGCAGTGACAAGCGGTTGGATACCCCATTGGACGCCGTTGGCCCTGGCGGCAGCGCTTTTTGCCGCCGCTGGCTGCACGCCCACCGTCAAGGTTGAGGCGCCGCAGGAGCCCATCACCATAAACCTCAACATCAAGCTCGATGCCGACGTGCGCGTGCGCCTGGAAGAGCAGGCGCGCGAAGACATCGAAGAGAATGAAGAAATCTTCTGATCGCCGTTTGGCAGCCCCGCAGCCGCCCAGGCTTGCGCCCAATTTCGCAAGATCGTAGGACAGGAGCGACCATGCCTATGCGACGACGAGACTTCTTGGCACGCCTGACCGGGCTCCTTTGCGCCCTGCCGCTCGCAGCTCTGCCAACTGTGGCTCACGCCCAATCGGCCGAGGATCTGCGCCGGTCCGGCCAGGCCGGAGAACGCTTCGACGGCTACATGGAAGTCCGCGAAAGCTCGGTCGCCGGCGTCGTTGCCCAGATCAATGCTCAGCGCCGCGAGGTCTATCAGAGGCGCGCCCAGGAACAGGGCGTGTCGGTCGACCAGGTCGGCCGCGTCTTCGCCCAGGAGATCATTCGCAAAGCCGCATCCGGCACCTGGATCCGGGACGCCGGCGGCAACTGGTCGCAGAAGTAGAGCCTCAGCCGTCACCCGAGAGAGCCCCTTGGCCGACCAAACCCTTCCATCCTCCGCAGACGAAACCATGGCGCTGCTGAGCCGCGGCAGCTACGTGCCCGAGCGCAGCCTGGCGACCGTGCTCTATCTCGCGCTCAAACTCGGCCGGCCACTGTTCCTGGAGGGCGAGGCCGGCGTCGGCAAGACCGAGATTGCCAAGGTCTTGGCCGAGACCCTCGGCCGACGCCTCTTGCGCCTGCAGTGCTACGAGGGACTCGACATCGCCTCCGCCGTCTACGAGTGGAATTATCCGCGCCAGATGGTGGAGATTCGCCTGGCCGAGGCCAGCGGCGACCGCGACCGGGAGATGCTGGCCAAAGACATCTTCGACGAGTCTTTCCTTATCGAGCGGCCCATCCTGCAGGCGCTTATGCCCCAGGACGGCGGCGCGCCGGTGCTCCTGATCGATGAGCTGGATCGCACCGACGAGCCCTTCGAGGCCTTTCTGTTGGAAGTCCTCTCCGACTTCCAGGTTTCGATCCCCGAGCTGGGCACGGTGAAGGCGCCGGAACGGCCCATCGTCATCATCACCTCCAACCGCACACGGGAAATCCACGACGCGCTGAAGCGCCGCTGCTTCTACCATTGGCTCGACTATCCGGATGCCGCGCGCGAGTACCAGATCCTGCGGGTCAAGGCGCCCGGGGCGCCAGAAGCCCTTTCGCGCGAGATCGTCACCTTCGTGCAGGAGCTGCGCAAAGGCGACCTCTTCAAGCTGCCCGGCATCGCTGAGACCATCGATTGGGCCGATGCCCTCACTCAGCTCGACAAGGTTGCGCTGGACCCCCAGACGGTCGACGACACCCTGGGCGTGCTGCTCAAGTACCAGGACGATATCGCGAAGATCGAAGGCAGCGAGTCCGCCCGCATCCTGGACGAGGTCAAACGCCAGATGGCGGTGCAGGTTTAGGCACCCTCGGCTGAAGCAACGCGGCTATGGCTTGCGTCCTCCCCCGGGCGCGCCAAAATCACCGGCATGACTCAGTCCTCGCCCTTCGCCGAAGCCACGCGCCTGCCGGAAAGTCTGCGCAGCGACCATGAAGATGGCGGTCGCCTGGCGGAGAACATCATGTACTTCGCCCGCACCCTGCGCGCCGCCGGGCTACCGGTCGGCCCAGGCAAGGCCCTGCGCGCCCTCGAAGCGGTGCAGGCGCTCGGCCTGCGCAGTCGCCAGGACTTCTACTGGACGCTGCACTGCGTCTTCGTCAATCGGCGCGACCAGCGTGAGGTCTTCGACCAGGCCTTCCATGTCTTCTGGCGCAACCCGCAGTTCCTCGACCGCATGCGCAACCTTTTCCTACCGGACATTTCACCAGAGGCGCTGAAGCAGAGCCCGGACGCCAAGGAGATCAATCGGCGCGTCGCGGAAGCCTTGGCACCGCAGCAGGCGGTTGGCGGCCAAGGGCAGGAGAAAGCCGAAGAGCGTATCGAGATCGATGCGGTGATGAGCTGGTCGGACAAGGAGGTGCTGCGCGAGCAGGACTTCGAGAAGATGAGCACCGCCGAGGTTGAGGCCGCCAAGCGCGCCATCGCCGGCATGCGTCTGCCGATCATGGCGCTGCCGACCCGGCGCTTCCGTTCCTCAGAGCGCGGTACACGCACCGACCTGCGCGGCACCCTGCGCGCCGCCATGCGGGGCGGCAGCGACACCATCCCTCTAAAGCGCAAGGAGCCCAAGCGCCGTCACCCGCCGCTGGTGGTGCTTTGCGACATCTCGGGCTCGATGAGCCGTTATTCGCGCCTCTTCCTGCACTTCCTGCACGCCATCACCAACGACCGCGACCGGGTGCACTCCTTCCTCTTCGGCACACGCCTCACCAACATCACAAGGCATCTGCGCCACAAGGACGTGGACTTGGCGCTCGACAAGATTGGCGGTGCGGTGACCGACTGGTCGGGCGGCACGCGCATCACCCCCAGCCTCGCTGAATTCAACAAGGTCTGGTCACGCCGGGTGCTGGGCCAAGGGGCCGTGGTGCTGCTGATCACCGACGGACTGGAGCGTGACGGGGCGGAGACGCTCTCCACCGAGATGGAACGCCTTCACAAGTCCTGTCGACGGCTGATCTGGCTGAACCCGCTCTTGCGATACGAGGGCTATCAGCCCAAGTCGCGCGGCGCAAAGGCCATCCTGCCCCACGTCGACGACTTCCGCCCTATTCACAACCTCGACTCTTTAGCCGAGCTGACGGCGGTCTTGAGCCACGCGCCACAGCGCCGGCAGGAGGGCGTCAGCGACTGGCTGGCCCACGCCGAACTGGAAAGGACAGAGGCATGACCGCAACCCCGCCCGAGACCAACATCTATCCCCCCAGCGAGGACGTGCTGGCCCAGGCTCTGGCCTGGCGCGAGGAGGGCCGCAAGGTGGCCCTCGCCACCGTGGTGCAGACTTGGGGCTCCTCGCCGCGCCCGGTCGGCAGCCAGCTGGCCGTCGATCAGGATGGCAAGATGCTGGGCTCGGTCTCCGGCGGCTGCATCGAAGGCGCGGTGGTGCACGAAGCGATCGAAGCTATGGAGAACGGCAAGACCACGCTGCTCGAATTCGGCGTCAGCGACGAGAACGCCTGGGAAGCCGGCCTGGCCTGCGGCGGCACGGTCAAGGTTTTCGTCGAGAAGCTCGACTGATGCAGCGCGCCCTTCTGCAAAGCCTGCTGGAGGCTAAGGCCGCCAAGACCCCGGCGGCAGTGGTGACCGAGCTGGCCTCCGGTGCTCAAACCCTCCTGACTGGCGAAGACTGGCAAGGCGATCTTGAGCTGACAGCCGCTCAGCGCCAAGCGGTGCTCGACGCTTTGGCCGTCGACCGCAGCGGCCTGCTGCCCGGCGACTCGCTCTTCGTGCAAGTCCATTTGCCGCCGCTGCGCCTCATCGTGGTCGGGGCCGTGCACATCTCTCAAGCCCTGGTGCCCATGGCGCAGCTCTGCGGTTATGACACCGTCGTCGTCGATCCACGCCGCGCCTGGGCGACAGAGGAGCGCTTTCCCGGCGTCACCCTGCTGCGCGACTGGCCTGACGATGCCCTGGAGACCTTGGGATTGGACCTGCGCACCGCGGTGGTCACGCTGACGCACGACCCCAAGCTCGACGACCCGGCACTGCTTGCCGCCTTAGCCAGCGATGTTTTCTACATCGGCGCGCTCGGTTCCAAGCGGACCCACGCCAAACGCTGGGAGCGGCTGTCGGCGGAGGGGATCAGCGCCGAGGCCTTCGCACGCATTCATGGGCCGGCCGGCCTGGCGATCGGCGCCAAGAGCCCGGCGGAGATCGCCGTCTCGGTCGTGGCTCAGATGACCGAAGCCCTGCGCAACGGCCCGCCGCTCCCTGCGGCGGTCAGAGCCGCCTAGAGCCCTTGGCGGATTTGGCTGATTCGCGACATCGCTTCGCTGGCGCGCAAGACAGACCATCCCACGCTCAACAAGCTCCTCGGCTGACACAAGATTCTTGCTGAGGTGCACCATGAGCCCAGCCATTCCGACCTTCGGTTCCGGTCCGCGGCACCCTGCGTCCGGGCCGACATCCCTGGGCCAGCCGCCCCGCGCGCTGCCGCCCAGCGCTTATCTCGATCAGGAGGTCTACGAGAAGGAAATCGAGCAGCTGTTCCACAGCAGCTGGGTGCTGGTCGGCCACGCAACGGAAGTGGAAAGCCCCGGCGATTACTTCACCTGCGAGATTGCCGGGCAATCGCTTTTCGTGGTCCGCACCCCGGAAGACGGGCTCAAGGCCTTTTACAACGTCTGCCAGCACCGCGCCCATGAGCTTCTGAAAGACTCAGGCTCCGTGCGCGCCATCGTCTGCCCCTACCACGCCTGGACCTACAATCTCGATGGACGGCTGCGCAAAGCGCCGAACCAGCAGCGGGTGCCTGGTTTCGATGCCGACCGCATCTGCCTCACCGGCATTCGGCTGGAGAGCCTCTGCGGCTTCCTCTTCGTCAATCTGGATGAGACTGCGCCCCCGTTGGCCGAGGCCTACGGCGACCTGGAAGCGCAGTTCCGCGCCTACGTGCCGGAGGGTGAGCGCCTTCGCCGCCTGCGACGGGTCAGTCTGGTCGAGAACTGCAACTGGAAAGTCTCGGTCGAGAACTACAGCGAGTGCTACCACTGCCAGGTTGCCCACCCTGCTTTCACTCGTGGGGTGGTGGCGGCCAAGTCCTATCGCATCGAGCCGCAGGACCACTGCCTGCGCCACCTAGCCGAAGCGGCACCGGCCGAGAAGGCCTGGTACGACCGCAAGAGTCTAGGTGAGGCCGAGGGCTATTCCTCCTGGTACCTCTGGCCGCTGTCCTCCATCCAGGTCTATCCCGGGGGTGTGGTGAACCTCTACCGCTGGATCCCGGAGGGCACAGGCCGCACTCGCATTCTCCGCGATTGGTACTTCATGGACGGCGAAGCCAGCGACGACCAGCTCGCCGCCGCCGACCAGGACCGGGAGACCACGGTCGCCGAGGACGTGCGGATCGTCGAGTCGGTGCAGCGCGGCCTGGCCAGCAAGGGCTATCGACCTGGGCCGCTGATGGTCGACCCCTCCGGCGGCGTCAACAGCGAGCACTCGCTTGTCGCCCTGCAGATCTGGTGGCACGAGGCCATGGGCCGGCCCTAGTCGGCGTAGCTTGATCCGCCGGCTGGCAGCACCGATCTTCAATCCTTAGACGAGTCCTAGGGATTGAGCGGAGCAGCATGCTGTTCGGACCCACGCCGCTCGGCGAAGCCGAAGGCGCCATCCTGGCCCACAGCGTCAAGCAGGGGCGTATCGCCTTCAAGAAAGGGCGCATCCTCTCGGCCGACGATCTGAAGCGCCTGGCCGAGGCCGGCGTTGCCGAGGTGATCGCTGCGCGGCTGGAAGATGGCGATGTGCACGAGGACGAGGCGGCAACGCAACTGGCCGAAGCCGCCTTGGGTCCCGGCGCGAGCCTCACGGCGGCCTTTACCGGACGCTGCAATTTGGTTGCCGAGACGGCCGGCCTGCTGGTCGTCGACCGGGAAACCTTGGATGCGGTCAACGCAGTAGACGAGGCGGTGACCATCGCCAGCCTGCCGCCGTACGAGCCTGTGACCCCGCGGCAGCTCCTAGCCACCGTGAAGATCATCCCCTTCGCCGTGCGGCAGGATAGCCTGACCCGTTGCTTGGAAATCCTGACAGGGGCCCGGCCGCTGGTGCGCGTCGCCCCCTTTGCCGAAATGCGCGCCGCCCTCATCCAAACCACCCTACCCGGCCTTAAGCCCAGCATCCTGGACAAGACGCGGGAGGCCGCCGCAGCCCGGCTCGAAGGCTTGGGCTGCCAGCTCGCTAACGAATCTCGGGTCCCGCACGAGACCGGCGCAGTCGGACAAGCCGTCGAAGCAGCCATCGCCGACGGCGCCGATATGGTCCTGATCTCAGGCGCCTCGGCCATCGTCGACCGGCGGGACATCGTGCCGGCCGGTATCGAAGCGGCGGGCGGCAGCATCGAGCACTTCGGCATGCCGGTCGACCCCGGCAACCTGCTGTTGCTGGCGCGGAAGGAGGTAACGCCCATCCTCGGCCTGCCGGGCTGCGCCCGCTCACCGAAGCTGAACGGCTTCGACTGGGTGCTGCAACGGCTGATCGCTGGGTTGAAAGTGACGCGCGGGGACATCATGCGGATGGGCGCCGGGGGATTGTTGAAGGAAATCGGCGGGCGCCCCCTTCCGCGCGACGAGGCAGTGGCGGCGGCGACACTGCCACGGGCGCCGCGCATCGGCGCCGTGGTCTTGGCCGCTGGCCAGTCGCGTCGCATGGGCGAGGCCAACAAGCTTCTGCTCGAAGTCGAGGGCAAGCCGATGCTGCGATGGGCCGTCGAGGCCATACTCGGCTCGCAAGCCAGCCCCTGCATCGTCGTTACCGGGCATGACCGAGAGGCTGTAGAGGCCGCGGTCGCTGGCACGGCCGCCAAGCCTGCGCACAACCCAGACTTTGCCCTCGGGCTCAGCACCTCCCTGCGCACCGGATTGGCCACGCTGCCGCCGGACCTGGACGGTGCGCTGGTCTTGCTTGGGGATATGCCCCAGGTGACGGCCAAGGTGATCGACCAGTTGATCGCCGCCTTCAACCCGGTCGAGGGCCGGGCGATCTGCATTCCCACCTGGCAGGGTGAACGTGGCAACCCTGTGCTGCTGGCCAAACGCTTTTTCGATGAGATCGGCGAGGTCACCGGCGACATCGGTGCGCGACAGATCGTCAAGAGCTATCCGGAGCTGGTGGCCGAGGTACCGGTGGCGAGCGATGGCGTGCTGGTCGACGTGGATACGCCTGCCCGGTACGAAGAACTGAAATCAGCGTCGTGATTTAAGTCGTAGTCTAAAAAGACTGCGGCGCCCTAGCTCGCCGCAGCCCCACACCCCAAGGCTAACTAAGCGGTTGCACCGGACCGCGACTGCAACTTCCGCCAGCCGAAGACCGCGGCAATAGCGGAGAGGAACAGCCAAGCCGCCGCCGGCAAGGGAACCGGCGAGGTGACGGCCGTACCGATAACCGTACCCTCGAGAATGGGGGCACCGAGAAGACCTGTGATCGCCGCAGCAGCGGTGGCGCTGACCGCGACGTCCAATGACCCGGGCACCGTGCCCGAAGGAGCCAACTCGAACAGCGGTAGCGGAGCACCGCCGATCGGCAGGCCGTTCAAGGTAACAACACCAGAGATGTTGGGGGCATTGGTGTCGATCAGAAAGTTCTCAAGCGAGAGAACGAAATCGACCCCGCCCAGATTCCGGGCCAGCGACAGGCCGGACCCGTCATGCTCGATCAGCCCCGTGTCGAAGTTGCCGCCGGTAATCGGAAAGGTGATGTCCGGCAGGCTGAGATTCGCGGTACCGACGGCGGCCGGTGTGATGGCGTTGTCGGTCACGAAATCGACAAGGGTCTGATTGAAGGTGACAACGGTGGTGCCGCCGGTAATGGCCGCTGCCTTGGCCGTTCCGGCCGATAGGGCAAGGGCCAAACTGACGACGGCAAAAGCAAGCAATCTTCGCATTGTTCGTCTCCTTGGCTGTTGACGTTTTGGGCTAAAGCAGCCGGGGCCGTGCCTCCCTGCTTAGGCGACGCACGGCCCGCTGCGGTGTAATCCTGCCCCTATGCGTTAGGGCAGGATGACCTCGTCGATGACGTGAATGACACCGTTGGTGGTGCCCACATCGGCCTGGATGACCGAAGCGCCGTCGACGGTGACGCCGTCGGTGCCGTCGATGTCCACGGTCTCGCCTTGCACAGTGGCGACCTGCAGCTGCTTACCGGCCAGGTCGGCGGCATAGGTCTCTCCCGCCACCACGTGGTAAGTCAGGATCGAGACGAGCTGGTCTTTGTTTTCCGGCTTCAGCAGGTTCTCAACGGTGCCCGCCGGCAGCTTTGCGAAAGCCTCGTCGGTCGGTGCGAAGACGGTGAAAGGCCCCGGGCCCTTCAGTGTCTCGACCAAGCCCGCTGACTGCACAGCTGTCACCAGCGTGTTGAAAGAACCAGCTGCCACCGCGGTATCCACAATATCCATTTGGGCCGCCGGAGCCGGCTCATTCCGCGTGGCGCACCCAGCCACTGCGGCGACGACGAGAGCGATTAACAAAGTTTTCACGTACATGGACTAGACCTCCTTGAACGACGTGGGAAATTTTCCCACGTTTGCGTGAGACGATATGGCACGCTATGCAAAAAGGTCAACTACAACTGTGTGACTTTTTCCCACGCGCACTAGTTTCGGTTGGATGATGGCTTCCAAAGAAGGCGACGAAGGCGGAGCTTGGGTCGGCGCGGCCAGGCGGATTCTCCGCCCGCTGGTCAAGGCACTGATTGCGCGCGGGATTACCGCACCCAGCCTTTATGCGATCCTCAAATCGCTTTACGTCGAGGTGGCGGAGCGCGACTTCCGCCTGGATGACGAGCCGGTAACCGATAGCCGGATCAGCGTCTTGACTGGCGTCCACCGCAAGGATGTCCGGCAGCTACGCGGCCGCAACGACGTGGGCGAGCCCGGGCCCGGCCGGCGGATCACCTTGATCGCCACAGTGATCGGCCGCTGGCTGGCCGACCCCGAGACGACCGATGCGGAGGGCCGGCCACTACCGTTGCCTAGACAGGCCGAGAAAGGACCGTCGTTCGACCGCCTCGTCGCCTCGGTATCCCGCGACGTCCGGCCTCGAACTATCCTGGATGAACTGCTACGCCGACGGCTGGTGTCATTGGACGAGGGCGAGCAGCGGGTCTCACTGCAGGCGGAGGCTTTCCTGGACCAGGATGCCGGCGACGATCGCCTACACTTCTTTACTGAGAATCTCGGCGATCACGTGGCCGCGGCAACGGAAAACGTCCTGGCCGAAGGCAAGCCGCCCTTCTTCGAGCGGGCCGTGTTCTACAACAATCTGTCTGGCGAATCGCTGGACGAGATCGAAGCCAAAGCGCGCACGCTTGGCACCGAAGCCTTGTCGGACCTCAACCGGCTCGGCTACAGCCAGCAGTCGCAGGATGCCGGAAAGAAAGGCGCCCATCAGAGGTTCCGCTTCGGCATCTACTTCTACCGCGTCGATGAACGACCGCCGGAAGAGGACTGAGGACGAGAAGGGACAATGGCGAAAGGCATGCAACGACGGACAGTCCTCTTGGGGCTCGGCCTCACAGCCCTCGCGACCGGCGGCCACAGACTGGCGCTTGCCCAGTCGGCCGAAAGCCAACAGCGCCCGGTCGAGGGCGGCGTCGGCGGGACCGGAATCATTGGCACCCTGCAGAAGCGGGACGAATTGCTGGTCAACGGCCTCAGGGTCGCGGCAACGGCCAACACTTCCCTCACCGACGCCTTCGGCCGCCGCGCCGTGACCGATCTGGGGACGGGCCATTCGTTGGCCTTGGTGGCCGTTCAGGCAGACGGCGGATTGAACGCTCAAACTGTAAGTCTGTTCCAACCCCTCGTCGGCCCGGTCGAAGCCGTCACGCAGGACCGCCAAGGCTTCAGCTGTCTCGGCGTCGAGGTCGCTGTCGAGCCGAACGCGCCGCTTCTGACCGGAAATGGGCGCCCCTTCCGCCTGCGGCCAGGACAGCGGGTTGCCGTCTCCGGCGCTTGGCGCGGTCCCTCGCAGATCAGCGCCTCGCGTATCGATCTGGTAGAGGATAGCGGCCCCATGGTGCTGGCCGGCGTCGTGCAGGATGAAAACGACGGCAGGCAGAGCCTGGGAAGCTTGCGGCTGATACTGCCCAGCGCCCAGCCCCGCCCACCCGCCGGCAGCTTCGTTACGGCCATCGGTCAGCGCTCCGGCCCGCTCTTCATCACCGAGCGGCTGCAGCCGGGCCGCTTCCCGGGCGCGACGACGCCTTTGGAGCGCTTATCTGTCGAGGGCTACTTGGAAGCGACCAACACGGCGCCTGGCTTCACAATCGCGGGGCTCGGCCACAGCTTCGACGAAGCCGCGCGCGTGGCGCCTCTTGCCGGGGAGCTGGCGCTGTTTGTCGGACCCTACGACGGAGACTTCCGGGTGGAATTTGGCCTGCCGTTGCCGGAGGACGTGAGAGCGCGCGGTACCTTGCTTGCCAGCCTGCCCGATGCCTTCGCGCCGGAAGGAGCGATCTCGACCCGTTGAGCCGCCGACCTTAGTCGCTGCCGGGTAAGGCAGGGCTGCCGGCTTTTGCCAGGCTTAGCAAGGCCGTCTTGACCTCGTCGAAGTCCAGCAACTCGATGTGGCCGGCGCCTTCCAGAGACAGGAAGCGCGCGCGCGGGCCAGCGGCGTCAGCCAAGGCGACCCCCATGTCATAAGGCACCACCCGGTCTGCCGTGCCATGGATAATGAGGATCTGCGTGTCGATATCGGCGATGCGCGAGAGGCTGTCGAACCGATCCAGTGTTAGCCAAGTGGCAGGAAGCCACCAGAAGCGACGCTGCGCCACGGCAGGAACCGATGTGAAAGGTGCTTCCAGGGCCAGCGCGTGCGGGGGCGTTCCCTGCGCGCTCAAATCGGCTGCTACCTTGGTGGCGACGCCGCTCCCTAGCGACTCGCCATAGAGCACGATTCGGTCCGGCGGGATACCCTCGTCGGCCAGCCAGTCCATGACCGACCGAGCGTCTGCATAGAGTCCCTTCTCGTCGGGGCTTCCGGGGTTGCCACCGAAGCCGCGGTACTCTGTCAACAAAAGGCCGGCACCGCTGCTGAGCAGAAAGTCAAACTTGTCGGGGCGATGGCTGACGTTGCCGGCATTGCCGTGAAAGACCACGAAGACCGGCGCGTCGCTGCGCTCCGGCGCGGCCCAGAGGTGCCGCAGTTGGAGACCGTCCACCGTCTCGGTCTCGATCACTTGGTAGCCGGGCTCCGCTGGCATGGCGAGCGTGAAGTCGCGCCGGTCCGGCCCGTAGATCATCTGCCGCTGCAGAAAAAACAGCCCGACCATGATGACGACATAGGCCACCAAGGCGAAGATCAGCAGCGACCAAATCATTTTCAGCGTTGCCCTCATGGATGGCTCGGCGCAGCGACCCTCGCCTGACCTGCGCCGGCATGGCGGCACGGCCTGTCAGGCCGGTTTTTTGCCTTTGACCCTGCTTTGCCCGACCTGCAAAACTGCGCCGGCTTATCGATTGTTTTGCCAAGCAAGAAGAAAGGGAGGGAAGCATGGACGTTCGCGCTGCGGTCGCCCACAAGGCCGGCGCGCCGCTCGAGATCGAGACGGTGCAGCTTGAGGGGCCCCAGGCCGGCGAAGTGCTGGTCGAGGTCAAGGCAACGGGGATTTGCCACACCGACGCCTTTACGCTGAGCGGTGAAGACCCGGAAGGCCTCTTCCCCACCATCCTGGGCCACGAAGGCGCCGGCGTGGTCGTGGAGATCGGCCCGGGCGTGACGTCCGTCGAAGTCGGCGATCATGTCATTCCGCTCTATACGCCCGAATGCCGAGAGTGCGAGTACTGCCTCAATCCCAAGACCAACCTCTGCCAGGCTATCCGTTCGACTCAAGGGCAAGGCGTGATGCCGGACGGCACCAGCCGCTTCTCCCGCAATGGCGAGAAGCTGTATCACTACATGGGCTGCTCGACCTTCGCCAACTATACCGTGCTGCCTGAGATCGCCGTGGCCAAGGTGCGCAAGGACGCACCCTTCGACAAGATCTGCTACATCGGTTGCGGTGTGACCACCGGCATCGGCGCCGTGGTCAACACGGCCAAAGTGGAGCCGGGCAGCAGTGTGGTCGTCTTCGGCCTGGGCGGCATCGGTCTCAATGTCATCCAGGGTGCCCGTATGGTGGGTGCGACGCAGATCGTCGGCGTCGACATCAATCCCGACAAAAAGGCCATGGCGGAAAGGTTCGGCATGACCGACTTCGTCAACCCAAACGAGATCGACGGCGATGTCGTCGCCCATCTGGTCGAGCTGACCGGCGGGGGCGCGGACTACTCGTTCGAATGCATCGGCAATGTGAACCTCATGCGCCAGGCGCTGGAGTGCGCCCACAAGGGTTGGGGCGAGTCGATCATTATCGGTGTCGCCGGCGCCGGGCAGGAGATTTCGACCCGGCCCTTCCAGCTGGTCACGGGGCGCAGCTGGCGTGGCACCGCCTTCGGCGGCGCCCGCGGCCGCACCGACGTGCCGCAGATCGTGGACTGGTACATGGACGGCAAGATCGAGATCGACCCCATGATCACGCACACGATGCCGCTGGAGCAGATCAACGACGCCTTCGACCTGATGCACGAAGGCAAGAGCATCCGCAGCGTGGTCGTCTACTAGGCAGGCAACCATACGACCGTGTAGCGAGATGGGGCGTTCTGGTGACAGGGACGCCCCTTCCGCTTGGAGGGATGCACCATGAAGACCGCCCTGATCACCGGTGCCGGCACGGGCATTGGCAAAGCCTCAGCCCTCGCCTTGGCACAGGCCGGCTATCGCGTGATCTGTTGCGGCCGCCGCGCCGCGCCGCTCGAGACGCTCGCCGATGAAATCGGCGACCAGGCCTTACCCGTCACGCTCGACATCACCGACCCGGCATCGGTCAAAAGCCTTTTCGAGCGCTTGCCGGAGGACTGGCGGGCGATCGACCTCCTGGTCAACAACGCCGGCCACGACATCGGCGGGCGCCGCCCCTTTCACGAAGGCGACGCCGAGCAATGGGCCGGCATTATCGAGACCAACGTCATCGGCCTCCTGCGGCTGACCCGGGCTGTGGTGCCTCAGATGATCGCGCGAGGCAGCGGCGATATCGTCAACCTGGGCTCCATCGCCGGCATCACCGCCTACGCCAAGGGCGCGCCTTATAACGCCAGCAAGTTCGCCGTGCACGGCTTCAGCCAGGCGCTGCGGCTCGACTATCTCGATGCCGGCATCCGCGTGCTGGAAATTCTGCCCGGCGTGGTGCGCACCGACTTCGCGGAAACCCGCTGGGGCGATCGCGATGTAGGGCAAGCCTTCTACGACTCTTATGACGAGTGTCTAATTCCAGAAGACATCGCTCGCACGCTGGTCTTCGCCGTCACCCAGCCGCGGCATGTCAGCTTGACCCAGATCGTCGTCATGCCATCCTCCCATCCCTAAGCCCCGAAGGAGCAAAACCTCGATGACCGACATCACCGCGCTCGAGCCCGTCAGCGCAAACCGCTCTTTCGGCGGCACGCAGACCGTCTTCAGCCACACGTCAGAGGCCTGCAACGGGACGATGCGCCTGTCGGTCTACCGTCCGCAGCGGGAGATCGACGGCGAGATGGTGCCGGTGGTGGTCTGGCTGTCGGGGCTGACCTGCACGGAGGAGAACTTCACGGTCAAGGCTGGCGCCCAGCGTATCGCCAACGAGCTTGGGCTTTTGGTCGTCGCGCCGGACACCTCGCCGCGCGGGCAGGGTTTCCCAGGCGAGGACGAAAGCTACGACTTCGGCAGCGGCGCCGGCTTCTACCTGGATGCCACGCGGGCGCCCTGGTCCTCGGCCTACCGCATGTACAGCTACGTGACCCAAGAGATCCCCGCCATCATTGAGGCGCGCTTTCATGGCGACCTGGCTCGTATGGGCATCATGGGCCATTCCATGGGCGGCCACGGCGCGCTGACCATCCACCTGAAGAACCAGGACCTGTTCAAGAGCTGCTCTGCCTTCGCACCCATCGTCGCACCGACCCAGGTGCCCTGGGGCCAGAAGGCCTTCCGCGGCTATCTCGGCGATGACGAAACTGCCTGGCAGGACTACGACGCCTGCGCGCTGGTCCGCAAAACTCCGTCACAGGCCGGTCTGCTGGTCGACCAGGGCAGCGACGACAGCTTCCTGGCGGAGCAGTTGCGGCCTGAGCTCTTCGAAGCCGCCTGCAAGGACGTTGGCCAGGCCCTGACCCTGCGCATACAAGAGGGCTACGACCACAGTTACTTCTTCATCGCGACCTTCATCGAGGACCACCTGCGCCATCACCACGCAGCGCTGGCGGTGTAGGGAGATGCGGGCGAGATGGCCCTGGCCGAGGCCATAGGCGACAGCGAGCGCAAGCTCGGCAAGGAGGAGCGCGCCGCGCTGCGCCGCCTTTTGGTCACCAGCGACCGCGCTGGCCTGCGGCAGCTCCTACCACACCTGATGTTGATCGCAGCCGGAACGCTGCTGATTGCCGGGACGGACGGCACGCTCTGGCTCTGGCCGGCCATGCTGTTCCAGGGCGTCGTGCTGATCTTCCTCTTCGCGCCGCTGCACGAGTCCATCCACGGCACCGCCTTCAAATCTCGCCGGCTCAACCAAGCGGTGGCACGGGTCGCAGGCTTCCTTTTGCTGCTGCCGGCGGACTACTTCCGCCTCTTCCACTTCGCCCACCACCGCCATACCCAGGACCCGGAGCGCGACCCGGAACTGGCGACGCCCAAGCCCAAGGCGCTCGGCCAGTGGGCCTGGCACGTGAGTGGCGCGCCCTATTGGCTCGGCAACGGTAAGGCCATGCTCAAGCACGCTCTGGGGCGGGTCGACACTGACTTCATTCCGGAGAACCAGAAAGCCGCCATCGTGCGGGAGGCCCGCTGGCATCTGCTGATCTATGCCTTGTTGGCGGCAGGCTCGCTGGCGATCGGTAGCGATGCGCTGCTGATCTACTGGGTCGTACCAGTGCTGTTGGGGCAGCCTTTCCTAAGGCTCTATCTGCTGGCCGAGCATACGCTCTGCCCGCTGGTGCCGGACATGTATGCCAACACCCGCACCACCTTCACCAACCCGCTCCTACGCTTCCTGTGCTGGAACATGTGCTTTCACGTGGAACACCACGCTTATCCCGGCCTGCCGTTTCATGCTTTGCCGAAGGCGCACGAGGTCCTAGCGCCCCGGCTGAAGGTGACGGCCCCGGGCTACCTCGCCGTGACCGGCCAGATATTGAAGGCCGTCAGAGGATAACGGCGCCCACGGCCGCGCCGACCAGCACGATAGCCCAGGCCGGCCAGCGCACCACGAAGAGCAAGGCAGCGAGGCCGAGGAACACGGCGAACTGCAGCGGCGTAGTGACGGCGCTGGTCCACAACGGGTCATAGAGCACGGCAAGCAGCAAACCGACCACGGCGGCGTTGATGCCGGCCAGGGCGGCGCGCACCTGGCTGCGCTCCTTGAGCCAGTCCCAGATCGGCAGGGCGCCGAAGAGCAGCAGTGCGCCCGGCAGGAAGATCGCAACCAGGGCGATGAGGCCGCCGAGGAGGCCCCAAGAAGCGCCACCCGGCGAGACTTCTTGGGCTGTGCCGAGGAAGGTCGAGAAGGCGAAGAGCGGTCCTGGCAAAGCCTGCGCCAAGCCATAACCGGCGATGAAGGTATCGCGCTCCATGACCTCGCGGCCGACGCTCTCCGCCTCCAGGAAGGGCAGCACCACGTGGCCGCCGCCGAAGACCAAGGCGCCGGAGCGATAGAAAGAGGAAAAGAGGCCAAATGCGCCCTCGCCGGAGAAGGCGAAGGCTGCCAGCAGCAGGGCGGCGAAGGCGACAAGGCAAGCCAAAGCCACCTTGGGCAACACGAAACCCTTTGAGTCGTTTTCATCCGGCCTAGCCGCGTCCGCCTCGCGCAAAAACAACCAACCCGCCAGGGCGCCCAGCAGGATGGCGCCGATCTGCCCCGGAAAACCTGGGATGAGCAGGGAGAAGGCAGCCGCCGCCAAAGCCATCACAGCACGCAGGCCGCCCGGCGCCAGGTTACGCGCCATCTGCCAGACCGCCTGAGTGACTACGGCGACGGCGACCAGCTTGACGCCGATCAGCCAGCCGCCACCCGCGCCGACCAGCGGCAGCCCGACGGCGGCGAGATACATCAGCAAGGCAGAGGGAAAGGTGAAGCCGACCCAGGCTGCGAGCGCGCCCCACCAGCCAGCACGCCGATGACCGAGCGCCATGCCGACCTGGCTAGAGGCCGGTCCCGGCAGGAACTGGCAAAGCGCAACGAGGCCGGCGTAGTCACCCTCGCTCAGCCAACCGCGCCGCTCGACGAACTCCTTGCGGAAGTAGCCTAGATGGGCGACCGGCCCGCCAAAGGACACGCAGCCCTGTTGCAAAAAAGCGAGAAAGACCTCCCGCGCGCTCCCCTTGCCTTCACCACTCACGACTTCGACCGCTCCCCTTTTCGTAGCAAAGCCTTCAGCTATAAAGGCTTTCCGTGAAATGTATTTGAAGGCCCTCCAGCTCCGGCCCCATCAAGCGGGATTCGGTGAGCGGCGGGAAGTGACGGTCCACGTCCGCGGCGAAATCCCGAAGGCGCGGCGGTGCTTGGCGCCCGGTGATGCGCAGTGCCTGCTGCGCGATCACCGCCAACATGGCCAAATTGGCATCGAGACAGCGCCCGGCCTCGGCTTCCTTGCGCCAGGCGAAGAAGGTCGGCACGGCGACATCGTTCTGGCCGAAACCGCCCCCCTCGCCGCCTGGCAGGAAGGTACGCTGTGCCGCGTAGCGCGCCTGCTCGGCGAAAGCGACGGCAGAGAAGGCGGTCCCGCCAATGTAAACGCCGGCTTCGTCGATCAGGTTGTTGGGCAGGCCGGAGACGTTGCCGTCCAAAAGCTTGGTGATCTGCCGCTCGGCCAAGAGGGCCACGTCCGCGCTGGCCGCCGCCAGATTGTCGAGCAGCGGATAGGCCTTGGCGTTGTGGTAGCCGCCGTTGGAGAGCACGCGGCCGTGAGGCTCGTCGGGATTCGCCTCGTCCGGCGGCACGTAGACCGGATTGTCGGAGACGGCGCGCAGCGAAAGACCCGCTGCCTCCTCCGCCTGCTGGGCGACCCAGAAGGCGTAACCCAAGGTGCGGGGCACGTTGCGCCATGACACCGGCGCCTGGTAGTAGCGCCGCGCCTCGGTCGGCACGCCCTCCAGCCAGCCGCGCAAGCCACTGAGCACGTGCGCCTCGAAGGGGTCTTCCCACAGCCGGTCGAGCGCCGGGTCGATGTGGGTCAGCGGCGCCTTGAAGGCCTCCCAGGCCAGGGCGAAGACCTTGATCGCCAGCTCGTAGCGGCTACGCGCGGCAAAGGCGGCATCGACCAGCAGCGCCGTGCTGCAGGGGCTGCCGTTGACCAATGCCAGGCCGTCCTTCTCGGCCAGCGGAACCTCCGCCATCAGCGGTGCGTAGAGATGGGACAGCGGCTGGATTTCACCGGGCGAGCCGTTGCCGAGTGCCGGAACCGGCGGCAGTTTGTCCCAAGACAGCATCTCGGCGGCCTTGATCGCCACCTGGGGAG
>JANQMX010000045.1 GCA_028279885.1 Rhodovibrionaceae bacterium | reverse complement strand
TGCTTGCTGGCCTCCAATCCCAGCAAGCAGGGTGAATCAGATCACCACCCGATTTGGGAAGGCTTTTTCGATTCGGAAAAACACGGAAAAGCTCTAGGCCTGCATTAGCGATCCGTCGCGACAAACATGAGGCTGTCCCATGGACGAAACCAAGATCACGGGCAGACTGCCCATGGTGGATATCGAGATGACGCATCGGGAACTGCCGGAAGAGAACGCAGAGACGATCACGCTGCACATGAGAGCCATGCCCTCGTTCGAGGCCTTCGCCGGAGCAATGCTGCAGCCGACCAACTCGCCCTTCTCGCCCCTCTTCGCGGCCTGGACTGCACCCACGGTAAACCCGTTCTTACCGTGGCTCCAGATGACGCAAGCCATGTGGGCACCCTGGCTGCAGGCGATGACGCCAACGGCACTGCCGCAACAGACAGTCCCCGCCACCGATGAGGGCAGCAATGAGAAATCTCCAAAAGGTCCACGACAGGGCTAGTTAGCGCGTTCTTAATCTTAAGGGGCCCAGGTTCCCGTGCCAGCGGAAAAGAGCCGCGCACAGGAGAGCCTCGTGGAAGAGCTATCCGAGCGACAGATTGCATGCCTTGTTGGCCTGGTCGAAGACCGGCTGGTCGCTCTGTCGCGCGAACTTGGTGAAGACGCCGCTGACTTTCGCGAGCTGCAAAGCTGCCACGACGCTCTGGTGGCCCAAGCCGGAGCTATGCGCCGCCACGCCACCCTCGCCGGCCTAATCCCTAGTCCCCGGCCGCAGCGCGCCCGTCTGCACACCATCCAAGGCGGCAAGGCCTAGACCGTTCGTCTCGTCTTTTGGCAAAGCATGACTGCGGCTGCGAAACGCCGGCCAACGACCGGCACCGGTTGAACATGGGCGCCGTCTCTACGAGTCTCTGCATCTCTCAGACTGGCGGCACCGTCGACAGGGCACACTGTCGTGCCCTGCTCTCGAGAGGGTATGACTGAACGGCAGTCCCCGTCTGTGGCTTTCCGTGACGCGAAGACCTTCACTAAAATAAAACAATTAATAACTCTTGATATCTTAACTAAAAATATTAAACTATTACAATATTAATGTAAATATACTGAGTTAATATACAAGAATATTTTAAAATTTCTTGATTTTTATTCAGTTATAGCCTAGATGTCGTAGCCGCAGCGACGCTAAGACCGGCCTGCCATCGGGGAATGGCGAGGCGACGTGCCTCTTAGGGTCGCAGTTTGCTGTGGGTGCTTTGCCCAAGCTTGGGGACCTGTCTGACAAGGGGATTGCGGGGATGAGGGTAAAGCTGTTCGCGGCAACGATCGCCGCCGGCGTGGGCGCATTCGGCTGGGGTCAGTCGGCTGAGGCGGCGGTTATCGGATACACGCTGGACATCAACAATCCGGTGTTCAACACCGCCAACCTCGTCAACAACGTGCCGGACTTTCGCCTGACCAATACCTCGGACACGGCGAGCATCACGGCCTTCAGCCTGACGATCGGCAACAACGACTTCCACTTCGACTTCATCCGCTCGGAGAGCGTCTTTAACGACACGGGCGAGGCTTTGGGCTTCACGCTCAACAATCCCGACTACACCAACGATCATGTCGGCGACGGCTTGATCGACTATGTCTTCTCCGGCTTCGATCCGGGAGACGCCTTCCAGTTCGAAGCCGATGTGGACCCCCACGCGGGCGACGTCGTTCAGGACTATCGGCAGATCCTCTTTCCCGACGCTCTGCTGACGGTGACCTTCAGCGACGGCAACAGTCTCTCGCAGAACCTTGCGCCCGACGATATCGGGCTGGATGGCTACCGCTTCGCCCAGAGGTTCGATACACATCCCGTGTCTGAGCTCTCCGAGCCGGCAACGCTGACGCTCTTGGCTGGCGGCCTGCTGGCCCTGCTCCGTCTGCGCCGGCGGCACGGCTAGCGCGCTTCGACCTCCTGCGGCGGCCGAACGAACGCGGCCAAAAAGCGGGGCAAAACCCAGAATTGACGCTGAGTTGGCGTCGGCTCCACGGAGCTATGACGCACGGCCAATAGCCTTGTCTCCATCGCACGACGGCAACACCGCCGCCGCGCAGCGGATGGAGAGGACCATGAGCCTCTTCGATATCACCCGGGCAGGTGCGGTCCATAACGCCTTGGAAGCCTTGAAAGACAGGCGGGCCCGAGACGCACGGCCCCGTCACGCCCATCAGCAGCAGGACCTGCCAGGCCCTGCAGCGGCTGCAGGTGACCCGTCTCGATGGCGAGCAAAGGCTGCGAAACTCCGGTCTCTCTTTTTCGGATAGCGGAGACCGGAGCCGCATAGCGGGTGAGCGCCAACAATCGCTGTGACTGGAATAGGACAAATAGGCCGATCTCAGCGCTTTCGGACGCTCGTTGTGTGGATTCCATACCAGTGCGGTTGAGCCCCGCGCTCCTGCAGCCCAGACTGGCTGCTTACCGACAGACAACCGGGGGCATGACCCTGGGGGACCGGGCGAATGGCGGTATCTCAGTTCGAAACAGGTGACGAGCCGGAGCGGCAGACCGAGCTTCGGGCAACGGGCGAGATCGGACCCGAACAGTCTGAGCGCGCAGCCTGGCAGCGCGCGCTGCTCCCGCTGATGGCCGCCTTCCTCGTGCTCGCGGCGATCTTCTTCGCCGTCATGAGTGTCTTCGAGTTGCGCGAGTTCTACGACGAGGTAGCGCACGACCCCCTCGACCTCGCGATGCACTTCACAGAGATGGAGGAAGGCGCACCCGCGGACGCCTTGAACCATCCGGATTACGTCCGCTTCAAGGTACTGGCGCTGCTCGAGGCCGAGGCGCTTCAGCGCCGCTACCACCAAGCCAATGCCACCATGCTGGGGCGCATCTGGACGCGGCAGCTCGGCTTCATCACCGGCATGCTGATCGCCCTGGTCGGCGCCGCCTTCATTCTGGGGCGGCTGCAGGAAGCGCCCACCACCTTTGAGCTGGCCTCGGACCAGCTCAAAGGGGCGCTTGCCACCTCCTCGCCCGGCATCGTCCTCGCCGTGCTCGGCACTGCCCTGATGGCGCTGACCCTCTGGGTCCCCTTCGGTGTCGAGACCCGCGACATCAACACCTACTTGGACAGACCGGCCACCATCACCGCGCCTGCACCTGCCAACGTGATGCCAACCGAGATTCCCGACGCCGGACAGCGCCCTCCGCCCGATGCGGAGGAGCGGCGGCTCTTCGGCGCGCCCGCGGGCAGCCCGCCCGCACCACCAAGCGAAGGAGGCGTAGAATGACCCGTTTGCTGCACGCGGTCGCCTGTGCGGCCGCGCTTTGGTGCCTTGCCGCCACGGCCACTCAGGCGGAGAGCCTCTATGACCGCGGCCGCATGGCCTGGACAGCCGGCGACTATCCCGGCGCCCTGACTGCCCTGCTCACTTTCCGGCAGGAGCCTTACGGTCGCCGGCCGGATGTCGACTACATGCTCGGTACCAGCGGCTGCCGCGTCGCCGAGCGGGTGACCTGGGGCCGCGACGTCCTCGATTGGATGCTCTACGCCTACGCCCTGACCTACCAGAGCCGCGTCCATGTCTCCCGCGAGCGCGACCGCTGCCGCGACGTGGAGCTCGCCCGCCTGGACGGCGACCTCACCCAGATCGTCGAGGAACGCGCCGCCGGCATGACCGGTTTCGGCAAGACCTTCTATTGGGCCGCGCGCGAAGAGCAGCCCGTCGCCTCCTACCCCATCCGCCGCAAGCGGGAGATGGCCAAGGAGGAATTGCTGGCCCGCCGCATCCCGCTCGGCGAGGAAGCAGCAGCTATAGCGCTGGCCGAGAGCCTCTCGCCCGACGGCCGCGCCCTGGTGCATGAGCGCTTCCTGCTGGTCAGCGAAGCCGGCCACGAGCCGAGCGACCTCAGGGCCATCGGCCGCACCTTGAACCGCTACCTCGGCTTCCTGGAAACGGCCTACGGCATGGTGCCGCCGGCGCACTACCTCGCCGTCTATCTGGTGAAGAGCCACTACGACGTCAGCGAGATGGCCGAGCGTCTGCACGGCCTCGACGTCAGCCGCGCCACGGTGGGCTACGCCTTCGTCGACGACGCCAGTGTGGTCGCCGCGGTGCCCGAGCAGGCGGCCGGCACGGTGCTGCACGAACTCTTCCACCTCCTGGTGCGCGAGCGCTTCGGCGACGTGCCTCAATGGCTCGACGAGGGCATGGCCGCGCTCTACGAGGTCTCCGGCCGCAACGGCGACCGCTACTTCGGCCTGCCCAACTGGCGCGGCCAGGTGCTGGAGGAGCTGTGGGACGTGCGGCCCGACATCGGCACGCTGATTCGCACCGAGTGGTTCCTCTTCGACGACCCGGAGCAGGCGCAGTCCATGGCAGACGGCGGCCGCCCGGCCGACATCAAGCGCCAAGCGGCAAACATGGCCACGGCGCGCTACTTCGCGCTCTACCTCGAGCAGCGCGGCGAGCTGGCACTTGTCTTCAAGGTCATGCGCGACCAAGGCTTCGCCACGCTGGAGGGCGACGCCCGCGACCATGCGGTGGGGCTGGTGGAGGCAACCCTTGGCCGCGATGCCGCCACGCTCGACGCCGAGTTCGCCGACTGGTTCCTCTCCGGCCAGGCGCAAAGGCCGCGCGACGGCCTGACCCCGGTGGCCTACGGCGCGCCGCTCTACGACGCCACCAGCGACGTCAACGTGCGCACCGGCCCCGGCACGGCTTATTCGAAGATCACGCTGCTACGCCGCGGCACCCAGGTCGCCGTCTTCGCCGAGCAGGATGGCTGGTACGAGCTACGCCTCGCCGACGGGACTGTCGCGTTCGTCTCCGCCGATTACCTGGAGCGCAGCGGCAAGCCGGAGTGAAGTTTAGAGGCTTTCGCGCCATACGGCGCGCAAGCGCCTAAGAAGCCTCCACTTACGCCGGCTGCGCGGCGGCCGGTCCGGCCGGGCCCTTCTGGGGCACCGCGGGGGCGGTCATGGGGTAGTCGGCCGGCAGGCCCCACTTCTCGCGGTAGGCCTCGGTCGTCAAGCCGTGGGCGCTCTTGAGGTGGCGGTGCAGGCTCTTGAAGCGCTTGCCGCAGTCCAGGCAGACGAGATAGCCCTCGCCCACCGACTCCGACGGCGGCACAGCCGGGCTCTCGGCGCCGAAGCCATGCGGATGCTCGGCCGCTTCGGCCCGCTCCGCGGCGCGGGTCAGCTCTTCCAGGCGCGCCTGCGCCTTGGTGCAGAGGGCGTGGCCCTCCTTGGTGGCCCAGACGCCGGCCCGGGCGGCGGCCAGCCCAGCCTTGAGCGCTAAGCGCTGGGCGTTTCGATAGAACTTTCCTTGCATCATCTGTCCTTTCCGCACCTCGCTTGCGAGCATGCTTTGCGTTCGGCGCCTTCCTAAGAAGCACGCCCTTGTCCTACTGTGACATTTAGGACACAGCCCGCCCGGCGCAAGATGAAAGGCAGCGCAATGCGTCAGGCAGAGATGCGCCATCTGCCGCTGCCCATCACACTGAACCAGGCCCTCAATTGTCAGTTGTCGGGCATCATGCCCGGCCCGACACAGTTCAAATCAGCTCGAAGTGCGCCTTGGCGAGAGAGGCCAGCTTGGGCATACCTTTGCTCTGCAGATCGAAAACGAATTCGTTGGGGGTCATGGGCGGGTTTTCGTAGCCCTCTCGCATCCGTCGCAGCGACGCAGTCGCGTCCGAGGGGTAGAGCTCGAAGGTGCTGGCCAGAAAGTCGTCGGCAGCAACCGCCTCTATACCGTAGCGAGCGATGCTATCGGCCGGAAAGTCCTTAAGGTTTTCCGTCACAATATGCTCGGCATCGGCGACAATGGCAGCTGCGACGACGTGGCGGTCGTCCTCGTCCGGCAATTGGATAGCGTCGATCAAGTCATCGAAGCCCTCGACCAGCGCCTCGGGAAAGGCGCACGCCATCGCATCTATCTGAGCGTCTATGCTCTCGGTGAGTTGCGGCTTAGTGGCAAGAAGACTGCTTCGCCACTCCTGCAGGATAATCCGCGACCAGCGCGCCCGATAAAGACCAGCCTCCGCGAAAGTGAGTAACAGGTCTCTCTTGCGAAAGGGATAGAGGACATTCGCATCCAGTACGACAACAAAGCGGTCGGAGACGTGCCTCAAGCGGCGTCGAACTCTTGGCCGAGTCGCTGAAGCTCCTTCATGGCCTCGCGGCGTTGACTGTCCCGCATCTTCTTATAACGCAACAATTCCTCGGCCTCGATGCGCCTATGCGAGCCGACGCGGTGGAAGCCAATCTCACCCCGCTCCAGCAGCTTGATAAGGAAAGGCCGCGAGACGTTGAGGAGATCGGCAGCCTCCTTGGTCGAAAGCTCCGCGCCATAGGGCACAACCGTCACCATCTCCCCCTTGGCGACATGCGTCAGCACATCGAGCACAAGCTGCCCAAGCGCCGGCGAGAGCGCGACGGTCAGCTCATCGCCATCATGGGCGACCGTCATGGGCAGGCCCTCTTGCGTCAGTGCCGGCGCCAAGGCGCGCACTGCCTCGGAGGCCTGGCGCACTTCTTCTTTCGTGGGCGGCCGTTCGGACAAGGCCTCCGCAAGCCCGTCTTGCAGGGACTTCGCCCCAAGAGACATAGCCATCTCATCCTCCTTAGTTGCCTACCAATATAAACGAACAAACCACTAAACGCAATAAACGCAACAAGTGAAATAACCGTTATTAGTGCTAAACATCTGATTCAAAGCTGTTCTCCGCTCTCGTGCCCCTCACACCAAACTCGGGTCCCAGTCGGCCGTCATGGGGGCGTCGTGACTGCCCCACCCCGCCATTTGGGCTTCCTGAGCGCGCCGCGAGAGGACGGGCTCGGCGAAGGTGAGGGCCAGGGCGTCGCCGCCGTCGGGGGAGAGGCCGAGGCGGGCGCGGATCTTCTCCTTGGCTTCCAGCACCAGCTGGTCGTTGGAGTTGAGCTTGAAGCCGGGGGCGACGATGTGGGTCATCAGCTCGTCTTCGTCGGGGATGTCGGCGCCACCCGGGTCAGCCAGCCAGTCGCGCAGGGCGCCCCAGATCTCGGCCCGCTTGTTGGCGTAGTCGCGCGAGCCGGCGCCGCCGAACCCGCCCCCCGTGCCGCCCGTCCCGGCCGTCCCGGCCGCGCCCATCCCGCCGAGGCCGGCATCCAGGCTGGCCCGTGCGCCGAACTGCACCGGGGTGAGCACCTGGCCATAGCCGCGTTCGACCAGGCGGTCGTGCACGCCTGAGCCATAGCCGCCGCCGACATCGATGAAGACGCGCTCGGGCTTCAGCCGCTCGATGATGCGGGCCAGCGTCCCGGCGATCTCCATGCTGTCGCTGCTGTCCATCCGCTCGTTCAAATGGCGCCCGGCGACCCTGCCCTTGCGGCTGATCATCCAGGTGCGGTCGCCGCCGCCCAGCGCCACGTCGACGCCGATCACCAGCGGCGCATAGGGGTCGACCTCGAGGCGTGCGCGCCGTGCGGCCAGCACCGTCTCCGGCCGGATGAAGCTACCCTCACCCGAGACCTGAAAGGCCTCCTCCACCGTGGCCGGATACTCCTGCCGGAAGAGCCAGCAGGGCCGCTCCGGATCCTCGCCGCGGGCGGCGGCCAGCTCTCGGTTCTTGGCGTGGGCCCAGCGGAGCTGCGGCCGCGAGAGGCCGTGCAGCTCGCCGTAGCGGTGCCAGGCCTCGGGCGGCTTCCAGCCGGCCGGCACGACCTGGCGGTAGGCCTCATGCGCGAACCAGGGCAGGAAGCAGAGCTGATAGTCGCTCTCCCCCTTCATGGCCTTCATGCAGAGCGCATAGAAGAGGCCGCCGAGGCCGTTGGCGGTGGACTCCAGCACCACCTCGGTGCCCGGCTGGGCCGGCACGGCCTGCAGCGCGCCGGAGGCATGCTCCTCCGCCCGCTGCCAGAAGGCGACCTCGCTGCCGTGGAAGAGCTGGATGGTCTCCGCCCGGCCCACGCCCGCGGCCTTGGCGGTGCCGACCTTGTATCCGGAGTCGAGGCGGCCAAAGGTCAGCTCTTTCGCATTCGCCGCCTTGATCTGCGGGCAGACGGGGCTGGGCAGGTTGTCGTGGAAGCGCTTGGCCATCTCGAAGAGCGCGGCGGTCGCCTGATCTCGGTGGGTCAGGATGAAGGCGCGCAGGCCCTTGGCGTGGGTCACCTGGTGGAAGAAGCGCGCGCCGACGTAGGTGGAGACGCCCATCTGCCGGCCCTTGGGCACCAACGCACGGACCCGGCCGGTCTCGGCCTTCTGCTTTTCCAGCGCCTCGTGCAGCAGGCGCTGCGGCGCGTTGAAGGTGAGCGGCTCGATGCGCCCGGCCTTGGTGCGGATCTTCAGGCAGGCCTCGGCATAGTGCACCAGGTCGTTCTTGAGCCGCTGGCGGATGGCCCGTTCGCGTTTGGATAGGGGTAGCGTCAAGCTCGGAGCCTCTTTCTCTCATTGGTCGCTTCAGGCACAGGCTGTCATCCCGGACGCGACAGCGAGCCGGGCTCGCGCAGCGAGTTGCCGAAGGCACGGGTGGGCTGGGCACGGAATTCAGACATCAGGCGCAGGCCGATGGATGTTGTTGTGGACGGCCCCCGACGGCATCGGATGTGCCAGAGTGAGTTCATCGACAACTCAAACGGAGGGGACCGTCCATGGTCGAGGTTACACGCATCGGTATGGATACGTCGAAGAGTGTTTTCCAGCTGCACGGGGTGGACGCGGCGGAGCGTCCTGTTCTGCGTCGTCGCTTGCGTCGGGGGGAGGTGGTGAAGTTTTTCGCCTCTCTTGCACCTTGCGCGGTTGGCCTGGAA